>NZ_JAXARY010000031.1:0-52710 GCF_033949435.1 Methylomonas defluvii | reverse complement strand
CTCGGGCTTCAATAGTCCAAGGTCCGATACGGCATCCAGTGACCCAAACCTGAGGTGCCCCTCAGGCATGTTTTTCGAGATTTTATTATCTCCTGAAAAACACGGGTGGATAATACAAGGTCCCTTTTGCGTCTATTAACCGCAGCACCAGAGTATAAGTCCGATCCGATAATATCCGCTTAAACGTTTTTCAAAAATCAGCGTCCGCCAGCTAGAGTCATAGCCTCTGAAAAAAAATTTTTAGCAAACAACATTAAGGTCCAATGTTAAGTCTCTGAAGATACGTAACATTGAAAAATCGCGCGACAGATGTCGTTTAAAAACCACTTGAAATCCTTGTTTAACATAGGAAAATCGCGCCCGAAGCGGGATTTTTTTAGACGCTGTTCACACTTTATTCGATCAACTGAGGAGGCATTATGAAAATTGCACTTGTCGCTATGGCCGGAGTCACTATCGGGGCGCTTATAGCTATTTCAGCTTTTCAATTATTGAAAGTCATTTTTCAAGAAATGTACAAAATGGCAGCTGAAGCTTGGTATAGCCCCGAACAACATTAAAGAGGCCCATATACATCCTTGCGGACGGGTTAAGTAACAGGCGAAAACCAGCCCTTCGCTCGCCCCCCAGCTTTAATGCCCATACTCAAAAAAAATGCCCCGCCGGCTTCCCGACGGGGCATTTTCTTTATCAACGTTGCTCTAACAGCCCGCTTTGTCTAGCACGCACTGTGATAAGACATTTGACCGAATTATCAGTCGTTACCACCGAATACGCCCAACAGTTGAAGTAAGCTGGTGAACAGGTTGTAGATGGACACGTACAATGACACGGTAGCTAAAATGTAGTTGGTTTCGCCGCCGTGGATGATTTCACTGGTTTGATACAAAATCATACCGGACATCAACAATACGAACATCGCAGAAACCGCCAACGACAGCGCGGGTACCGAGAACAGTAACGCAGCCAAACCCGCGAAGAACGCTACCAGAACGCCCACCATCAGGAAGCCGGCCATAAAACTAAAATCCTTGCGGGTGGTCAAGGCATAGCCTGACAAACCAAGGAAAATCACGCCGGTACCGCCCAGTGCGGTTAAAATCAGTTCATGACCGTTGCTGAACGCATGTATATACATGTTTAAAATCGGCCCCAAGGTCATCCCCATGAAACCGGTCAATGCAAACACAAACACCAAGCCCAAAGCACTGTTACTGAAACGGGTGGTTAAAAACAGCAGGCCGAAATAGCCTACCATGGTGATAATCAAGCCCGGATGCGGCAAATCCAGCGTCATGGCTACCGCAGCCATAGCAGCGCTGAACAGCAAAGTCATCGATAGCAATAAATAAGTATTCTTTAAAACCTTATTGGTCGCCAGTATGCCGGCTTCCGAACGAGCAGTTGCAGTATTTAAACGCATGATCAGTTATCCTCTCAAAGTTACAAGTAATGCTATGACCGCGCAACGGCCCTGGAGTTTCAAGGCATTGTCGGTACCGTCTGCTAGTATACCTAAAGAAATTGCACATACGAGGTTAAATAGGACATGAGCCCCACCCCCTACGAGTTAATCGGCGGCGAGAATGCGTTGCGCAGCCTGGTCGACAGATTCTACTTTTACATGGATATTCTGCCGGAAGCCCAGGGCATCCGGGCCATGCATGCCCCCAGCTTGGCAAGCGCCAAAGACAAATTATTTAAGTTCTTCTCCGGCTGGCTGGGCGGCCCCAATTTGTTTATCGAAGAATTCGGCCATCCCATGCTGCGCGCCAGACACTTTCCGTTTCAAATTGGCGAATCGGAGCGCGATCAATGGATGCTATGCATGAACAAAGCCTTGGATGAAATTGAGACAGACCCACGCCTGCGCGAAAACATCCGTACCGCCTTACAACAACTCGCGACGCATATGATCAATCAAGAAGCCACGGGAAGCTGAGCCAAATGTCATTATCCAAGCAATTGTTAATCCTGATATCCGCGCTGTTTTTGATGATTTTCAGCGTCAATTTCGCATTGAGCGTCAACAACATCAAGGACTATCTGGAAGGCGAATCAAAAAACCACGCCCAAGATACGGCCACCTCGCTGGGTCTATCGCTTAGCCCTTACATGGTTGATAACCGCGACCCGGTGATTAAAACCATGATGAGCGCCATTTTTGATATGGGTTATTACAAGGAAATCAGGCTGGTCGACGCCGACAACAAAGAGCTGGTAGCCCTGAGCAGCGACAAACGCATAGAAGGTGTGCCGGACTGGTTTACGGAACTGCTGCCCATGACATCGGCCACCGCCGAAAGCGAAATCAGCTCGGGCTGGAACATGAGCGGCGTGATCTACGTGACAGTCAACTCCGGCTATGCCTATTTAAAACTGTATGAGCAAGCCAAATCCGGATTTTATTATTCCCTGGCGGCATTTTTACTATCCATTGCCCTGTTAGCCTTGTTATTGCGCGTCACGCTGGCATCGCTAAGTAGAATCGATTTACTGGCTCAGCAGATCAGCGACGGCCATTTCGAAAGCATCGAAGCCTTGCCCTGGACCCGCGAAGTGCGCAACGTGGCGGCATCAATGAACACCATGTCGCATAAGATCAAAACCACGATAGCAGCGTTGCATGGCAAGCTGGATCAAATGGGCGCCAGCCTGTTACGCGATGACTTGACCGGGCTGTATAAAAAGTCCGTGTTCGAAACCGACATGAAAAATTTGGCATTGGAAGACGCCGATGCCTTTGTGGTTTTGATAAAAATCGATAGTTTGGTCGATCTGGTCAAAGAGCGCGATAGCGACGTGATCGATCAATTCTTACAAGCGTTTGCCGCCATCCTGGGAAAAATCGCCGATCTGGCTGGAGCACAAGCCGGCAAAGCTTATCGATTCTACGGCGCCGAATTTGCACTCGTGCTGAAGCTTGGGAATGCGGAACAATTGGAAGGGTTGATGAAAACCTTGAGCAACGAAGTAACCGAATTAGGCGAACGTTACCAAAAAACCGATTTGGCCCACATTGGCGTGGTTGCTTTCAATCCGCTGCTGACCACCGAAATTTTATTGGAAGCCGCCCACGAAGCTTATGAACAAGCCCATCTGATCGGCACTAACAGTTATTTCATCCGCACCGGCGATAATTTTGCGCGTGATATTGCCACCTGGAAGGACTTGGTCTTCGATTGCGTCGATAACGACGGTTACTCGGTTTGGTATATCGGCCAGATCGCCGCATTCAGTAGCGGCGAACTGTTGATGGAAGAGGCTTTCATTCAGGTACACGATAAACAAGGCGGCCTGGTGGCCATCGGTCCATTCATCTCGATTGCCGAAAAATTCGCCAAAATCGTCGACCTGGATAAAGGCGTCATTCGCATCGCGTTGGAGCATATTCGACACAACCACATTGAACACGCCATCGCCGTCAACGTATCGACCCGCACTATCAAAAACAGCGATTTCCGGCTCTGGTTGGAAAAACTAATCAAACAAAATCCGGCGGAAGCCAAAAAGCTGGTATTCAGTTTGTCGGCTTATGCCGTCGTCAAGGATATAGACGCCTATCAGGCCTTCATAGAGACTGTGCATGCTTGGGGCGCCAGGGTGATGATCAAACGCTTCGAAACCCAATCCATGTCGGCGGAATTGGTCAAACGCCTGAAACCGGACTTTATCCGCCTGGCCCGCGACATCGGCAACGGCATCGACAGTTCCTCGCAAAAACACGCTTTTGTGCAAACCATGCAAGAAATTTCCACATTGCTGGATATTTCCATCTTGGCGGAGAACGTGCAATCGGATCAGGATTATCGCCGCTTAAAGGCGATAGGAATCGTCGGTGCCAGCCGTTAACAAAAGCGCAATCAACGGATTAGCCGTTCTCGTCTTCAGCCTATGTTGCGGCATTGCGCTGGCAGCCAGCCTGTTAATCGATCAGAGCCTGCTGGATAGAGTCGAAAAAAAATACGGTGCGGCCGCCAAGCAACGTTTTGTGGACTGGCAAAGTTTGATCGAGAACGGCAAGAGCTGGCCTGAAGCAGAGAAATTGGAGCGGGTGAATAATTTTTTCAACGGTAACGTCGAGTTTGTTGACGATATTATCCTGTGGCAAAAAACCGATTACTGGGCGGCACCTACCGAGTTTCTGGCTAAAGGCGCCGGCGATTGCGAAGATTACTCCATCGCCAAATATTTTACTTTGGTAGAAATGGGCGTCGATGAAAGTAAACTGCGGATTACCTACGTCAAGGCTTTGGAACTGAATCAGGCGCACATGGTATTAACCTATTTCGACTCGCCGCGCGCAGTGCCCTTGGTGCTGGACAATCTGAAGCCGAGCATAGTCCCGGCTACGCAGCGCATCGACTTGCAGCCCGTGTACAGCTTCAACGGTACCGGCTTATGGCTTGCCAAAAGCAAAGGCTCCGGGCAACATGTCGGCGGTTCGGACCGCTTAAGCATGTGGACCGAGCTTAAATTAAGAATGCTGGAATCGCCTTTTTGAACAAGCAAACCGCCCCCTTACCTTACAAGCTGCGCCGCAGCAGCCGGGCCAAAAACACCCGCATCGTGGTCACCGCCGACAAAATAGAAGTGGTAGCCCCGCTCAAAGTGTCCGAACGGCGCATTCAGGATTTTGTGCAAGCCCAAAAAGACTGGATAGAAGCCGCACTAAAGCGCGTCGCCGGCAGAGTGCAAGCCGCCGCCCCCAAGCTAGCACCAAGCGAGTATCGGGATGGCGCGCATATACCCTACCAAGGCCGCCGCTTACCGCTAAAAATCACCACCGGCAAAGCCAAAACGGTCCGCATCGAGTTGCTTAACGACGAGATGTTTTGGGTGAAATTACCGGTTGGGATTGCCGATGAACAATACTCCGCACTGATCCAGCAAGCGTTGACACGTTGGATGAAAAACCAGGCCAAACAGCATGTCCAACTATGGGTCGATCTGCACGCACCGCGCTTTGCCCTGTTTCCGCGCAGCATCCGCATCAAAACCCAAAAAAGCCGCTGGGGCAGCTGCGGTCCGCAAAACGACATCAATATGAATTGGCTACTAATGCTGGCTCCGGCCGCCGTTTTGGAATACGTGGTAGTCCACGAACTTTGCCACATCAAACACAAAAATCATTCTCCGGCTTTTTGGCAATTGGTTGGCGAACACCTACCCGACTTTAAACAACGCCGGCTCTGGCTAAAACAGCACGGAGCCAGCGTGATGCAAGGCTTGTAATGCTGAAAAAGTTGGGATTTTATATATTTGCGGCACTGTTTATCTTTGCGGGGCAATTTTTAGTCCATCAGGATTTGGTCAGCGGCACCCCGCCACCCATAGTGCAAACCACACTGACCGGCGAAAACCCCATGCAACGCATAAGTAAAGGACCAGCTGTGTTGTATTTCTGGGCGGAATGGTGCGGGATATGCCGAAGCATGCAGGGCAGCATCAGCAACATAATGCGGGATTATCCGGGATTGACGGTAGCGGTGCGCTCGGGCGACGACGGCACCTTACAGAACTATCTGAACGACAAACAACTGAACTGGCCGGTTGTGAACGACAACAGCTGCAATCTCGGTCAACGCTATGGGATTAGAGGCGTGCCGGCTGTATTTTTTATTAACGCCGCCGGCGAGATTGTCTTTACGACAGTAGGCTATACGTCGGAATGGGGTATGCGTATTAGACTTTGGCTGGCAGGATTGAGCTGATTTTATCGAGGAAACAATCCGGATTAATGATCGGCTTGTTCAGCCAAATCACCCAGGGCCGCCAAATCACCCAGGGCCGCCAATTCCCGCTCCAGCAACTCGCTATCGCCCAGGTTGAGTTCCACCAATCGGCGTAAGTTGGAAATGCTGTCTATATCGATATGCACGCATTTAAAACCCACCCTGTTGGCATCGGCATGAGTTGCCGCCACTTCCATGCTAATACTGATTTCTTCGGATAAATCGAATTTCAAGTTATATAAGGTATCGGCCTGACCGGCTAAGGGCTGCTCACAATCCAACAGGCAACCGCGCAGGGACAGATCAATAATTTTGCAAGGATAGGTTTGCCCCGAACCGGTTAACACAGCCCCTGTATGGTAAAAAATCCTATGAAAACGGCGTTTATCATCGCTTTTTTCAAATGTCATACGCTTAATCCAAGAAAAATTGCATTGAGGTACTATCAACGACAATCACATCGTTGCGTTGCAACTGTACGGTGCGGTCGCCTAAGGGCTCATCGTTAATCGCCAGCCCCTCATGCCCTTGCAAGGCGGAAAGGAAATAGCCGTCCTTGCGTCTGGCTATCACAATAACCCCTGCGCCTTCGTGGCCCAGGCGGGTCATGGCTTTCTTCAAGCGCAGAATTCGACCGATATGCATGCCGTTCAATACTTGCAAATTGGCTTCGGGGGATTTGACGGCATCTTCCAGCTTTTCATTTAAGGCCCGCACGTCTGCATCGCCAAAGTCGGCTGGCGTCGATACCAGGACTTTTTCCGAAAATTCATCGGTCGTGTTGTAGACGATATAGTGCTTGCCGATATTGATGATGTCGTTGTTTTGCAGACTCCATTCTTTGGTGTGCTGATCGTTGACCAACAGCGGAAATTTTTCGTTCAATTGCTTGAGAACGCAAGTGCCGTCTTTAATCACGGCAACGGCATGCGCGGGCGCGACGGCAAGACTATCAACCACTAGGTCATTGGTTTCATCACGACCAATATGCACTACACCAGAATCAAAAACACCTGTATGGATTGCATTGTCTTTAAAATAAACGGTAAATTTCGCCATCTCTGTTGTTCAAGTAATCCCTGCGCCCGGCTAGTAGTATAGCCATTAAAGCCAAGCTTGCAGATTAATCAATAATTATTTTGATATTACATTATTTTTTAAATCCAAACCTATGATAGCCAAAGACTATATGCATGCATCCAACACCCCTGCGGTGCCCGAATAAATAAAAATATACAGTCGCCAAGCGGCGCCCCATGTGGCAACATCCACGGTTAGACTTTTCCATCAATACATTAAGTCATCGATCATGAATCCAACTCAGCCCCAAGCACCAAGCGAGCCCTTGATTTCGCAAGACATCTATATTGCCGGTGTCGACGAGGGTAACGGTAAATCCTTGATCATGTTGGCCATCATCGAAATGTTATCCGGCTACGCGGACAATATCGGTTTTTTTCGGCCCATTATTCAAAGCGATACCGACAAAGACGATTTGATTCAATTCATTAGCCACCGCTATCAGCTCTCCATGCCGTACGATGCCATGTATGGCTGCACCAGCGCGGAAGCCAGGCAGCTCTTGGCAAACGAACAGTACGACGAACTGCTGAAAACCATTCTGGCCAAATACCGAGCGTTGAAAGCCCGTTGCGATCATGTGCTCTGTGTCGGCAGCGACTATCGACACGGCAATGCCATTTCCGAATTCGATTTCAACGCCGATGTCGCCAACAATTTGGGCTGCCTGATGATGCCGGTTATGCAGGGCGAAAATCGTAGCGACGAACAAATTTTAAACGGTTTGGCCAGCCTGAAACATTCCATGCACGAGCACGATTGCGAATCGCTGGCCACAGTCATCATCGGTGTCGCGCAAAATCAAATTGCCAGCCTACGCCACAGCTTGAATCATTCCAACGAATTTCCGGTGTACGTGGTGCCTGCCGAATCGTCCCTGGAAAAACCCACCATCGGCAACATTGCCAAGGTCATAGGCGCGAAAGTATTTTCCGGCGAAAACGCCACCATGAGCCGCGAGGTGTACCACTACAAAGTGGCGGCCATGTTGGTGCCTGACTTTCTGGACTATGTGGAAACCGGCGACTTGATCATCACGCCTGGCGATAGATCGGACATCATCATGGCCAGCCTGATGGCCTACAACTCCAGTAACTATCCGCAAATCGCCGGCTTGATATTAACCGGCCACCAACAGCCTGCCCCGCAAGTGCAAAAATTGATCGATGGCCTGGGCGGCACACCGTTTGCGGTACTCGGCGTGGATTCCGACACCTTCACCACGGCTATGCAGGTCAGCCAGGTCACCGCCCGCCTGCATTCGCAAGATGACCGCAAGATCGCCACCGCGCTGGGATTAATCGAAAGTAACATGAACATGGTGGAACTGCGGCTGCGGCTGTGCAGCAAGGTTTCGCATAAAATTACGCCTTTGATGTTCGAATACGACCTGTTGCAGCGCGCCAAGGCCAAGAAGCAACATATCGTGCTACCGGAAGGTAATGAAGAACGGATTCTGCGCGCGGCGGAGATTTTGCTGCTGCGCGATGTCGTGAAAATCACCCTGCTGGGTAACGAAGCTGAGATCCGGCAAAAAATCCAGGCCATGGCCTTGAAGATGGACAATGTCAACATCATCGACCCGATAAAATCGGATCTGCGGCCGCTGTTCGCGGAAACCTATTACCAAGCTCGCAAACATCGGTGTATTGTTTACGATACTGCCTTCGACCTAATGGCCGATCCCAGCTATTTCGGCACCTTGATGATACATCTTTCTTATGCAGACGGCATGGTATCCGGCGCGGTGCATTCGACTCAACATACTATTCGTCCGGCCTTCGAAATCATTAAAACCAAACCCGGCGCGTCCATTGTTTCCAGCGTGTTTTTCATGTGCCTGGAAGATCGCGTATTGGTCTATGGCGATTGTGCGGTGATTCCCAACCCCAACGCCACGCAATTGGCCGACATCGCGATTAACGCCGCCGAAACGGCACGCATGTTCAACATCGAGCCGCGCGTTGCCATGCTGTCCTACTCCACCGGCGAATCCGGCAAGGGCGAAGCGGTGGACAAAGTCAGAGACGCCGTCAAAATCGCTCAAAGTCTGCGTCCGGACCTACAGCTGGAAGGCCCGATGCAATACGATGCCGCCGTAGACGCCAGCGTCGCTAAAACCAAATTACCCGACAGCCAAGTCGCCGGCCGCGCCACAGTATTGATTTTTCCGGACCTGAATACCGGCAACAACACTTATAAAGCGGTACAACGTTCCTCCGGCGCAATCGCTGTCGGCCCCATCCTGCAAGGCTTGAACAAACCGGTCAATGATTTGAGCCGCGGCTGCACAGTGACAGACATCGTCAACACCGTCGTCATCACCGCGATTCAAGCCCAGGAAGCCGACAAAACATGATGTATAAAACGCTATCAAGCAGTTTGCTTTTTTGCCTTCTAAGCTTTAATTTGCAGGCACAGACCCGCATCGCCGTCCTGGATTTTGAATTGAAAGACCTGACACTGGCACCCGGCGTCCCCGCTGAATTGCAAAGAACCGCGTCAATCAAACCGCTGCTGGAACAAGAATTAGCCCGCGCCGGCTATGTAATCGTAGCCATACCGCACCAGGCGCAGCAAGCCGCCAATAGCGGCGTTGGCTATTTGTTCGACCATGCCGACGCCGCCGCGCAACTGGGCAAGCTATACCAAGCCGACTACATTTTGATCGGACGGTTACATAAACCCAGCTTTTTATTCGCATATCTAATGGGGCGTTTGGTCAAGGTAGACAATGGTAGATTGGTCGGCGATTACATTGCCGAATCCAAAGGCCCCAACGCCAGCCTGACCATCAAAGCCGTGGAAAGCCTGACCACGAAAATCGATCATGATCTGGAGCGCCACTACAGCCCACCGCCACCGGCGAAGCTTGTACATTAATCATCCCACCCTTTTACGATATTCATGAAAATCCTGGTGCTCAACGCCGGCAGTTCATCGGTTAAATACAGCTTATTCGAGATGTCTGATCGCTCGGTGCTGATCGCCGGTATCATCGAACGTATCGGCGAAGATGCCGCTAGCCATAGTTATGCGCTGGCGAATAATGACCGGACACGTGACGAAATCAATTGCCGCAACCATCAACAAGCCTTGCAATTGTTGTTCGAAACACTGGCTGCCTGCCGCGTTTTGACCGACCGCCGCGAACTGGCCGGCATTGGTCATCGGGTGGTGCATGGCGGCGAACATTTTCGTGAACCGGCCTTAATCGATGCGCAAGTGATGCAGCGCATTGCCGAAGTGATCCCATTGGCGCCGCTGCATAACCCTGCCAATCTTTTGGGCATTGAGGAAGCCATCCGGCAAATGGGCGAGACGCCGCAAGTGGCGGTGTTCGATACGGCATTTCATCAAACCCTGCCGGGTTATGCCTACCGCTATCCACTGCCCGAACATCTTTATACCGATCATGGCGTCAGACGTTACGGCTTCCACGGCACCTCGCACCGCTATGTTGCCGAGCAAGCCGCGCAGTATCTCAGCAAGCCGTTGTCGGAAACCAATCTAATCACCCTGCATCTGGGCAACGGCGCCAGCGTCACCGCCATCCAAAACGGTCGTAGTATCGATACCTCGATGGGTATGACGCCGCTGGAAGGTTTGATGATGGGCAGTCGCTGCGGCGACATCGATCCGGCAATCCATTTTTATCTGAACCGTACGCTGAATTTGTCCAACGAGGCTATCGAAACCCTGTTAAATAAAGAAAGCGGTTGCAAAGGGATTTGCGGCGAGAACGATATGCGGGCCATACACCGCATGGCCGAATCCGGCGACGAGGATTCTAGGCTGGCGTTAGCGATGTACGCCTATCGCATCAAAAAATACATCGGCGCTTACTTTGCGGTGCTGGGTAGGGTCGATGCCTTGGTATTTACCGGCGGCGTCGGCGAGAACGATGCCTGGCTGCGCGAACAAGTGTGTCTGGATATGACCCTCTTCGGGATTGCCATAGACCAGGAAAAGAACCGAAAACCGGTTAGACCATGCGACAGCATCAATCCAGCCAACTCCGGAGTGGCGATATTGGTGATTGCCACGAACGAGGAACTAGAAATTGCAATCCAAGCCATGCAATGTCTGGAACTGCCGCAGACCCTAAATTAGCAGGGCTTAGGCGCAAATTACTCCGCGTTATCAACATCGCCGGGAATAAGTATTTCATTCCGACGCTAAAAGAAACATTTCCGTAATATTTCAACCATATGATCTCGAGAGCGGCCCGCATCGCCCTTTCGGAACTATTGCTGTCGAGTTTGTTGTTTTCACAACGAATTAAACTCAAATCACCTAATAAGCCGCAACAAGACGATGTAAAAAACCAATGTGATAATATTGCATCCATATCCGTTATAATATAACATCTTTACACATCATTCCTGCCTGCTCCACTTAACATGAAAAAAACCGCTACCCTGATTTTAATGCTGCCATCTCAGGTTCTGATGGCCGAAGAACCTGCTATTCAAGCACTGGACGAAATCATCGTCACGGCACCGCTGCAAGATAAAAAATCGGACAGTCCGGTACCGGTCACCGTATTAAGCGACGACGATTTACGGATGAAATCCGGCCACAGCATCGGCGATACGTTAAAAAATGAATTGGGGATCAGCAGCCAATCTTTCGGCCCTGGCGTCGGTACTCCGGTGATTCGCGGTCAAGCTGGCCCCAGAGTGCGGGTATTGAGCAACGGTATCGGCAGCAATGATGTATCGGCAATCAGCCCCGACCACGCTACCAGCGTCGAGCCGCTGTTAGCCGAACGCATCGAAGTCCTGCGTGGCCCTGCCACTCTGCTCTACGGCAGCGGCGCGATGGGCGGCGTGGTTAACGTCATTGATAACCGCATCCCCGTCCGCCAATTCGACAAGCTGGTAGGTGCCGCGTTGGAGCAACGTTTCGATTCCACCTCCGACGAAACCAGCACCACCATGAAAGTCGAGGGCGGCAAGGACAATATTGCTTATCACCTGGACGGCTTTTATCGGCATCGTAACAATCTGGACATCGGCGGCAGCGGCATAGACACCGCTAAAGTAGCCATCACCGATCCCAGTTTGGAGATTGTCGACAACCCCAAAGGCTTTCTGAACAACACCGGCGCCGAAGCCATCAGTGGCTCGGCCGGCTTGTCCTGGATCGGTGCCCCCGGTTTTGCGGGCGTATCCATCAATAATCTAAATAACAACTACGCCATCGCACCAGACGGCACCGGCGACGAAACCGTCAGCATCGCGATGCGGCAAACCAAATACGATTTTAAGAGCGAATTAAACAACCCGTTCCGTTTCGCGAAAAGTCTACGCACCCGGCTGGGTTACACCGATTACCAACACACCGAAATTGCCAACGGCGAGCCCGGCGCCTATTACACCAACCAGTCTTACGAAGGCCGCATGGAAATGGCTCACCAGGACCTGGGACCGTTGCGCGGCGTGGTGGGTTTTCAAGCCCAAGCCAGCGACTTTAATGCGATCGAAAAACTCACCGGCGACAGCATCGTCCCGCGTTCGGACATCAGCAGTTACGGTGTATTTGCCGTGGAATCGTTCGATATTGGCGCGGTGACTTATCAACTCGGCACCCGCGTCGAACAAACCGATATTCGCCCGGACGGTTTCGCCAATCTCAGCTACACGCCCGTCAGCGCGTCGGCTTCGGCCGTTTGGAAACTGGATAATCGCAACAGCCTGAATCTGGCAGTCACGCGCTCCTCGCGCGCCCCGCAAGTCCAGGAACTGCTGTCCGCCGGCTACCATGACGCCACCCGCAGTTACGACAGAGGCGACCTGGGTTTGCGAGAAGAAACCTCCTACAACCTGGATCTGGGTTACCGCTTCAAAACCGACTGGTTACGCGCCGAATTCGACTTATTCCACAACTGGGCTAGCGATTATATTTTCCAGCAACGCAGCGGCGAATTCGTCGATCAAGACGGCAATCCCTGCGTGGCGGATTGCGTGCCTTTGGTTACCAGCGGACAACACGACGCCATCTTCAAAGGCTACGAAGCCAAACTGATCATGCCTATGATGGAAAACCAGGTTGGCTTATTGGAAATGACTTTATTCAGCGACTACACCCGCGGCGAATTTCTAAACGGCAGTGACGTACCACGTATGCCGCCCTTGCGCTACGGCCTGCAACTGGATTTCAACCGGGACAAATTATCCACCTATCTGCGCTTTACCCGAGCCGAATCCCAGCCCCATGCCGGCGATTTCGAAACCTCCACCGCGGGCTATTTCTTGCTGAATGTCGGCGCCAACTATCAGGTCCAGGCCTATAAAGACGCCAAACTGATGGTGTTCGCCAAAGGTAACAACTTGCTGGATCAAAATATCCGCAACTCGACATCGTACTTGCGAAACTTTGCCCCGGAAGCCGGACGCGGCGCGGAAGTCGGCTTTAGAGTCAGTTATTAAAACGCTGAAACCGGCGCTGTTTTTTTCGACAGCGCCTTTTTTTGGCTAAGCAAACGCTACAATATATCATCTAAAACACTATGACCCTCGCATCCGCACCAGCCAAACAACTCCCTGTCACCGTACTGTCCGGCTTCCTGGGTGCGGGTAAAACCACCTTGTTGAACCACATCCTCAACAATCGGGAGAATTTAAGAGTGGCCGTAATTGTCAACGACATGAGCGAGGTGAATATCGATGCGGCAACGGTCAAAAACCAAGTACAACTGAATCGTGGCCAGGAAAAACTGGTCGAAATGAGCAACGGGTGCATTTGCTGCACGCTACGCGAGGACTTGCTGATCGAGGTCGGCAACTTGGCCAAGGATGGCCGCTTTGATTACTTGGTAATCGAATCCACCGGCATTGCCGAGCCTCTGCCGATTGCGGAAACCTTCACGTTTCGCGACGAACAGGGATTGAGTTTATCGGACATTGCCCGCCTGGATACGTTGGTGACCGTGGTGGACGCGGTCAACTTTATGCGCAATTACCTGGAAGCCTTGAGTTTAAAAGAAACCGGCGAATCACTCGGCGAAGACGACGCACGTAACGTCGCCGATTTGCTGGTCGATCAAATTGAATTTGCCAACGTCATTCTGATTTCCAAAATTGATCTGATCGCCAGCGACGAGCTTATCAACCTAAAAGCGGTGTTACACAGCCTCAACCCCGATGCGGAAATCCTCCCTATCGTGATGGGTCAGGTCGATTTAAGCAAAGTACTCGACACCGACTTGTTCGATTTCGAAAAAGCCGAGCAAGCCCCAGGCTGGTTAAAAGAATTGCGGGGCGAACATAAACCGGAGACCGAGGAATACGGCATAAGCAGCTTCGTTTACACCGCCCGGCGCCCATTTCATCCGCAGCGTTTCTATGATCATCTGCACCACGGCGATTGGGATAACGGCACCTTGTTGCGTTCCAAAGGTTTTTTTTGGTTGGCATCGCGCCCTGATCACGCCGGCAGCTGGTCACAAGCGGGCGGCGTGATGCACCATGGTTTGGCGGGTCGCTGGTGGGCGACAGTACCGCGCCAGGAATGGCCGCAAGACTATCTGCTGGACATCCAGTCACAATGGGCCGAACCCTACGGCGACTGCCGCCAAGAACTGGTGTTTATCGGTCAAAACCTCAATGCCGACCAAGTGCGCCGCGAATTGGACGAGTGCCTGTTAACCGACGCCGAACTATCAGCCGGCCCGGCAGTTTGGCGACACTATCAAGATGAATTTCCGCAGTGGTTTGCCGATGGCTAGCATCGACAGCTATCTGCATATCATCGGCATTGGATTGTTGCTTATTCTGGCCATTGTCTTGCCCTTGATTGACAGACCGCCCACCAAACGTGTGCTGTCAAAACTGTTTTTGACTGTGTTGGGGTTCATGCTGACGCATTTTGCTACCCATGCCTTGCCGAACAAATTAGCCGGATTTATTTACAGTTCTCAGCACGAATACCACTCGCTCAAAGCCAAAACACCCCATCGCACATGACTATCGCTATCAGCACTATGGCCGGCGCCATCGCGGCCTGTCTCGCCGTCAGCCTTTGCTCATTGTCCAGCTTATTTGCATTGTGGTTGAAACCCGACGCCTTGCATCGGGTAGTACCGTATCTAGTCGCGCTGGCAGTCGGCGTACTCTTGGGTGATGCTTTCATTCATTTGATCCCCGATGCCATAGACCGCCACGGCAGCGTCAGCGATGTCTGCCTGACCGTATTGGTGGGTGTATTCGGTTTCTTTGTATTGGAAAAATTGGTGCGCTGGCGGCACGACCATAACTTCGACACCACGCCAACCGGTGCCGAGGTCATGCCATTGGCTAAAATGAATCTGATCGGCGATGCCATGCACAACTTCGTCGACGGCATCTTGATCGCCGGCAGTTTTCTGGCCGATCCGGCACTGGGATTGACCACCACCTTGGCCATTATCGCCCACGAAGTCCCGCAGGAACTCGGAGATGTTGGCGCCCTGCTGCGCGGCGGCTATGCACCCAAGCAAGCCGTACTCTACAACTTTTATTGCTCGCTAACCGTTTTGCCGGGAGCGATTTTTACCTTTTTACTCAGCCAGTTAGCCGAATCTTCCTTGTCGCTACTGTTACCCATCGCTGCCGGCGGTTTTATTTATATCGCCGCCTCCGATCTGATTCCGGTATTACACGAACCTTGCAGTTTTCCCAGCCTGAGCGGACAAACCGCCGCGTTTGGTTTCGGCATCGTGTTTATGCAATTCATCGTATTTTTCGAACAGTTCCTGATCGCTAGTTAAGGAGTTTTTGTGTTTGCCCGCATACCCTTTCGTCAATCATCCCTGTCGCCGTTAGCCGGCCCCACATCCTTCCAGCCCGTTTCGTATCGGCCATCGACCCGCACCGTCGTCTCCACAAACTTTGTGGATTTGACGCGCATCTACGAGGACGAGGTGAACTTTTGCTTAATAGAACGACCATTGCCGGCCACCATTGAAGGCTTTATCTATCAAGCCTTGAAGCTATTCGGCCCCTTGGAACTCAGTCAGCCCGTCAATCCATCTGATTTTAACTATACAAACCTGTGGCCGCAAGCCAGCCAACTCGATGGCTATGACACATGGCTGGCAGACATCGAACTATTGACGACGGCGTTCTGCGAGCTATTCGAACTCAAGCAAGCCGGCTTGCGCCTAAGGACCTTGAAAATCGCCATGTGTCCGCGATTTCACGTGGATAGAGTGCCTGCGCGGATGATTTGTAGTTACGGCGGCATCGGCACCGAATGGCTACCGGAATATGCGCTGGATCGACGAAAACTGGGGATGGGCAGTGGCGGCCTGGATGATGCGCAGTCCGGTTTGATCGCCGACCAAACGGCGATTCGGCGGATGCCCGCCTATGCCGTGGGCCTGATGAAAGGCGAAGCCTGGGAAGGTAACGAAGGCCAGGGTTTTGTGCATCGATCACCTACGCCAACGGCGGTGCAGCCGCGGCGCTTGGTACTGACGTTGGATATGCTGTGAGGGCGCGGCATTGCTGATCAAATTAGCAGGCGGACACCTCTACGATCCCGCACAAAACCGGCAAGGTGAATCGCACGATCTATTTATCCGTGATGGCGTAATCACAGCCGACCCGGGCCCCGACGCCAAGTTCGATCAGGTATACGACGTATCCGGCCAGATTGTCATGGCCGGCGCGGTGGATATTCACAGCCATATTGCCGGCGGCAACGTCAACACCGCACGCCTGTTGTTGCCTGAACAACACCGTAATCACATGGAACGGCGCTTGCGTCATCCCTTCAGCACGGCGAAATGGTCGACCACCGACACCGGCTACCGCTACGCGCGCATGGGCTACACCACGGTGGTCGAACCGGCCATGTTACCGGTCAATGCCTTGGACGTGCATTTGCAGATGGCCGATATTCCCATTATGGATACGGCCGCCCTGGCTATTCTGGGTAACGACGACTTGTTGTTGCGACTGATACGAGCCAAAGCCAGCCAAAACCAAATCAACGACTACGTAGCCTGGACTTTACACGCTACCCGCGCGCTGGGCTTGAAAGTCATCAACGCCGGTGGTGCCAACGCCTTTAAAAGCAATGCCCGCCAATTCGCTTTGGATGACATTGTCCCCGACTACGGCGTCAGCTCCCGGCAAATTCTGGAAACCTTGCAAACTGCCGTATGCCAACTAGGCGTGCCACACCCGGTACATGTGCATTGCAACAACTTGGGTATTCCAGGAAATATCGAAACCATCATAGACACCATGGCAGCCGCGCAAGGACTGCCTATGCATCTAGCCCACGTCCAGTTCTACGCCTATGGCAAAGACGGCAGCAAGGGCTTTTCCTCTGCAGCCGCGCAACTTCTGGAAGCGTTCAACCGCCATCCGAATATCACCATGGATGTCGGCCAGGTGCTGTTCGGCCAGACCGTGACCATTTCCGGCGATGTCATCGCTCAATACAGCCGCCACGCGGATGCCAGCCCCAATAAATGGGTAATGTGGGACGCCGAGTGTGAAGGTTCCGGCGGCGTGGTGCCTTACCGATACCGGGAAGCCAGTTTCGTCAACACCTTGCAATGGGCCATCGGCTTGGAGCTCTTTTTGCTTGCAGAAGCCCCGGAGCGTTTATTCTTTACCACCGACCATCCGAACGGCGCACCGTTTAACGCCTACCCCGAATTGATCCGACTGTTGATGGACGCCGATTACCGCCAGGCCTATATGGCAGGCTTAAATCAAGAAGCGCTGGCGATGACCTTGTTGCCCAACCTCAAGCGCGAATTTACCTTAAACGAAATTGCCAGCATGACCCGCAGTGCTGCCGCAAAGTTATTGGGCTTGCATGATCGCGGTCATCTGGCGCCGGGGGCAATAGCCGACATTGCCGTCTACGACCCGGCGGGTATTGGCAGATGCGATCCGATCACCGGTGCATTTACTACCCATCCCCAAGCAAATATCGCTGCGATGTTCGCCAATGCCGCTCTAATGTTTAAACACGGTGAACTAGTGGTGCAAAACGGCGTGGTCGTGGCGCGGCCAAGCGGCCGAGCTCAAATGCTGCAACCCAATTACGATGCCCGCATCACGCGGACGGTGCAAGATCATTTCAACCGGTTCTACAGTTTGAAACTTAACAATTTCGCCATCAACGATGCCGACTTCGCAGAACGCCCCCGGTTTAGGGTGCACCGCTGATAAGCGGACGAACACAAAAATCCTGAATAATTCAGTTAAACTCATGCTCCCTATCGAAGACATTCAAGGCCGCCCTGACACAAGGCGCATTGCCATCGGCAAAGTCGGCATCAAAGACATTCTGCACCCGATCCGGGTCAAAGAGAAAAGTGGCGGCGAACAGCGCACCGTTGCGCACTTTGCGATGTACGTCAATTTGCCGCACGACTTCAAAGGCACCCATATGTCCCGTTTTGTGGAAATCTTGAACGATCACGACCGGGAAATCAGCATTGCCTCATTTCCGGCGATGCTGCAGGACATGCTCGCCAAATTGGAGGCCGAATCCGGGTATATCGAGATGCGTTTTCCCTACTTCATCGATAAAGCAGCGCCGGTCAGTGGCGTCCGCAGCTTAATGGACTATCAAGTCAGTTTTATTGGCGAAATCGATAACGCCGGCTGTCGCATCAAAGTGAAGGTGATTGTGCCGGTCACCAGTCTGTGCCCTTGCTCCAAGGAAATTTCCGAACGCGGTGCCCATAATCAACGCTCACACGTCAGCGTGACTGTAGAGGCCAAGTCGTTTATCTGGCTTGAAGAACTGATCATGCTGGTAGAAGCCGAAGCCTCCTCGCAAATCTATGGCCTGTTGAAGCGCCCGGACGAAAAATACGTCACCGAATACGCCTACGACCACCCCAAATTTGTCGAAGACATGGTGCGCGATGTAGCCGCCCGCTTGAACGCAGAGCCACGGATCATCAGTTACAGCGTCGAATCGGAAAACTTCGAGTCTATCCATAATCACTCAGCTTATGCACTGATACAGCGTGTCAATTCCCCATCCTGACGGAGGCCCTATGAACGCCAACCTCAAAACTAACAGCGCCGTGCCCGTGACCATTCTCACCGGCTTTCTCGGCGCCGGCAAAACCACTTTGTTGAACCGGATTCTCAGTGAAGACCACGGCAAACGGATTGCGGTGATCGAAAACGAATTCGGCGAAGCCGGTATCGACAACGAACTTTTAGTGCAAGCCGACGAACAAATCGTCACCATGAATAACGGCTGTATTTGTTGCACCGTGCGCGGCGACTTGGTGCGTATTCTCGGCGAACTCAGCGACGGCCGCGAATCCGGAGAACTCCAATTTGAACGAGTGATCATCGAAACCACCGGTTTGGCCGACCCGGCTCCGGTTGCGCAAACCTTTTTCGTCGACGAAAACATTGCCGAAAACTACCAGCTGGACGCCATCATCACCGTCGTCGATGCCGTGCACGCTCACCGCCAGCTAGCCGAACACCACGAAGCGCAAGAGCAAGTCGGCTTTGCTGATCGCATCCTGCTATCCAAAACCGACCTCCAAGAACCGGAAATTGTTTTAGACCTGGAAACCCGCCTCCGAGCTATGAACCCCAGAGCGCCAATCAAACACGTGCATTTCGGCCAAACCGAACTGCGCGATATTCTGGATATTGACGGCTTTAATCTGGATGATATTTTGAAAATCGAACCGGATTTTCTGGAAGACATCAGCCACGAGCACGAGGACGACATCCGTGCCTTGGTCTACCAAACCGACCGGCCTCTGGATGCCGCGCGGATTCTGGCATTCCTGAACATCATGATCCGCGACTACGGCAACGACTTGCTCCGCTACAAGGGCATTCTTAACATCGCCGGCTGCGAACAAAAAGTGATTTATCAAGGTGTGCATATGCTGATGACCGAGACTTTCGGCAACCCTTGGCAAGCCGATGAAGCACGGGAATCGAGTATGGTGTTTATCGGTCGCAACTTACCCAAGGAGGATATGCTGGAGGCCTTGGCTTCTTGCCGGGTAGGCGTTTAAACAAAGTCGCTGAATGGGTTATTGGTCACTGGGCAGCAGGCCAGTCAGCAGTTGTCGTTGACGTTCCGGTTCAAAAAACAGGCATAATTCGCCTTTACAGATAACCGGTCCGAATAGGTAAATTAAATTTGTATTCGCTTGGACCTCGTAATCACAGCTTTTCATGAAGAAAGCGGCGACCACTTGAAAATGCCCGATCCAGACAAAATCCCTGTTTTTGTGCTCACCGGCTTCCTCGGCAGCGGCAAAACCACCTTGTTGAATCGATTTTTGGCTGACGGGGTAAAGACCGCCGTGGTGATAAACGAGTTCGGCGAAATACCGGTCGATCAGGATTTGTTGGCAAACCAAAATCTGCCGCTGACCGTGCTGTCCGGCGGGTGTCTGTGCTGCAAGGTCAAAGGCGCGCTGGCGCCCACGTTAAAAAACCTGTGGATGACCTGGGAGCAAGCGGCAAGCAAACCTTTCGCACGCATGATTATCGAAGCCAGCGGCATCGCCAGCCCGGAACCGATTCTGGATACCCTGTTGCGCGAGCGCTGGCTGGCTGGCCGTTATCATTTGCAAAACGTCATCACTACCTTGGCCATACCATCGGCTGCGGCACAGCTCGACAGTTTTGCCGAAGCGCGGGCGCAGGTGGCTTGGGCCGATACTTTATTGCTGACCCATGCCGACGTAAGCAATGCCGACCAGCAAACCGCATTGGCAACCCGCTTGCAAGTTCTAGCGCCGGCCACGCCCAGACTGACGGCAGAAGACTTTCATGCACTTAGCCTGCTGACTAAAGCAGGCCCAAGCTTGCGCCGCTTGCCTCCTGCCGGCCCGTTACCGGTACATAACTTTCGCAGTATCTCGCTGCATCTGGAACAAATTCTGCCCTGGCAGCACCTGCAAACCCTCCTCCAACAGCTGCTTAACCGCCACCCACAAGACTTATTGCGCATCAAAGGCGTGATTTATCTTGCCGAACAAACCGAACCGATGGTGATTCAGGCAGCCGGCACTCGACTGTACCCACCTACCCCATTAACCGCCAGAACAAGCGACGACCGCCGCAGCCGGCTGATATTCATCGTTAATGGCGAGCCAACGGCACTTGCTACTGATCTAAACAAGGCTTTTGTTCCACTGCTTAGCAGGAACGCTATCAAGCTGCATTAATTTATTAAGCCGAATGGTATTTTTAAGGGCCGGGGTGACAATGGCCCAGCGGGAATCCACGCAAACCCAGTATCCGGCGGCATTTTGTATTACCATAGCCCAGGGCATTAGCAAATTTATCCGGGAGGCGGCATATGCAAGGCGACAAACAAGTCATAGCTCACTTAAACGAATTGCTGGCAGGCGAACTGACCGCAATAGACCAGTATTTTATTCATTCCAGGATGTATGAAAACTGGGGCTTCAGCAAATTATACGAACGCATCAATCACGAGGTTCAAGACGAAACCAACCATGCGGATGCCTTGATCAAGCGAATTTTGTTTCTGGAAGGCACGCCGGATTTATCCAAACGCGAACCGCTGGCGGTCGGCACCAACGTGCCGGAGATGCTGAAAAACGATCTGGCGGTGGAATACAAAGTGGTTGCGGATTTGCGCAAAGTCATCGCCTATTGCGAAACCGTGCGCGATTACCAAACCCGAGAAATTCTGGAAGTGATGCTGGACGACACCGAAGAAGATCATGCGCACTGGTTGGAAAAACAATTGAGCTTGATCGACATGATTGGTTTACCAAATTATCTGCAATCGCAAATGTCCTGACTCGGCACTTTGCACAGCAATAGCCGCGGTCGCTTTTAGTGACTGCGGCTTTTTTATGCCAGCTGCTACCGATTGACAGCCCATAGTTTTAAAACCTCACTCAGCTTACAGCCTTACAAATCCGCAGCTTGTAAAAGCAATAAAGCGGCTTGATAGTCGAACGCTTCGATTTGTCTGGCAAAATCCGGATATGCAACCCCCAATTTTGACCGCAGCAACACGGCGTATTCCCGCGCCAAACGGCTGGCTTGCGCATCGCCAATCGCCAAAAGACTTGCCAGTGCAGCTACGACTTGGCGCATATTTTCCGCGTCGATAATTTCCTCATCCGCGTCGCTGCTTGCCGGTTGAGAAGGTAAATCCAGAATAGCGCGAACCAAATGCGTCAATTCGCTATCGCACAACGCCGCCAACTCCATGCAGACCGCCAAATCGCTGCTTTCGGCTATCGCCCGGTCCAATTTAGCCGCCAAATCGGCAACCTGTTTGGCACCCAGCGTGCCGGCAACGCCTTTTAAGCAGTGACTGATGCGTTTTGCTTCGGCGGATTTGCCATCAACCAAGTAGGCCTGAACTTGTTTCAAGTCTTCATTGTGGGCATCGGCAAACATACTCAACAATCGTTGATATTTATCCACGTCGCCCTTCACTACAGCCAGGCCTTGCTTGGTGTCCAAGCCGCTGATGGCCAGCAAAGCCGGCGGCAGCGTATCGTCCGATGCCCCTGTTTTTGCCGAAAAGCGCCCTGCCTCCGCTTTATCGGGCCTCAGGGGACGCGGATCAGAACGCGGTGCCAACCAGCGCAACAAGGCCGCGTAAAGATCTTCCGGAATCACCGGTTTAGCGACAAAATCGTTCATACCCGCAGCGAGCGAAACATGCCGGTCTTCCTCGAACGCAGCGGCGGTCATGGCCAAAATCGGCAAGCCGGCAAAACTCGGCTGCGCACGTATCGCCCGCGTCGCCTCCAGACCGTCCATTTCCGGCATCTGTACATCCATCAACACCAGATCGTAGGCGTTCTCGCCGATTTTTTCGAGAGCGATTCGCCCGTTCTCGGCGGTATCCACTGCCAAACCCACGCCATGCAACAACTCCAGCGCCACTTCCCGATTGATCGGATTATCTTCCACTAAAAGCAAACGCGCACCGGCGTAATCTCGGCGTAACGCCATTTCCGCGTCGACGGGCTTTTCACTGGGGTGTAAAGGCATGACGCCGTGCCCGCGTTGAACCAGGGCGGTAAACCAAAAGCAACTGCCTTCACCCAATACGCTATCGACGCCGGCATCGCCGCCCATCATATTCGCCAGGCGGCGGGTAATCGCCAATCCCAAGCCTGTCCCGCCATATTTGCGGGTGGTCGACACATCGGCCTGGGTGAAAGCCTGAAATAAACCGGCTTGTTGCTCCGCTTCGATACCGATTCCGGAATCGTTCACCTCGAAGCGCAGCAGCAAGCCCGCGGCGGTTTCCTCCTGCACCATCGCCCGCAACCGGATCGAACCGCGTTCGGTAAACTTCACGGCATTGGTGGCGTAGTTGAGCATGGCTTGGCGCAGACGCATCGGATCCCCGCGCAGCCATTGCGGAACGCCCTGCCCATCCACCTCTATGCTCAAGGCTTTGGCCCGCGCCTGATCGGCGATAATGGAACGAATGTGGTCCAATACCGCCGCCAGGGAAAAATCGGTTTGCTCCAGCTCCAGCCGGCCGGCTTCGATCTTCGATAAATCCAGCACGTCGTTAATAATCGACAATAGATGTTGGGCGGCGCTATCGATTTTGTCCAAACGCTCGCTTTGTTCCGGATTGGGACTGCTTTGCCGCAGCAAATAAGTCAAGCCGATGATGGCATTCATGGGGGTACGAATCTCGTGACTCATATTGGCCAAAAAGGCGCTCTTGGCTTGATTGGCGGCATCGGCCAACAGTTTCGCCGCTTCCAGTTCAGCCGTGCGGCTGGTCACTAAATCTTCCAGGTGGTGCCGATACTGATCAAGCTCCAGCGCCACACGTTTCTTCTCGGTGATGTCTTCCTGTACCGCAACAAAATGGGTTACGCTGCCGTCGGCCTGACGGATTGGCACGATAATGGCAAATTCCACATACTCGCTACCGTCCTTGCGTTTATTGATAAATTCGCCTTTCCAGGTCTGACCACAGCCCAGTGCGGTCCACAACGCCCGATAATTTTCCGGCGGGGTTTTTTTCGATTGCAATATACGCGGATTACGGCCGATGACCTCGTCGCGCCGGTAGCCGCTCACCTGCAAAAACGCCTCATTAACGTATTCGATATCGCCATTCAGGTTGGTGATGATAATACTGGCCGGGCTTTGTTCCACCGCCTGCGCCAACTTACGCAGTTGCTGTTCGGTTTGTTTGCGCTCACTAATATCCAGATTGACCCCAAACAGCATGATCGGTTTACCTGCAGCATCGTATTGCGCCCGGCCCTTGCTGCTCAGCCATCGCGTTTCGCCGGTTGGCAAAATATAGCGAAACTCCACCTCGAACGCCTCGCCACGCAAAATGCGGCTTTCCCACTGCGCATCAATCAAATGCTGGTCGTCCGGATGCACTCTTGCGCGCCAGTCGGCGTTAAACCGCACACTGCCGGGTTCCAAGCCATATAGCCGCTCGCATTCCGGCGACCAATAACCGCGATCATTGACAATATCCCAATCCCAAATCCCGACATGCGCCCCCTCCTGCGCCAGCATTAAACGCCGTTCGCTCGCGCGCAAGGCTTCCGCGGCATCTTCCGCGCGCTGGCGGGCCGCGATGGCATCTTCCATCAAATTTAAGGCCGCCAGTTGCGCCTGATGCTGCTCTAACAGCGCTTGCTCCTGGCTTTGCCGCAAGGCCTGCTCCGCGTCACGTCTTATCCTGCGTTGATCGCGTTCCTCGACAGCCCGGCGTATGGAGGGCACCAAGCGGACCGGATTGTCCTTGTACACGAAATCGACCATCCCCAGCCGTAACAACTCCATCGCGACTTCTTCGCCGACGCTGGCGGAGACCAGAATAACCGGCAAATCTTTACTGTGCGTTTGAATGAATTGCAAGGTATCGCGAATATCCATTCCCGGTACCGCGTAATCCGACAGCACCAAATCCCAGTCGTCTTGCAAAGCCAGCGCCAGCGCCGCACGGCTATCTATCCGCCGGCATGCCACGCTTAGGCCGTTCTGCTGCAGGTGGTGCACCAGGGCCAGATAATCAGCCTGTAATTCTTCGATAATCAGCAATTTCAATTCAGGATTCATAGACCCATCACGATCATCATGGCGGCTAAGTAATACGCAAACCGGGCGCGTTTCATCCCGGAACATTCCCAACCGGGTTTGTGCCGGCTTGCTCTATAAACGCCAGCGGATAGGGGCGTTCCTGTCCCAACTGCCCGGACAGCTCGTTGATGGTTTGTTTCAATGCGATCATGTCCATTTCCCTGCCGACCATGGCTCGGTTGAAACGCTGCAGGGCCTCAGTTTGCTCGCGCAGAGCAACCTCGGCGGCTTTGCGCTCGCTAATATCTAAGGCATAGGCCACACGGCTCAGTGATTTGCCGTCGCCGGATTTGATGACGGTAACATCCATCATCACCGGAAAACGGCTGCCGTCTTTGCGTTGATGTTCCGCCTCAAATACCCCATGACAGGTCGAATCCAGAATATTGATCTGCTGTTTGATCTGTTCGACCCAATCGGCCGGATACACCGTCATGACCGGTTTACCGATCAATTCTTCTCGGGCGTAACCACGCTCCTTAGCAAATACCGGATTCACGGCCAAGAACAAATTGCTCTGCGCGTCGGCAATCGCCAATCCGAATTCGGCGTTTTCGAATGCTTGCGCCCAGAGCTTGAGTTCGTTTTCAGTATTTTTACGTTCGGTAATATCGATACAAACCCCAAATACCCTTTGCGCCCGGCCCATATCATCGTAACTGGCTCCGCCCTTGCAATTTAGCCATCTGAAACGCCCCGGCTCCGCTTGCACCCGAAAATCAAAATCAAAAGTCCGATGCGCGGCAACCGCTGAATCTCGAAAATGCTTCAACTCGGCCAAATCGTCGGGATGCACGCGCTGGGAAAAAGCCGAGTAGTCCCCGGAAAAAGCGCCTGGCGCATAACCGAACATCCTCTCAAGTTCCGGAGTCCATTGCACTTTGTCGTTATCAATATGCCAATCCCAGATGCCGATATTGGCAGTACTTTGAGCCAGACGTAAGCGCTCCTCGCTTTCGACCAAGGCCATTTCCGCCAATTTGCGCTCGGTGATATTGGCGTGAGAAACCACCGCGCCGCCTTCCCCAAATCCCAGAGGCGTGACAACCATGGCAAACCAACGTTGCTTCTGCGCGGAATGGCAGGCATATTCATACCTGAAGCGGGGAAGCCGGCCTTCCAGCACCGCCGACAATCCGTTGAATACGGCCTGAGACCCCTGCCGATAAGGACCCGATGCCTGCCGGCAAATCTGCAAATAATTGGTGCCTATGCTGCAAATATCAGCGGATTGCCCGCATGCCAGAGCATCATCCTCGGCAAACTGCTGCCAGGGTCGATTGACGGAGACAATCACACCATCGCGGTTCAGCACGGCGATGTTGGCGCTCACCGAATCCAAAATAGCCCGCTTAAATTCTTCGCTTTCGCGCAGCGACGCATTCGCCGCTTCAAGCGCTTTGCGGGCCGCCAGCGCATCTTCCATCAAATTGAGTGCGGCTAGCCTGGCCTCGCGTTGTTTTTCCAGGGCCGCCCGCTGCGCCTCTTGCAGCGCAAGTTCGGCTTGTTTACGTGGGGTAACATCCTGCACGGTACCATGCAAAGCCACGATATTAGCCTGCTCATCGCGGACCGCCTCGCCGCGGGCCACTAACCAGCGATGCAGTTCGCCATCGTTCTGCAATTCCACCTCGCATTCATAAGGCAAGCCGTCGCTACAAGCCTGAGCTACGGCTGCTTGCAAGCGCTGCCAGCTCTCGGGCTTAAAATACCGCCCAACCTCGTCATAGCCGGCTGGCGGTAAATGAGGGGCTCGGCCGAATAAACTGTATATCTGCTCCGACCACTTCGATTCGCCGGTGCGCAAGTCCCATTCCCAACTGCCCAAGGCGGCCAAACGCTGAGCGACTTTCAAAGCCATCTCGCTTTCATGTAGCGCCAGTAACGCTTGTTCACGCTGCTCTATGTTTTCCATGAGCAAGATAAAACACGCAGGGCTACCATCCGGCTTACGCGCCACGGAAGCGCTTAATCTAATCCAGACAACACTGCCGTTCTTATGAATGAAACGCTTGTCTCCGGAAAAACTATCTATTTCACCTTCACCTGTCGGCATCTGCGACAAATCGCCAAAATCCTCCCAATAAGTAATGTCCGAAAAATTGCTGCTTAGCAATTCTTCCAGGCTATAACCCACAATCTCACAAAACTGGCGGTTAGCCTTCAGCCAACGCCCGTCCGGTGCCAATAAACAAATGCCTATCGCCGCTTGTTCGAACGTAGTCTGAAATAGGGTTTGGCTAACCCGCAGCTGGTCGCGCGCGTCCAGCAATTGTTGCCAGTGCGCATTCTCGCGTTGCCGAGTCCGCAGCAGGAATTCGCTGAGCAGGCTGATTAAAACACCATTGGCAATCAACAACGTCCATTGCACGACATCGTAAGGGCCGGCAATTGCCAAGCTGCGATAGGGAGGCAGCAATTGGAAATCGCTGACCATCGCCGCCATCAATGTCGCCAATAATCCAGGCCCCAAGCCGCCGAACAAGGCGCTCACGATCACCGGAAACAAAAATAACAGCAACATCGGGCGCTCGCCAATGGATGCCGGCAAACACAGGCGAATTGCCAGCGCGGCCAATACCAGGACCACCGCCGACACGTAGGCGAGTCTATGGCTACTCCGGTAACGGGAAGGCACCAACGCGGAAAAATCGCCCAATGGCAACTCGGGGATACTCATAAACGGTCTTCTTCCGCAACCGATGTATCGCCGCCCATTAATCCGTCCGCATTGCTTACTGATATACCGTCCGGTTTGAGAGGGTCCAAGCCGGATTCGGTGTGAACTTCAGCAAAATCATGACCAACAGCACTTTCGGGTTGGGTTGAGAGAAACGCCAATGTATAGGGGGGCTGGCGACCAAGCTGCGCAGACAGCTCATTGACCTGCTGCTTTAAATTAACCATGTCCAGCTCGCGCCCGACCATGGCCCGATTAAATCGCTCCAATTCATCATTCCGCGCTTTTAATTCCGCGGCCTGGAGATTAAGTTGATCTTCGGCGGCTTTGCGGGCGCTGACATCCAGAATAAAACCAATTACCGCCGGCCGGTTTTTATAATCGAAACTGCGGCCATGGACTTCAACATGAATGCAGTGGCCGTTGTGGTGCAAGCCTTCGAAACGGTAGTTAAGGTCTTCAATCTCGCCATCAATCCGTCGGCGCAAATTTTCCAACACCATCTGCCTGTCCTGCGGACAGACCAGATCGGCCACTGTTTTGCCGTCGATAATATCCTCGGTCCGCTGATAGCCGAAGATCCTGGCAAACCCTGGATTCACGTAAACAAAGCGTGCATCTTGAATAATATAAATGCCGGCCAGTGACTGTTCCACCAAACCGCGAAAGCGCGCCTCGCTCTCGCGCAGCTTCAGCTCGGCCTGTTTACGTTCGGTAATGTCCCGCGAGATACCGAACACCCCGATGGTTTTACCGTTTGCATCGCACAGCGGGCCTTTGGTGGTCAAGAAAGTTCTTGATCCGAATTGGGTGTCCAGGGTTTCTTCTTCCGTCAGCGTGATATTTTCCGCCATTACCCGGCGGCTAAACTCTTTCAAGTGCTCGGCCTGATGCGGCGGAAATAGCGCGCCATCGTCCTGGCCGATGACTTCCTCGACCGGCTTGCCGACAAAATTAGCGGCGGCGGTATTAAACAAAATATACCGGCCGTCTAGGTCTTTGGCATAGATCGCGTCCACGGACAAATCGGAGATTGCGGCTAATAAATCAAGCGCCCGCAATCGCTCCGCTTGCGCCTTCTGCACCGCCGTGGCCAAGGCCAGTCTCTGACTTTGCCGCAACAGATAAAAACCGGCGCAGACGATAAAAATGGTCAAACTACCGACACAAACAATCCAGACGACTTTGCTTCTGGCTTTGCTGTAGATTTCGACCTTATCCAACTTAGTCAGTAACAGCCAGTCGGTACCGCTAATCGCCTGTACCAGACCGATGACGGAGACATTACGGTAATCCTTAGCTTCCAGGATGTTGTCGAGACTAACCGGACTTTGCAACGCCTTGCCGGCCAGCAAGTTAGGCGTGTTGAGCGGCAGACGCAGCGAAGCAGCCGCATCCGGGCGAAAACGCAGCGGATTCAGATAGAGAATCTCATCGCCGGCACGCCGAAACAACAAGGTTTCGCCGCTGCCGCTCGCCACAGGCCAACTCTCCAGAACCGGAAACAGCCACTCGCTGAGATCGATATGTAAAATAATCAGCGGCGCCGCTACCGGCTGCGCTGTCAGCGGCACCACCAAATCCAGCAGGACGCGCCCGCTATCATCTCTGTAGGGATTAACTAATTGGATTTGCCGCGATTTGGTCGACAACTCTGTAAGTTTTAGCAGCTCAGGCAACAGCGTGGCGGGAGCTTTCGCGGAACGCCATAAGCATTCGCCATCGGGTCTAAGCAGACTGATAGCCGTGACTCCCCAGCTTTTACGAAATTGCTCCAAACGGCTTTGCAGGCGCTCGGCGCTTTGCAGATCCCCACCAATCTGCCAACGGTGATACAAGTCGACGATAAATTCGCTGGTTTGGATAAAATCCGCGTCGCCGCGCCGTTCAGTCAGCCAGTCGCTGATTTGCCTGGACTTGAAGCCGGCGACCGCCTGAAGCCTGCCGAACTCTTCTTGGGCGTGTTGCTCAATCGTCAGCGCCGCGCTGGCAGCCATCAAAGCCAGGATGGCGACTATCAATAAGCTCAGCGGCAACCAATGGCTACGCGGTACCTGGGGAACGGTTTGCGGTTCGCTGTTTCGACCAAACCAGCGCCGCATCAAACCGTAGAGCAATAAAGAAGTCACCAACACATAAAACCAGCCTTTCAGCATGCTGGCTAGCGTCAGCTGGTCCGGATCTTTGAATACGTGGTGTACCAATTGATCCGATACCAAAATCCAGCTGGCGGCGAAGATGGCGTATACCAGTACGACGGCTAAGACGCTTTTGCGGCTGACCTGCGCTGAGTTTGATGGATCGTTATTCGACTGCATGGGCTTGCAAAGTCTAATTAATGGTCGAAGCCGTACAAAAAGGACACGCCGTTGACCACAGCAGTTACCGTGTTGCCGTTACCTTGATATTCCAGACGATCAAAGCTCATCAATCTGGCCATCGCGATACCGCGGCCATGCAAATCGAACACCCGTTCCGGGGAAAAATCCAGGAAGTCTTGCCAATCGAAACCATCTCCCTGGTCTTGAATGGTGAACACCAGCTTATCCGGCAAACGCTGGAAATGCACAGTAACAAAACGCCGGCTGAATTTCGGGAGTGTCAAACGTCTTTGAATTTCCTCCAGCCAGACTCCCGCCAGCATCAGTTCGCCTTTTTCCGCATAAGAAACCCCCAGATTACCGTGCTCGACCGCATTGACCATCAACTCCTGCAAACCCTGGACGACGCGCTCCGGCTCCGGACAGGATTGGGCTAAACAATGACTCAACACCTTGGCTTCATCGAGATCGCGAAAACGAAATACGGCGGATTGCACTAGTGCCAAAGGACGCCCGGCGCGATTGGCTGTTTCGGACATTTCCTGCAACTCACGGCGTTGTTGCAGTGCGGCATTGATCACGGCGATCAAGATTTCCGGTTGAATCGGTTTGGTCAGATAGTAATAAGCCCCCTGACTAAGCCCTTCCTGGATGCTTCGTTTGTCGCTGCGGGCGGTCTGCAGAATCACTGGTATGGCAGCCAAGACCCGATCTCCCTTGATCAATCGCAGTAATTCCATACCGTTCATCCCCGGCAAGCCCCGGTCCAACAGCACCAGGTCGTAGCCCATCCGGTCGTGCTGCAATGTTTCCCAGGCAATGCAGCCATTTGCGCAAACCGTCACCTGAAAGCCCTCGGCAGCGAGTAAATCCCGAATGATGATGGCGATGATTTCCTCGTCTTCAACCAACAATATACGAGCGTGTTGCGTCATGACTCATTTACTCCGGAATTGAATCGAGATGGCGTTGGGCAATAGCGCAGAATGAATCGAAATCGGCTAAAAATGCATCGGCTATGTCCGGATCAAAGTGGCGACCACGTCCCTCAGCAATAATAGTCTTGACTTCAGCAAAAGCCATGGGCTCTTTGTAAACGCGCCGGGAAATTAAAGCGTCGAATACATCCGCCAGCGCCATAATCCGCGCGGAAACCGGAATGGCATCGCCGGCCAACGCCTCCGGATAGCCGCTGCCATCCCATTTCTCATGGTGCCAATGCGCGATTTCCTTCGCCAAAATCAGAAACTCCACCGAGCGCGTCGCATCGCGTTCGGCCATTTCTATCGCATCGCTGCCCAATTTGGCATGGGTCTTCATCACCGCCCATTCTTCGGGAGTGAGTTTACCCGGCTTTTGCAGGATCGCGTCCGGTATCCCGACTTTGCCAATATCGTGTAGCGGCGCAGAGCGCGTCAGCAATTCGATGTAATGATCGGTCAATGTCGCGAAAAAACGCGGATGGCTCTGCAATGCAAGCGCCAAATGCTGTACGTAACCTTGGGTGCGCAAGATGTGGTTGCCGGTTTCCGGATCGCGAATTTCCGCCAGATGCGCCAAGGCGCGAATGCTGACTTTTTGAATCAACTCGTTTTCGCTCATCCGTTTCGCTATTTCCATTTCCAAGTAGGTGTTTTCGTCGCGCAACCAATCTCTGGCCTGCTTTAACTCCAACTGGGTGCGGATCCGCGCTAAAACGATGGGCGGCAGAATGGGTTTGGTAATGTAATCGACCGCGCCGACATCCAATCCATGCAGCTCGGACTCCATGCTGTCCATCGCCGTGACGAATATCACCGGAATCGTGCGCGTAATAGGATCGGCGCGCAGATGCTCAAAGACTTGGTAACCGTCCATGCCCGGCATCATCACGTCAAGCAAAATCAAGTCCGGATAAGGCTGATTGGCGGCCATCTGCAAGGCTCTTTGCCCGGAGGTAGCGACGCGCACGCGGTATTGCGGTTGCAGTAATTCGCTGATGACGGTGAGATTTTCCGGGGAATCATCGACTACCAAAATGGTTTTGCTTTTAGTATCCAACATACTTCCCCCGAGAACGGCCGATTATTGTTGTTATGGCCTGAAGAAAATTCATCAATTTTGCTAGTTTACATAGTGAAATGAACAATATCCGGATAATAAACGGAATTACCAAACCTGAGGTATTTCGATAGAAAAGCTGCGGCAAGTGCCTCAAATTTATAACACAATCCGACACCAACAAGTTTTCTCAGGGGACAAAAGCCGCCACGCTCGCCTGTTGAACTCAAAACGACAACTCCACTGGCTTGCGGAACGAAAAGGACCGATAATTCCGCCTTTTTTCATTTGCCGGATTTGCATGGAATTCAAACTCAAAGCCACCGATGGTCACGCCCGCCGCGGTCAACTGACTTTTGCCCGCGGCGTGGTGGAAACCCCCATCTTCATGCCGGTCGGCACCTACGGCGCGGTAAAATCGCTAACCCCGGAAGATTTAAACGCACTAGGTGCACAAATCATTCTCGGCAATACCTTTCATTTGCTGCTGCGACCCGGTATGGAGGTGATGAAAGCCCACGGCGACCTGCACGACTTCATGCGCTGGCAAAAGCCTATTCTGACCGACTCGGGCGGTTTTCAGGTATTCAGCCTGGGCGCGTTGCGAAAAATCAGCGAACAAGGCGTGACATTCAAATCGCCGGTCAACGGCAGCAAAATCTTCATGGGCCCGGAAGAATCGATGCAGGTGCAGCGCGATCTAGGGTCGGATATCGTGATGATTTTTGATGAATGTACCCCATACCCGGCCACCTATCAAGAAGCCGCTGACTCCATGCGCTTGTCCTTGCGTTGGGCTGAACGCAGCAAGCGTGCGCATGAAGGTAACTCGTCTGCATTGTTTGGTATTGTGCAAGGCGGCATGTATCCGCAATTGCGCGAAGAATCGATAGCCGGGTTGACCGACATCGGCTTTGACGGCTATGCCATCGGCGGCTTGTCGGTCGGCGAGCCCAAGCACGAAATGCTGGCGACACTGGATGCGATCCACCAGAAAATGCCGGTGGACAAACCCCGTTACTTGATGGGCGTCGGCACCCCGGAAGATCTGGTGGAAGGTGTTAGGCGCGGTATCGATATGTTCGATTGCGTGATGCCGACCCGCAACGCCCGCAACGGCCATTTATTCACCCGCCACGGCGTGATCAAAATCCGCAACCAGCAATACCAATTTGATACCCGACCCTTGGACGAAGATTGCAGTTGCTACACCTGCCGAAACTACTCGCGCTCTTATCTAAAACACTTGGACAAGTGCAAAGAAATGCTGGGCTCCAGGCTCAACACCATCCACAATCTGCACTATTACCTGGAGTTGATGCAAGGTTTGCGGGACGCGATTGACGGGCAGACTTTCGATGAATTTGTTGCGGCGTTTTACGACCAACGCGGCAGCCGCGGATCGGTTTAAAAGCCGCCGTTACGTTTCAAAATACGGTGGTTTGCCGGCAAGCCGCCGGATGCTTTACCCGTGTTGAGCGGCTAAGCACCGCCCAACATCTCTAAGGCCAGTTGCGCCATATTTTTTGAGCCGCCGCCATCGCCGAGTTGGTGTTTGACGGCCTGCAACGCCGCTAGACAATTTTGCCGATAATCCCCGTCGTCCAACAGTTGCAGAATCTCGGCCGCCAAATTTTCCGGCGTCAGTTGTTCCTGGATCAATTCCTTGACGATGGTCTTGCCGGCAATGATATTCGGCAGCCCGATAAATGGAATTTTTACCAAGCGCTTACCCAGCCAATAGCTAAACGCCGCCAGCCGATACACAATCACCATCGGCACGCCGAGTAAGGCAATTTCCAGCGAGGCGGTGCCGGAAGTAGTCATCACCGCATCGCAGCATTGGATGACATCATAAGGCTGCTGTTTGATTACCTTAACGGCTAGCGAAGTGTTTACGAAATGCGCAGCCAATGCCGCATCGCTGATCGAATCGGCTTGCGGTAAGACAAACTGCAATTCCGGCCGCTGCGCGGCCAAACTAGCCGCCGCTGCCAACATCACCGGCAGGATACGTTTGATCTCGTTGCCGCGGCTGCCAGGGAGTATGCCGACGACAGGCCGATGGGGGTCCAGGCCGAACAACTCGAAATCCTCGGAGCGACTGCCCTGCGGATGGACTTTATCTACCGAGGGATGGCCCACATAACGGACCGGGACATTTTCGGCTTCGTAATAGCGGGTCTCGAACGGAAAAATCACCGCCATCATGTCGATGGCCTTGCCGTAGGTCACCACCCTGCCCGGCCGCCAAGCCCAAACTTGCGGACTGACGTAAAACAACACCTTCACGCCTTGGCTTTTTGCAAAGCGCGCCAGCTTGAGGTTGAACTCTTTGTAATCGACGCAAACCAGCAAATCCGGTTTTTCATCGCGAATGATCTGTTTCAGTAAATTCAATGCGCGGCGGATCTCGCCGTAGTGCTTCAAAATTTCCACCAAACCGATCACGCCGATGCCGGCCGAGTCGTAGCGCACGTCGATACCGGCCTGGCGCATTTTGCTGCCGCCCATGCCGATGCCGCGAATCGACGGACAACGCTGTTTCAGTTCCAGGAACATATTGGCGGCGTGTTGCTCGCCGGAGGATTCGCCGGCGCTAAACAGCACCGTGTAGGCAGATTGATTGGTCATTTGGGAATAGTTGGTGGGCTGCGCGGTGCTTAGCCCACCCTACATTAATGCGTTTTGGAATTTACGCTGGGAAAACGCCGCGAATCACTTCGACAATTTGCTTGACGGTATCGTCGCTCAGATTGGAACAAATCGGTAAAGAGAAGCAACGCGCCGCAACCGACTCGGTAACTGGCAGGGAAAGGCCTGCGCACTCTTCTTTAAACACATTCTGTTGATGCAGCGGTACCGGATAGTAAACGGCACAACCAATCTTCTGCTCTTGCAAGGCTTTCATGACCTCGTCGCGGCGGTCGGACAACAAGGTGTATTGATGATAGACATGCACACCAATGCCGTCTTCATAAGGCGTAGTCAAGGGCAAATCGGCCATCAGATCAGAATACAAATGCGCGGCATGGCGACGAGCGGCATTGTATTGATCGATGCGTTTTAACTTAGCGCGCAACACCACGGCCTGTAGCTCGTCCAGCCGGCTGTTGTAGCCTATCACGTCGTGGTAGTAGCGCACGTCCGACCCGTGATTGCGGTATTGCTTGATCTTGGCCGCCGTCGCGTCGGAATCGGTCGTCACCAAGCCGCCGTCGCCGAAGCAGCCCAGGTTCTTGCTGGGAAAGAAACTAAAACCGGCTGCATTGCCGAAACTACCGGTTTGCTTGTTGTAGACGGTCGCGCCGAAGGATTGCGCGCAATCCTCGATCAGTTTCAAATCATGTTTTTCGCAAATGGCTTTGATGGCCGGCAAATCGGCAGGTTGGCCGAACAGATGCACCGGCATCACCGCCTTAGTTTTGGCTGTGATGGCTTTTTCGATATTTTCCGGGGTGATATTGAACGTGCCCGGATCGATGTCGACAAACACCGGCTTGGCGCCGACGTATTTGATTGCTTCTGCGGTGGCGATAAAAGTAAATGCGCTGGTAATGACTTCGTCGCCCGCGCCTATGCCTTCCGCCAATAAGGCTAAATGCAATGCATCGGTACCGGACGCGCAACCGATGGCATGTTTAACGCCCAGGTAGGCAGCGGCTTCTTTTTCAAAAGCCTGCACATTCGGCCCCAGGATAAACGCGCAATTGTTAAGGGTTTCGGTGAAACCGCCGACGATTTCATCTTGAATTTCCGCATACTGCGCTTGCAGATTGACCATGGGGATCATAGTGTCAGCCCTTTATCGATGGGTTAAAAATTTGGTGATTTCTATTGCGGTAGCCAGGGCTTTGCGGCCCGCTTCGCCGGGAACCAGCGGATTTTCGCCGGTCTTGATGCAATTGACAAAATGTTTAATCTCATCAAGCAAGGCATCGCCGCTTTCGAATACCGATTCCTCGGTGACAATTTCTGGAATACCGGGAAACATTTCTTTATCGCCGGTTCTATGTTTAATCAAAACCCGATTCTGAAAATCCACGGAAATATAGGAACAAGGACGGAACATGCGCATCTTGCGTTCCATTTTCATGCTGATGCGGCTGGCGGTGACGTTCGCCACGCAACCGTTTTTAAAGGTGATGCGGGCATTGGCGATGTCGGTACCTTGGGTTAATACGGCGGTGCCGCTGGCATCGATTTTTTCCACTTCCGAATCGACCAGCGCCATGATGATGTCGATGTCGTGAATCATTAAATCCAGCACCACGCTCACGTCATTAGCGCGCGGATTGAACGGCGACAAGCGGTGCGACTCGATAAACAGCGGTTTGTCTTCCATTTTCTCCAAACCGCGTACGGCCGGGTTGAAGCGTTCCAAATGCCCGACCTGCAGAATGACGTTCTTTTCCTTGGCAATCGCGATCAGCTCATCGGCTTCTTCCACGGTAACGGTGATCGGCTTTTCCACCAGTACATGCGCACCGGCATTCAGAAAGTCTTTGGACACGCTGTGATGGTAGCTGGTGGGCACCACAACACTCACCGCATCGACTTTGCCGAGTAAATCATGGTAATTCGTCAACGCTTGAGCGCCGTTTTTTTCGGCAACTTGTTGCGCCGCCTCGGCATTGATGTCAACCACCGCCACCAACTCGCAATCCTTTAACGATGCGTATTTTTCCGCATGAAATTTTCCTAAATATCCGGCACCTATCACGGCACATTTCAGTTTATTCATAAACGACCTAAGCTTGATTCGCGGTTTCCCAGCCTTTGACAGACGCGCGCCGGGCATAAAACCGTTCATTGTAACATCAGATTCTGTGTTGAATAAGCCGCACCAGCATTCGCAAACGGATCGGCGAATGGTTAACCCGGCCCTTAGATACCATTCGCCTTTATGCCCTTGAGAGTACTGAGTCTATCGAAGGACAAACCACTCCAGGCTTTGACGACCTCAGCTCAAACGAGGCGCCAGGGATAAGTTGAGCCCGTTGAATAAGGCCAGCCCCATGCATCAACTTGAAATGCCTACAAAAGCAACTAACCTTGCCTCGATACGAAGATTCTGAAAAAAATGTAGTCCTAAGCTTACACACAGAGACAGTTATGCATCCAAGAAACCAGCGAATAGCTATCGCCCTGCTCAGCCTGGCAGCCCACGCCAACGCGCATGCCACCGCTGCGGAAGACGAACATATCCGCCAGATTGTGCAAGGCGTGCTGAAGGAAAAGGACCAGAAAATCGAACAACTGGAAGCCCGTATCAAACAACTGGAACAAGAAAGAAGCGGCGCTGTAGCGGCAGCGCCGAGCCCGGCAGTCGCTAAGGCCGGCGAACCCGCCCCGGCACCGGTGAAAACGGCTGCGAACGGCAAACCTGAGCCAACCGTGGACACCAAACTCCAGGCCCTGGACAAAAAAATTGCCGCATTAAAAGAAGCGGCCGAAGCCAACGGCCTGCAAATGAGCGGTTTTTTCGACATCAACGCCAAAACCGGCAACTCTACTGACCAGACCTTTAGCGTCGGCTCGGTGGAGTTGGACCTGGACTATGTACACGACGACCATTTCGGCGCCAGCTCGGCTTTAGTGTTATGCGGCAACTCATCCAACGCCGACTATGGTGCGCCCGGTGCGGTATTCTGCGGTAACAGCGGCCCCGGCGCGCTGAGTGGCGGCAGCACAATGGCCGGTATCGCCGTCGCGCTGGTCGACTACCATATGTTTAATGATCGTATTCCGCCGCGCGGCCGGATTTTCAATAACAAAGGCCTGCACATCCAGGCCGGCCGTTTCGACTTACCGTTCGGCAACGATTACCAAAACTTCGCTAACAAAGACCGCATCACTGTTACCGCACCGTTGACCACCTCCCGCATGCAGCTGGGCGGTTACAATGCCGACGGCATTCGTTCCTACGGTGCCTGGGATATATTCAACTACTCGGTATTCTGGACCGACGCACTGTACGCCAATGACGGCCATACCGTCGGCGGCCGGGTGGGCCTGGCTATGGGGCAAAATACCTACAAAATCCACAACACCAATCCGGAAGGTATCGAAATCGGTGTCTCCCATCTGAGCGAGTTCGATGGCGAAAACCGCATCCGCAATACCGTTTACGGCGCGGACCTGAGTATCGGCTACGGCATGTGGCGTTTACAAAACGAATTCATGCTGCTGAATGCGCATCAACAGGTGTTTTTGGAACAAGACGCGGATGGCAACCCACTGCCTGTCATCATCCCAGATCCAAACACCAGCCCGTTCGGCAAGGGCCACCAATTGGGCTACCACTCCACGCTGACCGTGGATTTGGAAAGCCTGAGCAAACAGCCCATTGTGGTGTTCGCCCGCTACAGCCGCTGGCAGCCTTCGCAAGACCTTGGCTTGGACTTTGATGGCAGCACCGTGGCGATCAACGATCTCTCCATGCTTAGCCTCGGGTTTAACTACAAATTCAGCGATCATTTACGGGTCAAATTTGAATACAACGATTCGCTGGGCACCGAAACCGCCGAGCGTTATTTCGACAGAAAACTGGGCATAGCCCAAATCGTCATGTCTTTCTAATCATGAACAAGCTCCTATACAAATGCTTATTGGCCGGCGGCACCGGCGCACTTTTGCTGTTGTTCGTCAGTGGCGCGCATACCGCCGACGACAATCCGCACCTCATTTCCAAGCAATCGCCGCAAGCCGGGTGTAGTAATTGCCATACGACGACGCCGGAAATCAAAGAGGACGGCATTTTACACAGCAAAAATATATCAGCCGATCAAACCACCTTTAGCAAGGACGGCGTGGCCATGTGCTCCTCGTGCCATAATCCGAACCAAGGCCACAAAGTGGGTTTGAATATCGACTTTCCGGTACCCGCCGACTTGCCGCTTAACGAGGAAAACGACATTACCTGTCTGACCTGCCACTACACGCACGGCAAGCTGGATAGCGACCGGCCGCAAGCCAGCCACAGCTTCATGGATAAACTGATGAACGCCGAAAGGCTGAAAAAAAGCTTTTTACTCCGCCGTAACAACAGCGACGGCGAGCTCTGTTTAACTTGTCACAACGTCAACTAAGGTTCCTGAAAATGAACAATACCGTTACCAAACGTCGCCAAATTTTTATCAAAAGGGATTTTCAAGGCCGTTTCATCCTCGGCGCTTTTGCACTGATATTGCTGGCCGGATTATGTTCGGCCCTACTGATTTATTGGATGACCGGCGGCGATCTGCAGGCTCAATCCCAGTCGGCGCACGCCAATATCGTTAATGCGGCGGAACGCCTGGGCGTATCGATTTTAATCGGCAACTTGGTGGCTATTTTGGTTGCCGGCGGCATTGCGGTGAGCACCGTTCTTTACGCCTCGCATAAAATCGCCGGGCCCTTATATCGCTTCGAAACACTCTGCCAAGAGGTCGGCGACGGCAAGCTTGATACCGTCACGCACTTGCGAGAAAACGATCAGCTACAGGATTTGGCGCTGTCGTTTTCGAATATGGTTGCCAAACTACGCAACCGCCGCGAGCATCGCGCACGCTTAATTGCCGAACTCAACCGGCAGATCGGTTTGTACGCCTTAAACAACGGCGACGCCCTGTCAGAAGCCCAACACCATGCCGTTGCGGCAATGACGGCGTTGGTGACTGATTTAGAAAAACTTGAAAAATAATTACCCAAAAACCTCATGTTTAAAAATATCTCAATCAAATCTTCGCTGATCTTAATTGCTTCCGCTTTGGCATTTGCCAATCTGCTGTTTGTGTTGTCGCTGTGGCATGCATTTCAGTCCATAGACGACAACTTGCAAGCAGCAGCGCAAAAACAAAACACCTCGGACTATTTGTCTCATGTGCGTTTTCATGTCGTGCAGATTCAACAATTTCTGACCGACGTCGGCGCGACGCATGATGATGGCGGCTTTGCCGAAGCCAAAGAAAACCTGGACGCCGCATTGTTAAATCTGGACAAAGCCGAACAATCTCACCCGGCATTGCACGCGCAAGTCGAAACATTGAAGCGGAAAATTCAAGTAATGCACGATGCCGGCGTAAAGATGGCTTGGGATTACATTAAGTTGGGCACCGAGGCGGGCACCGTTACCATGAAGGCGCCGGGCTCAGGTCTTGACGACACAGCTGCCACGCTGACCGAAGAATTAATCAGAATTACCGAGCAACTTGATCGGGAGCTTGCCCTCGCCAAACAACAATTAAGTTCGTCTTTGCACGATTACAGCCTATCGCGTATTGCGTTTTCCATCGGGTTGCTACTGTTTGTGACGGTCTGTTTGAGCATGCTTTATTTCAAAATAGAGCCGCCACTGACCGAGCTGCAAAAATCGCTGTATCTGCTTAGACAGGGCGGCGGCGATTTGACCCGGCGCATTCCGCACGAAGGCAATGACGAAGTCGGCATTATCGTCACCCAGTTCAACGAATTTTTAAGCGTGTTACATAGCCTGATGCGGCAAGTGGCGACGGAATCCAAACAGTTGAACACTGCCTCGAACCGCTTGAGCCAAATGTCCGAGCGGGTACAAGAGGATATTTTGAAACAGCAGATGGGCACGGATCAGGTCGCGGCAACGGTAACGGAACTATCCGCGACAGTGACGGAAGTGTCCAACAACACGGCTAACGCCGCGCAAACGGCGCAGAAAAGCAGCGTGGCCGCCAACCACGGCAAGGCGGTGGTGACCAATACGGTGCAATCGATTCATGCGCTGTCTAACAATATCGACAGGGCCAGCACCGTAATCGGTAATGTCGAGCAAAACTGCGTGAATGTCAGCTCGGTGCTGGATGTGATTCAGAGCATCGCCGATCAGACTAATTTATTGGCGCTCAATGCGGCGATTGAGGCCGCCAGAGCCGGCGAACAAGGCCGTGGTTTTGCGGTAGTGGCGGACGAGGTGCGGACACTGGCCAGCCGAACCCAGGATTCCACGCATGAAATTCAAGCGATGATAGAGCGCTTGCAGCAAGGCTCGCGGGAAGCGGTGAAAGCCATGTCGGAAAGCCGAAATCAGGCTAAGGAGACCGTTGAAGTCATCGAAAGTACCGGCGAATTGCTGGACAACATTTCCAGTATGGTGGCGCAAATTTCCACCATGAATACGCATATTTCCGACGCGGTGAAAGAACAAAAAATCGTCGTCGAGCACATTAATCAAAACATCAATTCGATTAATGACGTCACCATCAACAACTCGAAGGACGCCGAGCAAACCGCGCAAGAAGCCCATCATTTGCAAAAAATCGCCGGTAATTTACACACCACGATTTCCCAATTCAAACTATAAGCCACCCAGCGCGCTATTCGGTTTGCCTGCAAGCCAATAGCGCCTTACAACTCAAAAACCTCCGCCAAGGGCAAAATCAACTCCGACAAACTCAACAGGGGCAAATCTTCCTCAACCCCAAAAACGTCGGCATTGGCATAGCGACCGTCTGCGCCCAGAAAAAAACGCTGAACATAATTTTCCAACGGGTCGATGACCACATATTCCCTCACGCCGGCACGCTCGTAGAGCGCTTTTTTTTCTCGCATATCCTTCAGCGCCGTGCTGGGGGATAAAACCTCTACCACCAAATCCGGCGCCCCGTGTATGGCTTTTTCGCCAATCTTTTCCGGATTGCAGACCACAAACAAATCCGGTTGCACCACGTCATGCTCGGAGAGAATGACGTCCACAGGGGCGATGAAAGGCTTGCAGGGCTTACCTTTTAAAAATTGTTCCATCCGGCTAAAAACACGTCCAGCAACCGTCTGATGTTTGATGCTGGGTGCGGGACTCATATTGTAAGGAACGCCGTCGATTAACTCCCAGCGCTCGTCGTCCGGCCATCCCGTATAGTCGGCGATACTGAAGGTTTGTACCGACGCTTTAGGCACGCTATTCATTCTTCGCCCCTACTGAACATCCAGCTTAATCCAGCGCAAACGATTGGCGTTACTGACGACCGTGACCGATGACATGGCCATGGCCGCGCCGGCAATCATTGGGTTGAGTAACAAGCCAAATAACGGATACAGCAAACCGGCCGCGACCGGAATGCCGATAGTGTTGTAGAAAAATGCACCCAACAGGTTTTGCTTGATATTGGCAACCGTCAATGTCGACAGCGCCATTGCCTCGGACACCTTCAATAAGGAGCCTTGCAGCAACACAATGTCGGCGCTTTCGATAGCCACGTCGGTGCCGGTGCCAATCGCAAAACCGACATCCGCTTGCGCCAGGGCCGGCGCGTCGTTGATACCGTCACCGACCATGCCGACAATTTCGCCTTGCTGTTGCAAGGCTTTTACCACGGCGGCTTTGTCTTGTGGCAAGACTTGCGCTCGGACTTCGCTGATTCCGGCTTGCGCCGCTATCGCTTGCGCGGTGATCTCGTTGTCGCCCGTCACCATCAGCACGCGGATACCCTGCTTCCGTAATTGCCGTACCGCTGCGGCGGAATCGGGTTTAATCGGGTCTGCGACCGACACGATGCCAACCACCGAATTTTCGACGGCCAAAAACATTGGTGTCTGGCCTTTTGCCGCCAACTCGGCCATTTTATCGCGATGCTTGCTATCGTCGATGCCATGTTCCGCTAGCAACGCGGCATTGCCGAACAAACATTGCCGATCCGCGATGCGGCCGGCGATACCGTGCCCGGCCACGGCCTGAAATTTTCTGACCTTCTCCAACTTAAGCTGTTTTTGTTCGGCAGCCGCCAGTATCGCTGCGGCCAAGGGATGTTCGGACCCCGATTCCAGACTGGCGGCATACTGCAACACCTGGACTTCGTCGACATCGCCAAAAGCGATCACTTCAGCCAGACTGGGCTTACCGGCAGTGACGGTGCCGGTCTTATCCAGAATCAGGCAAGTCAACTTGCCGGCGCTTTGCAAGGCTTCGCCTTTGCGGATCAATATACCGATTTGCGCGGCACGACCGACCGCGACCATCACCGAAATCGGCGTAGCCAAACCCAATGCGCACGGGCAAGCAATTACCAACACCGTCATCGATGTGACAAACGCATAACCCAGAGCCGGGTCTGGGCCAATACTCAACCAGATTAAAAAAGTCAGTACCGATATGCCCACCACGGTGGGGACAAATACCGCGGAAATCTTGTCCGCCAGTTTGGCAATCGCCGGTTTGCTGTTCTGCGCTTGCCGCACGCTTTGAATAATCTGCGCCAAAGCGGTATCGCGGCCAATGCGGGTCGCGCTAAATAAAAAACTGCCTTGCTGATTGATGGTGCCGGCGGCGACACTGGCACCTTCCATTTTCTCAACCGGCATCGATTCGCCGGTCAGCATGGATTCGTCGATAGTGGAATGTCCTTCCAACACCACACCGTCCACGGCGATTTTTTCGCCGGGTCTAACCCGCAAGGTTTCACCAAGACCGACTTGCTCAATAGGAATATCGATCTCTTGTCCCTCTCGCACCACCCGAGCGGTACGGGGTTGCAAACCGATCAGCGCGCGTATCGCCGCCGAGGTTTTACCCCGCGCCCGAGTTTCCAGCGCACTGCCCAGATTGATGAACGCCAAGATCACCGCCGAGGCCTCGAAGTAGGCATGAGCGGACAGTGAAGGCAGCTGGCCGGAGTAATCAATGACGATACAGGAGTACAACCACGCCGAGCCGGTACCCAGCGCGATCAAGGTATCCATATTGGCCTGCTTGACCAGCAGCAATTTAAGCGCGCTGTGAAAAAAATGTCCGCCGGAATAAAACATCACCGCCAACGTCAACAGGGCCACCTCGGACCAAAACACCGTGCCGGCGGCACTGCCCATGGCCGGAAACCAGTCCAGATGTGCGCCCAGCATCAAAGGCAGACCCAATGCGCCGGCCACGCCAGCTTTTCGCAGCAGGTCGCGATAACGCTCTTCTTCCTGCTTTTCCTCTTCACTCGGGTCTTCCAAGCCTTCCATCACCGCCGCATCGTAGCCGGCGGATTTTAAGGCCTGCTTCATGGCTTGATGATCGGGATCGCCGCCGACGGTAGCAGAGTGGTCGGCAAAATTGACGGTGACGGACGCAACCCCCGGCACCGATTGCAAGGCGGTTTCCACTGCGCTGACACAGCCGGCGCAACGCATGCCGAGTATGGAAAGGCGTATTTCCTGCTGCTGATTAGTCGATTGATCTAAAGTCATGATGACGATTCCCAAGCAATATCGTGTTGATCCGTAGGCAAACGCCGATGCGGTTTTATTCGACCTTGAAACCGGCGTCGGTGATAACGTCTTCGATTTCGTCCAAGTCGGTTTGCGCCGGATCAAATTCGACTTCGACCCGTTTGTCTTTATGCGAGGCCTGCACCGTTACCACGCCGGCAATCGCCGATACTTTACTGACGATGCTGCTCTCGCAACCACCGCATTTCATACCGCTTACTGTTAACGTTGCTGATTCGGACATGTTGATCTCCTTATGATTGAAATTAAGACTGGTCGGCCATTCTCGACTTAAACTGTTTGAACATGGTATAAGGCGCGACCTATTCGCATGATAGTGCAATGATCGGGAGCCCGTAAATAAATGACAGATTTTCTGATTGGCAGACAGCAAATTCTGGACCGCCATCTGAACACTTTCGCCTACGAGATTTTATTCAGGGGCAAAGATTTCGATCTCAGTTTGAAAGATGGTGCCGCCAACGCCACAAATCAAGTTATCACCGATACGCTGCTGGAAATCGGCCTGAACGAACTGGTCGGCCCCCACAAAGCCTTCATTAATTTCACCACGCAAAACATCCTAGACAAAACGCCGCTGCATCTGCCCAAAGAGCGTATCGTCATCGAAGTACTGGAAAGCGTGACTATTGATGACAACATTGTCGCCAACCTGAAAGAATTATCACAACTGGGCTATACCATCGCGCTGGACGACTTCGTCTTGTCCCCGGAGTGGCTGCCCTTGCTGGAGTTTGCCGATATTATCAAGCTGGATGTGATGGCCGACGGACTGGACGGCACCCGGCAACTGATTGAACAGCTAAAACCCTATAAACTCAAATTGCTCGCGGAAAAAGTCGAAACGCATCAGGAGTTTGAAACCCTACGCGAATGGGGCTGCGAGCTGTTTCAAGGCTTTTTCTTCAGTAAACCCAATATTGTGGAAGGTAAACGGCTAGGCGTCAGCCAAACCGCCGCCATCCAATTACTGTCCGCAGTGAACAAGGCGGACGCCAGTTTTGCGGAAATCGGCAAGATTATCTCGCAAGACGTTGGGATGAGTTTTAAATTGCTGCATTATTTAAATTCCGCGTTTTTCGGCTTGCCGCAAAAAATCGAATCCATTCAGCATGCCATAGCTTGCCTGGGACTGGTCGAGATCAAACGCTGGGTGAATATTCTGGCCTTATCTTCCATGTCCGGCAAACCTTCTTCGGTACTGCAAAACGTGCTGATCCGCGCCAAAATGTGTGAATTAATAGCGCGAGAACTTAAAGACGATCAGGAACACTATTTTTTAATCGGCATGCTGTCGGGTTTGGACAGTCTGTTGGACATGCCGGCGAACAAAGTATTGGAACAATTGCCGCTGGCGGAAGATGTTGACGATGCCATTTTGAAATATCGCGGCAACGCCGGCGAAGCGTTACAATTCTGCATCGCCTACGAGCGCTGGGAGCCTGGCCTTGGCACCTTCCGCGGCATAAATCCCGAGTGTATCGCCAATATCTATCTGGAGAGCATAGACTGGTGGGCGACGCGCATTTTACCTTTCTTGGCCGCTTGAGCCATTTATCCTACCTACCGGCATCATCATGAAACTGAGACTGACTTTATTCTGGCTAGGCTGTCTATTCGCGGCCCATCTTTACGCCACCGAACTAGGCGTAGTCACTGCCGAACAACTTCTAAGCATGCAGCAAAATCAGAATGCGCTGGTCGTGGATGTGCGTACCGCGCCGGAATGGCAAGCCACCGGCGTCATCGCCAACAGCCAAAAACTGGAATCCTTTGACGGCAACGGCCACTTCGACCAGGAAAAATGGCTGGCCAACTTGGAAAAACTGAAATCGTCGCCCGACCAACCGATCATTTTGGTTTGCCGTTCCGGGAATCGGAGCGGTAAGATCGGCCAAATCCTCACCGAGCAGCTGGGCATGAAAAATGTCTATCATTTGTCCAACGGCATCCAGTCATGGATCAAAGACGGCCACCCGGTTAAAGCCGATTGTTTGACTACCGCCTGTAAGTAACATGTCCCTGAACACGCTCAGTAACCAAACCATCGCGCTGGCCGGCATCGCCCAAGCCTGCTCCTTGGTGCATCAGCTTGCCGGCACCGGCACTTGTCCAAACGCCGCATTGGAAGCCAGCATCAGCAGTTTGCTGAAAATAGACGCGGACAGCGTGATTGATGTCTACGGCGGCTTGATCGGTATCGAACACGGCTTACAACAGCTCACGACCCAGCTCGGCAGCCGGGTGCTGGCCAGTCCGGAACAGGCCCGATACGCGGCACAGATTGTCTATTTGCAAAAACAGTTGAACAAACAGCCGGACATGCAAAAAACCATACAGGCCGGCGTCAGCAAGGCTCAAGCTCAAACCGAACATTTCGGCGTGCTGCATGAAAATGTGCTGGCCAATCTGGCCGATGTGTATCACAGCACCATCAGTACCCTGCAACCGCGGATCATGGTGCAAGGCGATCAGCAATATCTGGGCAACCAAAGTACTGTGAATAAAATACGCGCCCTGCTGTTGGCAGGCATACGCGCCACTTTATTGTGGCGGCAATGCGGCGGCAGCCGCTGGAAGCTATTGTTCTTCCGCAAAAAGATCCAGGACGAAGCCCAGTTTTTACTCACCCAAATCTGACGCAATCATGCCGGAATTACCTGAGGTCGAAACCAGTCGGCGCGGCATCGCGCCGCATATTACCGGCAAAACCTTTAAAACCGTGATTGTGCGTCACCCGCAGTTGCGTTGGCCGGTTCCCGAGTCCCTGACCATCGATTTGCCGGGCCAGCGTCTGGACGCTGTCGAGCGGCGCGGCAAATATTTATTACTCGGTACGGGGCGCGGCACGCTGATCCTGCATCTGGGCATGTCGGGGAATCTGCGCATCACCACACCCGAGCAAACGCTGCGCAAGCACGACCATATCGACTTCATTTTTGCCGACGATACGGTACTGCGCTTTAACGATCAGCGCCGCTTCGGCGCGGCCTTGTGGACTGCCGAAGATCCAATGTTGCATCCCTTGCTGGCCACGCTGGGGCCTGAACCGCTCTCCGCGGCATTCGACGCTAACTATTTGCGGCAGCGGGCGGCAAACCGCGCGGTGCCGATCAAATCATTGATTATGGACAGCCATGTCGTGGTGGGCGTGGGGAACATTTATGCCAGCGAAGCCTTGTTCTTAGCAGGCGTACAGCCGATGCGCTGCGCCGGAGAACTGGATACGCCGGCGTGCGAAGCGTTGGTGGCGGCGATCAAAACCGTATTGCAACAAGCCATCGATAAAGGCGGCACCACGTTGCGCGACTTTAGCAATGCCGAGGGCAAACCCGGTTATTTCAAACAATCCCTAAATGTGTACGGTCGCGGCGGACAAGCCTGCCTGCGCTGCAAGGAACCAATTCAGCAACTCAAAATAGGTCAACGAGCCAGCTACTATTGCGGCAATTGCCAACACTAAGCCCGTTAATGCCGCCAATCGAAAACGGCGGTTACGCGATTGCCGCAACCGTGGTAGCTCAGGCTGCTGCATAAAGTCTCCAGCATGATAATGCCGCGGCCGCAGTAAGCCTCATCACTCTTCCGCAAACCGATGCGCCGTCGCCAATCGAAGCCGTTGCCGCTATCGACGACTTTAACGATCAAGCGGCCACCGTACTCGGTCGCATGATGGATAAACGATAAGCGGATTTTGCCGCGCTGGAGCTGTTGCAACCTCTCGTCCTTCATCGCATAAAAGCGCATAAAGCCCTCCGGACTGCTCTTCAGAGCCGAATCCAAGCCCAGCACGCCATGGTCCAGCGCATTCGCGAACAATTCACTGACTATCATGAAAATATCCTGGCGATAATTCTGTAAACCCTGGATTTCCATGACGGTGTTGACCATGACCGGCACCGGATTGATCAGGCGCAAACTATCGATGTCAAATTCCAGTACCTGCTTCCAGGTCGTCGCGGCGATCCGTTGCCGGGGAAGCCGGATTTCTCGCCGCCCCCAGGGCACGCTATCGACCGCACAGCTCAAAATAACCAGGGTATTGTCATCTTTCTGAATCGCACCGCCGGTGTGTGCTTCAAGGCTGGCCTGCAAATTTTTGATGGCGTCGGATTTACTTTGCCGGATAGCATTAAGAATGCGTTCCCCGCCGAAAAGCTCACCTTCAGCATTTTCCGCCTCAAAAATGCCATCCGTGAGCAGATATAAACGCTGATTCTCGCTTACCCGATGCAGTTGCTCTTCGATGTCAATCGAAGGCTGAATACCCAGCGGAATATTCAAAGAGCGTATCGCCAAAAAACTGTTGTCGGCATGATTGACTAAAAAATGCTCGGGTAGCCCGCAGGTAATGCTTTTCATAGACGACGACTCGGGATACAGCGCCACCACCGTCGCCGCCAAAAAGCGGTTGGCCGGCAACACCCGATACAGTTTGGCGTTAATTTCGGTAACGATTTCGTTAATATCGAAACCTTTCCGCGTCATGCCATAGAAAATATCCGCCAGCGGCGTAGCGGCTATCGATGCCGACAAACCGTGGCCGGTAAAATCGCCCAACAGCACATGCAAATGATTTTCCGGGGTTTTGGCAATCAACACCAAATCGCCGTTAAACAAGGCCATCGGCGACATCACCACTTCCACGGCTTCAGTTTCCAGAAAGTCGGCTTTTAACACGTCGTTGAACAGTTTGGCCGCGACTTCATGTTCCAGATCGGAAGTCTGCCAATAATCGAGCAACAGCGTTTTTTGCGCGTGCTCGTGCTGATACAACATGCGCAGTTTTAACGACGACCGTATTTTTAACAGCAATAAATGCTGATTGACCGGTCGACAAATGACGGCGTCGATCTCAACAGCGGCGCAATGGTCCAGCAGCGTGTCGGTTAAATCATCGGCAATCAATATGATAGGCAGGTAGGAATCGGCCGCATCGCGCATATCGGCTACCTGCCGCCAAGGCCAATCTCGACAGGCAATAATCAGTAAGTCCACCGGCGCATTTGTCAGCAGCTCCATCACCTCTTCCGCACTCGACGCCACCGCACAGCGAAAATCCTGCGCGCGCAGCACGCCTTGCAAACTATCTGCACTTGGGTTTGCTCCAGCATCCTCCAGCAAAACAATAGAGGTCTGAGCGGGCAGTGGAAATGGGCTGGGTTGATTCATTCTGAAGAGTTTGCCCGGCGCTCGATGCACGCTTATTGATTTATAATTTGCGCTTCTTACACCATGCGGCTGGCTATGACGATTTTATTTTTCTCGCTAAGAGGCGTACCCACGGACGAAGCGGACGATGTTCGGCAGTTACTGGCCGACAACGATATTGAATTTTACGAAACGTCAGCAGGCAACTGGGGCATTTCCATGCCGGCTATCTGGCTTTATCAACGCGATGACGTCGATAAAGCCAGACAATTATTCAACGAATACCAACAAAAACGCGCCCTAAACCAACGCGCACTTTACCGGCAATTGAAGGCGCAAGGCGAATACCAAGGCTTTTTCCGCCACAATCTGAACAAGCCCATCCGATTTCTCGGCTATAGCCTGCTCATAGTCCTGATTTTTTACGTCTCTTTGAAGTGGTTGTTCGAGCTGGGCCTAGGCCTTTGAATCGTCGTTAGTTAGACTGCAATATCGTCAACATCCGTTGGGCGTGTTCCGCCACTTCTATACCCAGGTCGGTCAGATACCCGCCGTCATGCTGGGTGACCAATCCTTTGTCGAACAGACGTTGCGCCGCAGCAATCAATACCGGCTCGGCATTGCCATGCACCTTGACGCCTTCTTGTACGGACTCCAGATTGAACAAGGATAAAAATTTAATTTCCGCGACCAATTCTTCGGTTAAAAGCATGTGTTACACCCTTTGTAATAATTATTAATCTTCGCTGACCGTCGTAGTCAGCCAACTGTATACGCGCTTTACAAGCAAATCGTAATCTTGTTGATAGCCGTGATCCTCGCCATCCATTCTTATCTGCCGATACACCGGATTATCTTTACCGGCCATACGCCGTTGCCGGGCGCTATCGAGCACTGCCGGTAAATCAAACTCGGCATACACATCCAAAAAAGGCAATTGCACTTTTTTAATCAAATCGAGGCTTTGCGCCTGTGTTGCAGTGGTTTGCGGCACGGGCAAACTAATCGATACCAGCGCCGTCACGTCATTGGGTTTATCGGCAAGGCGGGATGCGGCCATCAAAGCGCCCATGCCGTAGCCGACAATTGCGATATGTTTCGCACCGTTTTTCAGCAGATGCTCCACAGCCGCATCAATCCGTCCACGTGCTTCTTCGAACAGCGGGTAATAGTCTTCAGCCTGCGCGCCGCTTTCCCTGACAGGCATTTGTAGGGCAAGCGTCGCCCAATTATGCATCGGCAACGTGGTTCGCAAGCGATGAATCAATGGCTTGGTATCGGGATGTTCGCCCATATCGTGCAGTACGATTGCCACTTGGCTGTTGTCGGTCTTTTCGGCTTCCGTGAAGAGCGCCAGAAAAGTTTTGTCGGCGGATTTCAACCAAATCGCCTGCCCCACGGGCAATTGTTGCTGAATAGCCGCAGCAAAGTCCTGCTCTCTGCGGCTATCGGTCGCAAACACCGATGTCGAAATTAGCAATAATGCCGCAAATAACGACGCATTGCGCATAGCGAACACTAACCTTTGCTGTAAAAACCGCTAAAGGTATAACGCTCATGGATATGCCGCAACAGCACCATAATCACCGACGCCACCGGCAAGGCCAACAAGACGCCTAAAAACCCGAACAGCTGACCACCCGCCAGTACAGCAAACATGACTGCTACGGGATGTAAACCGATTTTGTTTCCGACCAACCACGGCGTCAACAGCATGCCTTCCATACTCTGACCCACCGCAAAAACGATCAACACCGGCAATAAATGCATCGCATCCTGAAATTGCAGCAAGGCCGCGATGCAGGCAAAGACGATACCGGTGATGGCACCCATATACGGCACGAAACTGACCAAACCAGCCAGCATACCGATCACCAGGGCCAGTTCCAGATCCACCAACCATAAGCCGACGCTGTAAATCACGCCCAGCGCCAGCATCACATAAAACTGGCCGCGCATGAACGCACCCAACACCACGTCGGCCTCGCCAGCCAGTTTGGCGACAGTGCCGGCAACGCGGCGTGGAAACAAATCGTGGATTCGCGCCACTAAGTCGTCCCAATCGCGCAGTAAATAGAAGGTAATCACCGGAATCAACACCAGATTCATCACCCAACCAACGATCACCGCACCGGAATGGGAGACCGATTGAATCAGGTTCTCGGCAACGCCGTCGCCGTCTTGCCAATGACTCTTGATCAGATTAATCAATTGATCTTCGCGCAACGGTCTAATCGTGCGTCCCAGATATTTTTGCAAAACCGGCACGACCGATTTGTTTATCCAGTTTAAATAAGACGGCAGTTTGTCGATGAATTCGCTGATTTGATATTCCAGGGCAGGAATGATGACGATCAGCAGCGCAGCTATCGAAAAAATGATGCCGGAAAACACCACCATGACTGCCAGCGTCCGATTTAAACGCCAACCGCGGAATTGCAAAGTTTCCAGCCTATCCACAACAGGATCGCCGAGGTAAGCGAGAATGGCCGCAAACGCAAAAGGCATCAGCACCGGCGCCAACACATACAATAGGCCGCCGAAAGCCAGTATAAAGGCCAGTACAAACCATTTTTGCGAATCGTTCATCTCTACCATCATGCGACCTTATTGCTTGGCTTGTTTACGGGCTTTCCAAACTTCCAGGACTATCGGCAAGACCGAAATCAGCACGATGCCTAACACCACTAACTCAAAGTTTTTCTTCACCAGCGGAATATTGCCGAAGAAATAGCCGGCAAACACGCAAATCAACACCCATGCCACTCCGCCGATAATGTTATACAAAATGAAAGTGCTGTAAGGCATTTTCCCTATCCCGGCCACGAACGGCGCAAAGGTTCGCACGATAGGCACAAAGCGCGCCAGTACGATAGTTTTACCGCCGTAGGTATCGTAGAACGCCTGGGCGCGGTCAAGATGTTCGCGGTTTACCCAACTGAGCGAATAGGCGCGTTGACCAATGCTGCGACCTATCCAATAGTTGACGGTATCGCCCAGCACCGCCGCAGCTCCCAAAACACCGAGCAATATCGGCAGATTGAAAGCATCCATCGCCACAAAGGCACCGGCGGCAAACAACAGGGAGTCACCGGGCAAAAACGGCATCACTACAAAACCGGTCTCGACAAAAATAACCAAAAACAAAATGGCATAGGTCAGCGTGCCGTAGTCGCTGATGATATTGGCCAAATGTTTATCGATGTGCAGCAGAATGTCGGTCAAATAGTGTAGCCAGTCCATGTTTTACTCGTTTGGTTGAAAAATCTCGGTCAATAATATCTGCTACTAGGGGCTGTTGCCGTTTCACATCGGTAACCATATAAATGCACAAGCCAGGGCGATAGCACCTTCAAAATTGCGTTTTAGTTTGTCATATCGGGTGGCAATAGCTCTAAAATGTTTCAGTC
>NZ_JAXARY010000030.1:0-58391 GCF_033949435.1 Methylomonas defluvii | reverse complement strand
ATCGCGGGTTCGTAGCCAGTCACTTTTTCATCTTCCACGGTTCAAGTCGTTGTATTCTCCATTACAAATCCAGTTAGGGACAGTATCAATACAGGGAAGTTATTTTTGGCGAAATCCTTAGTATGCCCGGAAGCTTCAACGTTATGTACAGAATCTTCCCTGACCACCCCAGGGCCGCCAACGACGCCTTCATGTCGCAGGCCGCTGCTTATCTGGCGGGATTAGCTGAAAAGCGCGACACCGTAGAGTGGCTTCCGGCATGGCTAGCCCCGGGCAAACAGGGAGGTGCAGAGCTGGATGCATCAATAAAATATTTTTTGGATCAGTGCCTTACTTACTTCGAAGACTACGAGCCATACCGGCTCGTGCTGCTTGCGGCAAACGCGGTCTCGCGTATCGCCAAGATCAATGTAATCTCGAATAATGCAATTCAAAAGTTGGGGGCAGATTTGCACGTCTTCGCACGGCTTACCATCCCCGAAATTTCATGGGCGCAAGTGATAGCCTCGCCTGAGGAACAACTGATCAATTTAATCGACATGCAAGCAATTGCAGCCTTGGACGACTTCGTTGTGAAGAATAAAATGGAAAAAGGAGGCTTCAAGATCGAGTCAGCAAAGCATCAGCTCCGTGGTTACTGGAGAAAAAACTGCTTGCTGCCATCCCAAATTACAAGGCACTTTTGGCGGAAAGGCGGCCCGGAAAGATGCGTGTGACAGAATGCGCTAGCGTGACCTATGACAATCTAGGACACGCAACAATTGCCAGATTACATAGATTTCCAAAATGGAAGAGCTACCTTCTTACGGAAAGACGTGAACTCGTTGAGCAAGTTGCGTCCACCGGTTCCTGGGCAGCAAAAGAACTGCTTGGGTTAAAGATTGAAGATGAATTTCCTAGAATGAAGGACGATCAATTGGCGGATAGATTTTTTCTTGGTGACATTGACACATTGCGGGCAATACGTAGCGGGTATTCATGATCTTAGAAATGCTGTAATCCAACGTGTTCCTCTGACCGTCCGTCCGACAAACGAACTGGAACGGCAGGGCCGTAGGGTGGATAAGCGAAGCGCCATCCACCATAGGAACGCAAATAGGTGGATGGTGCTTCGCTTATCCACCCTACAACTTTTATTATTTGAATGGCTGATTTAAATTTTAAACCGACATTCAAGGTAAATACACGAACTTCCGCCTTGGAATTTTCCATTTCCAAAAACCATCATTCGGCAGCGGCGTAAGCCTATGTGAATCCATGACCCAAAGTGTTACCTAAAAAATCCAATAACATGGGCTTTTGCTTTACGACTACTTACGACAGGTCAAAATAGCTTTAGTAAACACCCCGTCGCTGCTTTCCAATAGGCTAAAGTGTTGTTTGGCGCGGGTGATGCCGGTGTAAATTAATTCGCGGGTGAGCACCGGGCTGATGTTTTCCGGCAAGACCAAGGCCACGTGAGCAAACTCCGAGCCTTGTGATTTATGCACGGTGATGGCGAAAGCGGTTTCCACGTCCGGCAGGCGCATTGGCGAGATCCAGCGTATTTTCAGATTGGCCGATGGCTCGATACCGGCATCGGCACTGGGAAATGCTACTTTAAGCTTGCCGCTACTGTCTCGCAGCGCAATCCCAATATCGCCGTTCATTAAGCCCAGGTTGTAATCGTTGCGGGTGATCATCACCGGCCGGCCTTCGTACCACAGCGCCTGCTTGGCTTTGGCGAACAACCATTCTTCAATGCGCTGATTAAGGCCTTCCACGCCCCACGGTCCTTTCCGCAATGCCGACAACACTTGAAACGCATCGAAGGCGGTCAACACTTGCATGGCCCATGCGTCGTATCGTTCCGCGCTGTCCGGCCGGCCATTATGGATTTGCGCCAAATAATAGCCATAACCTCGGCGGGCCACGTCACCGCTATTAATCACCAGTTTTCTTAACAAACTATTGACGGCGTCCGGGCTTGAGTGTTGCCGTAAAGCAATATATTTTGCGCGCGGTTCGGGTAGCAAATCCGGGTACCGTGCCGTATCAGCTAAGATGGCCTGAGCCTGCAAAGCATCGCCCTGATTCACGGCTTTAGCCAGTTGGCCGATGCCACTGTGGGCATCGAAACGATGACTGTGCCGTAACATAACGGTTTGTTGATTGATGGCAGAGCCGGGCACTGCGGCGGGTTTGATCTGTTCGCCGGCATAGCGGCTTATCCACGCTAGCGTTTCCTGATCATAGGCCGCGTGTTCGGCGCCGCGACATAAATCCCCCATCACTGAACCGGCTTCGACGGATGCCAATTGGTCCTTGTCGCCCAACAAGATCAACTGGGTGTTTGCCGGCAAGGCTTCCAACAGCGACGCCATCATTTCGAGATCTATCATCGACGCCTCATCGACGATCACGATGTCGGCGACGATAGGATTATGGCGATGATGCAGAAAGCGCCGCGAATCATGCCGGCTGCCCAGCAAACGGTGCAAGGTACTGGCTTTTCTCGGGATACATTGTTTGATACTTTCGTCGATAGTCAAGCTGTTGAGCGCTTTGGCAATCGACTCGCTGACCCTGGCCGCCGCTTTGCCGGTCGGCGCCGCCAGCAAGATATTCAGATTTCTGGGTTTATCGCTCTCCTGTTGCACCAGTTCAATCAATAAAGCCAACAATTTGGTCAAGGTAGTGGTTTTGCCGGTCCCCGGTCCGCCGGTGATAATGGCAAAACGGGCGCGCAAGGCCAGAACACAAGCAATTTTTTGCCAGTCCGGGCTTTCCGAGCTGGCGGGAAACAGCGTTTGCAAGCGTTCCGCCAAGGACGCCGGCAGCTGGTCCCGCGCTGGTTGCAAGAGCTGCGCGACGCGGGATTGCAGTATTTGTTCGTAGCGCCAGTAACGCCGCAAATACAGCCGGGTACCGGCTAAAACCAGCGGCGTATCGCCTTCTCCTGATGACACAAGTCTTGATTGCGATAGAGCCGCTTGCCAGAGCTCAAGGCTGTAAACTTTTAAGCGCGCCAATTCGGCCGCCGCCGCATCCTGCTCAACAGCCCAAGCATCATCGGCCGGAATAGCCAGCGTCATCCCCGGCTGCTCACAGAGTTTTGCCAAGTCCAAATACACTTCGCCTCTATCCAGCTGATGGCTGACCAAGGCTCCTGCCCATAGCACAGTGTCAGAAGCCGCCGGGTCGAGATCCAACAAAAAGCCCACGAAGGCGCGATTCAAATGACTCAACCAGCCTTTCGCTACCCATTGCTGCATGCTGTCGATTACCGCCGTTTGCCGAATCATGACGATGCTCCAAACAAAGCATCCAAACCCTCGATCAATGCCCTGGCTGGCTTATCGAATACGCGTCCCGCCGTTGGCCCTGGCGCGCCTCTTAAAAACAAATACAGGCCCCCGCCGATGTGCGTTTCGTAATCGTAAGCAGCAGCCAACCTGACTTTCAGCAAACGATGCAAGGCCAATAAATACAAGGAGGCTTGCAAATCGTACCGCTTAGCCAACATGGCCGCCGTCAAGGCCTCCTGGGTATACGCCGCGTCGTCGGCACCCAAACTGTTGAATTTATAATCCACCACGTAATACTGCTGATCGTGCACGAATACCAAGTCGATAAAACCTTTTAACAGACCGTTTACTTGGCCGGGTAACAAACTTGGACGCACTTGTCCGCCGAAGGTGTGGCGGCAGACCAAGCGGTCCAGTTCCTCAGTATCCACGGTATCGGCTCCCAGCAGAAACTCCAGCTCGGCTTGATAGGCATTGGTTTCGAGCGCAGCCAAACTAAGCTTAGCGTCCTGCAGCAAGGGCATGTTCAACCAGTGTGCCAAGGCCGAAGCGATGACGGCATGTTTGTTCTCCCATTCGCCGCCGATAAATCGCTTTTGAATCAATTCTTGTCTTAAGGCTGGATTTTCCGAGACCTTGGAAAACCCCCATTGCGCGCATTCCTCCAGCAGATCATGAATCAACACGCCGGGACCGGCGCCTCTGGGCAAAGCGTGGACACCGGACAAAGGTTTACTAAGCGCCGCAGCAATTTCGGCTTCGTCGTTTTGCTTATCGTCTTGGGCGGTTTCAAACTCAGGCAACAGCCGAGACTGATCTTCCGCAGGCGTCAGGTGGTCCGCGATGTGCAAAGCACTATAACTGGCTATCCACCAGTTACTGGATATTTTGCCGAGCGGCACACGCGCATCAAAGCCACCCTCTTCAACCAAGACCGGGCTATAGCGCGCGTCGTTAATTTCCGGTAAGGGCGTTATCGAAATCGCGTCACAGCTGCCTTTGAGTTCACGCAGTTGCTCGGCTAAGGCGCTGATCGGCATTTTGGCCTGCCAATTAAGTAAGGCGCCCATGGCCGATTTCTCCAACTGGCAATCCTTAGTACTGCCGGATTTGACCGGCGCAATACCCAACCAACAAGCATGCCGGGCTCGGGTCATCGCCACATACAGCAAACGCAAATCTTCCTGCAACCGCTCTTCGTCGCTGATGGCTTTAATGCGTTCTTGTTTATGCAAGTCGATTTGCAAATCCTGGTTGTCGTCGTGATAACGGTAGTAAGCATTGAAACGGCCGCCGACTTCCCGAAAGCTGCAAATAAACGGCAAAAATACCAACGGGTATTCCAGGCCTTTGGATTTATGAATCGTGACGACTTTAATCAGATTGGCATCGCTCTCCAGCCTGATGATGCCGTCATCGCCGGCCTGACTACCGCCCGCCTCTATGGATTCGGCCAGATACCTGATCAGCGCCTGCTCGCCTTCCAACTGCGTGCTGGCGCGTTGTAACAATTCGGCCAGATGCAGCAGATTGGTGATGGAGCGTTCGCCTTCGCTGTCGTCAACCAGGCGGGCGTGTAAGCCGTAATCGTTAATCAATTGCCGCAGCGCGGGCAAAATGCCGTCGCGTTGCCAGCGTTGTTGATACGTCAGAAAGCGTTCCAGATGCAATTCCCAGCCGGGTTCGTCCAAGGCGAGTGCGTGCAGCGCTTGGTAAGACCAAGCAAAGGTCGCCGAACTTAAGGCCGCTCGCACCTTGCGCTCATTACGCGGCTCGGCCAGGGCATTTAACCAAAGCAACATGTCGACTGCTTCGCCACTGGCAAAAATGGAATCGCGTTCGGACAGATAAACGCTGCGCAAGCGGCGGCGCGCCAAGGCGTTGCGTATCGCCGTTGCTTCGGTGCCGCTGCGGACCAGGATAGCGATGTCACCAGGGTGCAAGGCCTGCATGCCGGATGCAGATTTAAACCCGGCTTGCCCGGCATCGGCAGCATTCAGTAATTTGACAATCTGGCTGGCCGTCACCTCCGCCAGCCTTTCGCGATAAGCCGGCATGCCGACCGCATCCGCGCTTTCCCAATGCCACAGGGTCAACGCCGGAGCGGCTTGCTTATCGATAAGCCATACCTCGTCGCGACCTTGGGCCTTGACCGGCAAAAAAGGTAAGGGATTGTCCTGTTCGGTTTTAAAGCGAAACGCGCCCCGCTCTTGCTTATCGGCTTGCAAAAACACCTGATTGACCGCGTCTACCAAAGCCTGGGTGGAACGGTAATTGGTGCCCAGGGTGTAATGCCGGCCTTGGGTGTCGCTATGCGCTTTAAGATAGGTATAAATATCCGCACCGCGGAACGAGTAGATAGCTTGTTTCGGGTCGCCGATCATCAAACACGCAAAATCTCCGCCGGCTAGTGTGGCGTAGAGCCTGGAAAAAATCCGGTATTGCAGCGGGTCGGTATCCTGAAATTCGTCGATCAACGCGAAAGGATACTGCTCACGTATCACCTGCGCTAGTCTGTCGCCATTGCGGCCTTGCAGCGCGTTATCCAGACGTATCAGCATGTCGTCGAAAGTCATCCTGGCGATGCGCTGCTTTTCAAAATCGTAACGCTGCCTGATCCAATGCACGGCGTGCTTGATCAGCTCGACTTTTAAACTGGGCAGTGCCGCCAGTTGCGCGGGCAAGCGGCCAATCGCCGCAAAACCGGGATGGTCCGGCGGCGTCTGCCCTGGATTAGCTAATTGTGCCATGCCGGCCGGCGACAGATTCTCAAAACCCTTGCCTATGTCCAGCGTATCTTGCAAAGGGTCCAGACTCCATGCCTCGATTTTGTCCAGCCAGTTGCGGCGATTAGTGGCGTTGTAATTTTTTGCTGGCAGCACTTTGGTTTCTATAGCCGCCTCCAATAGGTCGCGCACTTCCGGCAGCCAGCTGAGCCAAGGCGCCTTTAAAGCCCGCAGCTCAGTCTGCCGAATGGACGCCACTGCGGCAATCAAGGCCTTGATGGGCTGACCGTCGGCCAAGCTAGAAGGTATCGGCTCGGCGTTACCCAGCAGCGAACGTACCGCCAACAGTAATTCGTCCGGATGCTTGAACAGCGCATACAGGCTAGCAAAATCGGCGTCGTTGGACATGTCGTAATAAAAACTGCGCCAATAGTCCCGCACCACCTCATTCAGCAATTCGGTATCGTTGGTGTTGACTTCCTGCCGGAACAAACTGCCGCTATCGAAAGCATGTTGTTGCAGCATGCGGTTACACCAGCTATGAATGGTATAAACCGCCGCCTCGTCCATCCAGTTGGCCGCCAATTCCAAGCGGCGGGCGCAGGCCGGCCAGTCTGCTTCGGGATAAGCGGCGCGGATGTCTTGTAAGAAGTTATCCTTCGTCGGCAATTGCTGACGAAAAAACCGTGCGGCCTGGCTCAAGCGCTCGCGTATCCGTTCCCCCAGTTCCTTGGTGGCGGCCTCGGTGAAGGTCACCACCAAAATATCCGGCGGCAATAGATACCGGCTGGGTTCGACGCTATCAGGATGGTGTCCCAGAATTAAGCGCACATATAAGGCTGCGATGGTGTAAGTCTTACCGGTGCCGGCACTGGCTTCGATTAGCCGCGTACCCGACAACGGAAATTCGAGGGGGTTGAGCGGGATAGCAGTGGTCATACCGACGCCTCTCCTGCCGCTGGTAATTCGCGGATATGCGCCAGCATCGGCCGATACAAATTATCCGCCCAATAAGCAAAGCCCTTATCCGCGTCAAACTCAGTCAAACTGGCAAAGTTGGGAAAGAAGCGGGCCAGATAAGCGTCGTATTGCACTTCGCCGGCATTCCAGTCGTCGCCGTCGTATCTGGCTTGGGCTTTTTCCCGCGCAGTTTCCGGCGGGGCGGCAAGCCAGCAAAATGCGGTGCGGCACGCCACCGGCAAAGGTGCTTGCATGCCCTCATGATAAGCAGCAACCAGATCTTGCAACTGTTGGTAAGCGTCGTCTTGCTCAACAATCGGCATTTCCAGCACCGTGTCGGCCCCGACAACTAAGGTGTTTACCGGCAAACTAGCGGCGCAAGCCGCCAAATGCTGCAGCCACTGCAAAAATAAATTCGGATACTTGATGGATTTGTCCTTATTCAACAGATTTTGCGCCGTCAAATGCAACAGACCGACTTGCCGGTCATTCCGGCGCAGTTGACTAAGATCGCCGGTCAGTTGCACCGTCACGCCGTCTGCCAATGCAAAAGGTGCCAGCTGCATCACATGCGGTTCTAAAACCTCTGACCATACCGAAGCCAACTCGCGATAACACTCCCAAGCCGCTGTAACCGGCTCGGCTAAGGCTGAGAAACTCGCCTGGGCAAAACCGCCCAAAGGCAATTGGCCTTTCTGCGTCATCACGGCCTGCTGCCTGGATAGGTATTCTTCCAAGTCGTCCGGATGCTCTGCGGTTAAACCCTGAAGCAATTCATTGCTGAACAAATAGGCTTGCAGATTATCGATTCCAAACGGCTCGCAGTCTTCGCTGGTAACTGCCAGGCTATCAAAGCCAAATTTCAGGGTTTGGTTACAAAAACTTTTCACCGGCGCGCGTAAAAACCGCGCAAGTGATTCCAGGCTCAAGGCGTAGGTTTTATCATCCGAGCTGGAGACGATTTGCCCGTTAAGCGGCTGAGCGGCGGCTGGTACAAACCATTCCCTGGCATAGGTAAAAAGGCCGGGATCGCGGTCTTTTTGCACATAAGCTTCGCTAAACGGTTGCAAGGGATGCGCGACGGTAATTCTCGCCAACAACGCGGGTTTATTGGCAAGCGCCCACCCCTGCGCCAGTACATCACGTAATTGACTGATCAGCACCGAAGGCGGCCGCTCGCTGTTATCGCGGATACTGCGCCCTACCCAACTGATATACAGCTGTTCGCGCGCCGACAGCAACGCTTCCAGGAACAGATATTGATCGTCTTGCCGCCGCGAGCGATCACCTGGGCGGTATTGCCCGCGCTGGCTCATCAAATCGAAACTGCGGGCCTGTTGATTGCGCGGGTAATCGCCGTCGTTCATGCCCAGCAGGCAAATCAGTCTAAACGGGATGGCGCGCATCGGCATCAAAGTACAGAAATTCACCCGACCGCTGAGAAAGCGTTGGTGTAAGGAGGGTTCGTCAACGCCAGCCAGCCAGGCCTCGCATACCACATGAATGGGCAATAAATCCGCACTGTTTAAACCGGCTTGTTCGCAATACCTGGACCAATTGGCCAATGAACTTGTCAGGGTATCCAGGGTTTTTCGTTCGCGTTCGTCGCTTGCCTGAAAAAAGTCGCTCAGCAGCTCGGATAATATTTGCTGCCATCTACTTGGCGCATGTTCCTTCCTTAACAGCTCAGCGTATTTTTCCAACGTTTCCAACAGAAACGCCAGACCGCCCAGCCATTGCGCATCCAGGCCGCCGATTTCTTCGTAAGGTTGAATCTCATCGAATGCGGCACCGGCGCCAACCGCATATCCCAACAACATGCGCCTCAGCCCAAACTGCCAGGTATTGGCCTGCAAGTTTGCGGGCATACTCACCCGTTCCGTGCGCTGCCGGGCGTTCAAGCCCCAGCGGATGCCGGATTCTTCGATCCACTGATGCAGTTTAGGTATAGCGGTTTCGTCAATCTTAAACCGCGATCGCAAGGCCGGCAGTTCGAGCAAGCCTAGAAATTCGCTGACCGCAAACCGCGATTCCGGTAAATTCAGCAAGGCTTCCACCGCAAGCAGCAGCGGATTTTGCCCACGCTGTTGCTGATCGGCCAGACTGTAGGGAATATAACGTGGATCGTCGCTTTGAATTTGCCCAAACACCGCGTGGATATGCGGCGCATAGGTATTGATGTCCGGCACCATGACAATGATGTTGCGCGGATATAAAGGCTTGCCATTTTGCTGCGCACTATCGAAGCGCGCCAACAGTTGATCGTGCAGAATTTCGACTTCACGTTGCGGACTATGGGCGATATGAAATTGGATAGACGTATCGGCGCTAGCCAGTAAAACCGGCTGCTCGGGCAAGGGCTCCATATCCAGTATCGACTGTTGCAGATGTTGCAGCAAACTCCGTTGCCCCGCTTCGCCGTAGTCCTTGAACATGTCGATTTTACTATCGGGCCAATGCCAGTTGGCATAGGCTTGGGTTTCATCGAAATGATCCAGCAAACGAATATAATCCCGGCCCTGTTTACCCCAGGCGGCCAGTAAAGGCGGCGCCTGTAGATGCAGTTCCGCATCGCTTAATGCCGCGCTCATCCCCGATTTATACGTCTGACGGCGGCGTTCGGCTTTCAGCAGTTCCTTGTCTTCGATGATGTCGGCCCAATAGTGCTGACAAGGGTTATGCACAAACAACACGATCTGACAAAACCGCCCCAATTTAGCCAGCACTTCCAGCGATTGCTGCGGCAGGGAAGACAGACCGAACAACACGACGCGGCGCGGCAGGCCGGCAGGCCGGACAGTCAATGTGTCGATTCTAGCCATGAACTGGGCATGCACCGCCGCCCTACTGGCAAACGGCGAGGACTCTTCGCCCAAATCTTCAAGCACGGCCCGCCACAAAGCGGCTTGCCAAAGTTGCGCGCTGGGTAGCGGTTTGCTTTCACCATGGCCGTTGCGCAACACATCCTGCCCCGCCGCCCAATCCGACACCCAATCGGAGCGATACACTTGATATTGATCGAACAGGTCCGCCAGTTGTTCGGCAAGTTGGTGTCGTTTGCGGCAATGGCTGTCGTCGGTCAAAAAACTGGCTAGCGTTTCAAACCCAGGTTGTTTCAGCAAGCCCGGCAACAGTCGATATATACGCCAGATCAAGGGGTCTTTGGCTAAGGGTTGCTCGGTGGGAATCTGCTCGCCCAATACGGCCCGGTAAACACTCCAGATAAATAAGGACGGCAATTGCATCTTCATCGCGGCGGCAATGCCCAGCGCGGAATTTTGCGCCAGACTTTGCTTCAACCAATGCCCCATACCGTTGCTCTGCACCAGAAAAATCTCGTTTTCCAGTGGCTGCAAGGGATGCTGTCTGAGCCAATACTCGACCACATCGCGAAGTTCCTCCAGTTGATTGGAGTGAATCACGGCTATGCCGTTATCTAGGGAGTGGGCGTGACCTGCTGCGGGCATGATAGGCTGAAATAGTTTAGAGGAGCGGTGCGCCTATTATCGCCGCTTTTGACCGGACCATCGAGACCTTGCGAATTAGCCGCAATACAGTCTTAGCTATCTATGCGTTTCATATCGGCATGACAAGATGTTGGGTCGGACCAGACGAGGTATCGGCAACCACCCGATTGCGGCCTTGATGCTTGGCAAGGTATAGCGCCTTGTCGACGCGATCAAGGAATTGGCTTTCGTGCTCGGTAATGGAAAACTGTCCGACGCCTATGCTGATAGTGACTTGTATCTGCTCGACGAAGGAATGGTCTTCTATCGTGGTACGCAAGCGATTTGCAAACTCGACGGCATCCTGAAGAAGTGTATGCGGCAGCAAAATCGCAAATTCTTCCCCGCCCCAACGAATGGCATCGTCGCTGCATCTGACCACGCTCATCAGTTTCAAACTGATGGCTTTCAAGATTTCGTCGCCGATCAAGTGGCCGTGTGTATCGTTAATGTGTTTGAAGAAATCGATGTCCAATAGCAACAGCGAAAACGCCGGGGCATCGTAACGCCGCATGCGGCCGATTTCATCTGCCAGCCTTTTATCCAGCATCCGTCTATTGCCAAGTCCGGTGAGGGGATCGGTCAACGAGGATTTTTCAAAGCCCTTGGCCTTGGCGTCCAGAATAGCCACCAGCTCTTTGAGTTCACCGGCATGATGTTTGATTAAATCAATCCAGGTGCCATAGGCAAATCCCACCAGTTCACTCTGCGTAACGACGCCTACCAACTGGTTTTCCTGATTCACCACGATGGAGCGTTTGATGTGACAGGTTTTTAACTGCGCGAGCGCGTCTTGAATAGTTGAACTGACCTGGGTGGTAATGACCGGACTCGTCATGTACTCCAGGAGCGGTCTGTCGGTGGTATCCGCAGCGGAAATCAGTTTAAAAATATCCTTGGTGGTAATGATGCCAATCGGTATTTTGGCTTCGACCACAATGATGGAGTCCTCCATTTTTTGCAGATGGTTCAGCACATCGTCCAAAATCCAGTCTGCGGTAAAAGTGACAGGCTCTATTCTGGTCACCAACTCGCCGATGGTTTTCTTTTGCACCAGAACGGTAGGATCGACCGCCGATAAAATGTCGGTATCGGTCAATATCCCGACCAGGCTCTCCGCGGAATCCACGACACCTAGATACCGGTCGCCATTGTTTTCAAGGATTTCGAATGCGGTCAGAATACGTTCATTTTCGAAAACGCAGGTCATCTTGCGTAATGTCAATTCAGCCAAGGTGGCATCACTGCTGCCGCCCGCGTGCAGATGCCGCAGCAAGTCTTCAACGGAAAATACAAAATATTCGTCGCCGATCTCCAGCACCACGCTGCTGACGTTATGCTGGTCTATCAACTGCGAGACCGAACGAATAGTCATATTTAACGTCGCGCGCAAAAGTTGTTTTTGCGCAATCGACCCAACCGTTGGAAAAATTGTAAATTCAGTCACGAGCGTCTCAAATTTGGCTATGCCTTGCGGTTATTGCTGGCCGAAAAGGGTTTGTTGGGTAGCAATGGGGGCTAAGCCGGGGATTTTTGGCGTTTCTCACGCTTGTTGCTTTGTTGGGTGTTCAATATTTTTAGCGGCGGGATAGTAACCAAATCAGTCGGTCCTTGGCGAGTATTTGACTTGAAGGTATCGTGCAACCTCAGAAGATCCGTAACCGTTTTGGCGTTGGTTTTGCGCATCAAATTAGCACGATGCACTTTGACGGTTTTTACGGAAATATCCAGTTTTTCGGATATTTCCTTGTTGGTGTGACCCAGTACCACCAACTCGCAGGTTTCAATTTCGCGTTTGGTCAGATTACGGAATTGATTGTTGATAGTGGTCGCGAACTCATATTCAAAAAACGCCAGTTCAAGGCATTTGCGGATCTGCTCCAGACTGAAAGGCTTTTCAATAAAATCAAACAAACCGGTTTTTATCGAACGCAAGGTCGTTGAGAGATCGCTTGAGCGGGTAATGCAAATCCGCGGGTATTCCAGTAATAAGCCCAACTCGGAACCGGACGGCGATATTTCGACCACGTCCGGGTCAAACACCATCACAAAGGCAATATTTTTGCTGGTTAAATTCGCCTTATTGTCTACGATCCAGCCAGCCAACTCATCCCGACTGGCAACATATTCCACGTTGGCTTGCAGACACTCTCTGACCCGATTGATACCTTTAAAGGACGAGACCTCCCGGTCAGCAACCAAGATTAATCTATCGGTTTCCAAAATCTGCAGCGCCATAGTCTATAAAAGTTGATACAAAGTTTCGCATTCCAAAGCTTGTCAAGTGTACGTAAGTCCTAAGTTTTGTCTATTGGGCTAAGGTCTTAGATACGTCATCCGCTGCCCTGCTGTTCAGGCTCATTTATGCTTTTACTGAACCGGGCTCCCCACTTATCCTTGGCATTCGGTTCTGGCTCGTCGAAGCCCAGGCCGGTACGCATTAACTCAAACGGTAATTTAGTGGGCAATCGGCTGGCCAAATTGCGTGGCATATCCCAGGGGCAAATGTTCGGGCAACGGACAGCGCAGGGCCTAATCGAGAAACAAGAGGACAAATGGCAGTTAACCGACGCAGGCACTGCAGCGGGCGGTGTCTATCTGAGTGGCAAATATGGCCAATACGCTGCCTGGCCGGAGGATTTTCAGATGCCGAGCGCGCCAAGCAAAGCCGATGCACCGAAACTATTGACAGCCACTGTGCAGGAGCAACAGTCGAACTGCCGGCCAACAAAATGAACTACATCTTGTCCGAATTGAGCTGGATCAAAAAAGGCTTGAAAGGCAGGCTGGTCACCGAGCAAGATGTAGCTAATGAACTCAAAAGCAAGCAGCGCAAGCCTTTTAGTTATTGCTCGTTACGGCCTTGCAGGGGCTGAACCGGCAATAAGGACTCAATTTCCTGCGCCCTTTCTGCGGTAGATGACATCACACAATCGTTAGCGCTGATTGTTGCAGCGGTCCCGCCATCCGGGTTAGCGTAAAATCGGCAATTACTGTCGCGAAATTTGACCCATGCCCGCTGAGCATCTTGCAGCGCTTTGACTCTTGCTGGATCTATGCTTTTGAGTGCAGATTTGTAGGCTTTGTTAAGCCTGTCGTCTTGCAGCTTTGTTTCATCCGCTATGCAATCCAACATAGATACCGTAACGCCTTCTGATTTATCCATGCATGCTAAATATTGACTTGAAAATTTTGCTTCACCAGCCGCAGCCGTATATGACAGAACCATCGACACCAACAAAATACCAATCTTAAACATAATGCTTTCTCTATTAAAAAATTAGACTTTATGTTGGCCGAACGCTCAATTCGTTGAGGCTTCAATGCTTAGCCGACTTAGCCGCCGCAAGCTCGAATATAATAATCTCCGCCTCGCCTTTACCGACATTTTCCACGGTCATTTCCGCGCCGGTTTCCCAGAACACTTCGCCTTGGCTATAGACCTTGGTTTGGCCGTCATCGACGACTTTCAACTTGCCCATCACCACATATCTTGGGCCGGGCCCTTCGTGGGTATGCAATGGGGTTTTATACCCCTTGGGGAAGCGCACCCGGATTACATGGCTCTCCACTTCTTTACTGGGTAAAGTCACCGGCTTGGTCATTAACAATTCCCGCGAGAATTTGCTGGCGGTCTCGTCGGCTTGCGCGAACGGCGCCAGACACGTTAGTAATCCTGAAACGGCAAATAAGTAGCAGACGCGGTTTGATTGTTTCATAAGGGTGGCCTCAAAGCTAAGGGATGGGTATTTAGGCGAGTATACAAAAAACGCTAGTTACCGCGCCCGCCGAATTGCCATCGCGGGCGCTATTAAGCTAGTCTTCGGCTGGCACTTGCTTGGGCATGTCGCGATTGATCAAGAAATACACCAAGGGAATCACCACCAAGGAAAACAAGGTGGAGGCGATAATCCCGAAGATAAAGCTCCAGGCCAGGCCCGAAAAGATGGGATCGAGGACGATCATCACCGAGCCCAACACTGCCGAAGCCGCCGTCAAAAAGATCGGGTTCAAACGGGTGGCACCGGCTTCGATGATGGCATCGGCCAGGCTAATATCCGGATTGCCGCGATAGATGTTCTCGATAAAATCGATCAGAATGATGGAGTTGCGCACCACGATGCCGGCCAAGGCGATCATGCCGATCATGGCCGTGGCGGTGAAATACACCGGATCGGCATATTGCCCCACATCAGAGGTGAACAGGTTGATAAACCAAAAGCCCGGCATGATGCCGATTACCGTAAGGGGAATGGCGATCATCATGATCAGCGGCACACCCAAGGAGCCGGTCTGTCCGACCAGCAGGATGTAAATCATCACCATCGCCGCCGCGAAGGCCAAGCCGAGGTCGCGGAACACATCGACGGTGATTTTCCATTCGCCCTCCCCGGCCATTTCCGCGCTGTAACCGGCTGGCAGCGGTTGCTGTTCCAAGGCGTCCTGCAGATCCCACACCGCTTCCACCGGGCTGCGGCCGGCCATTTCAGCTAGCACATACGACACTTGGCGCAAGTTTTTATGGTAGATGGTTTGATCTGCTATCTCGTGGCTGAACCGCCCGATTTCGCTCAAGCGGATCAAATCGCCTTTTGCAGACTTCACCGACAAGTTTAATAAATCAGCCTCGGAAGAACGCGCGGCTCTGGGATATTGCAGGGTAATCAGCAAGGGCTGGCGTTCGCTGGCAATATGCAAGGTACCGGCTAGGCCACCTTCTACCGCCAGTTGCAAACTGCTGGCGACTTGCTGATTGCTGATGCCCAATAGGGCCGCTTTGTCCTGATTCAACACAAACTGCCATTGGTCTTGCGGCGCTTGCACATAATCGTCCACATCCACCACACCCTCGGTCGTTTGCAAATGTTCACGGACTTGTTTGGACACCTTCACCAAGTCCTGATAACCGGCTTCCGGCGGGCCGTAAATTTCTGCGACGACACTGGACAACACCGGCGGTCCCGGCGGCATTTCCACAATTTTTAGGTTGGCGCCGTATTTTTGGCCGATGCGTTCTATATCCGGACGCATCCGCAAGGCAATCGCGTGCGATTGTTGCCCGCGGCGAGATTTATCCACCAGAATGATGCGCAGGTCGCCGACATATGCACCCTGGCGCAAATAGTAATGCCGCACCAGGCCATTGAAATCCATCGGCGATGCCAAGCCCACGTAGGTTTGATAGCTACTCACTTCGTTGACCGTGGCTAAATACTGGCCCAAGGCCGACGCGACTTCGTTAGTCGCTTCCAAAGACGAGCCGCGCGGCATATCAATCACCAATTGCAGCTCGTTTTTATTATCAAACGGCAGCAGTTTCAACGGTACGACTCGGGTCACCGCCATCATAGTGGACAGGACAAACGCCACGAACACCGCCAGCAAAAACCACAAGGCTTTGGATTTGTGACTTAGTAGCGGCGCCATAATGGCCTGATACAGCTTGAAACCTCGGGATTCCTGTAACCGAAATTCCGGTCCATGATCTTTACCGTAATCGCCCTTTAACAATTTATAACTAGCCCAAGGCGTCACCGTGAAGGCGATCAGCAAGGACATTAACATGGCTATCGGCACGTTAAAGGCCATCGGCGCCATATACGGTCCCATCATGCCGGTAATAAAAAACATCGGCACGAACGACATGATCACCGCGAAGGTGGCCAGGATGGTCGGAGGACGAATTTCGTTCACCGCAGTCAGCAAGGCTTGTAACGGTGGCTCTTTGCGCATTTTGTAGTGGCGATGGATGTTCTCGACATCGACAATCGGGTCATCGACCAGCAAACCCAAAGACAGAATCAACGCAAACAGCGTTACCCGATTGATGGTGTAACCAAAGATCAAATCGCAGAGCAAGGTAATCGCGAAGGTCATCGGCACCGCCAACGACACGATCAGCGATTCTTTAAAACCCAGCGCCAACGCCAATAGAACAATAATGGTCAGAATCGCGATGCTCAGATGCATCACCAACTCGTTGACCTTGTGATCGGCGGTTTCGCCGTAATTGCGGGTGACCGTGACCAGCACTTCATCCGGAATCAGCGTGCCGTGCAATTGCTCGGTCAGTTCCAACACTTGTTCGGCCACGCCGACGGCGTTGCTGCCGCGCCTTTTGGCAATGGCGATTGTAGCCATTTGCCGTTCTTCGCCCACTTGCGGTAAAGCGTCACCGGCATTCCCTACCGTTTTCATTTGCTCCACACCGGGACCAAAGCCGATGCGGGTGTAATAGTCGGTGTCTTGCGGGCCATCGACGATCTGCGCCACATCGCGCAAATACACCAGACGGCCGGCGACGTTTTTCAACACCGTCGCCCCGACCTGCTCCGGCGTTTCATAATGCGGCCCGGCTTCCAGCAAGATTTCGTTATTGTGCTGATTCAATCGTCCGGCTGGCAGATTGACATTGCTTTGCGCCAAAGCCTGTTGAATTTCCGGCAAGCTCAGGCCGCTGGCTTGCAACTTGGCGGGATCGGGGTACACCGAAATCTGCCTAGGCGCCGCGCCGATGACCCAACTTTTGCCGACGTCGTCAATGGCACGCAAGCGCTCGATTAGTTCTTCGGCGATGCGGCGTACCGCCATAATGTCTTCATTGGCCTTGGGCATCGATAGGCTCAATAGCAAGATCGGCACGTCATCGATTTCCACCGGCTTGACGACCCAATCGCTGACGCCGGGCGGGATGATGTCCAGATTGGCTTGCAGCTTATCGCGGGTTTTGATCAGACTGTCTTCAATGCTCTCGCCCACCCGATAGCGCACCGTCACCAGTGCTTCGCCGGGCCGGGAGGCCGAATAGACGTATTCCACCCCCTGGATTTGCTTGAGCAATACTTCCAGCGGCGTAGTCACGCGCTTTTCCACTTCTTCGCTGCTGGCTCCCGGATAATGCACAAACACATCCATCACCGGCACGATGATTTGCGGATCTTCCTCGCGTGGCGTCAAAGTCAGCGCCGCCGCACCTGCCAACAGGGAAATCAATAAAAACAGCAGCGATAAATGCGAGGTGGTAAATAAACGAACGATGGCAACCGTCAGACTGTCCTTTTTCGCTTCCATGGTTTTGTTCAACTCGCTCATTGCCCCAACCCAGCGTTACTCAAGATGGTTTCGCCGGCGCGCAATCCGGAAAGTATTTCGACTTGGTCGCCATACTCCTTACCGGTGCGAATATGCCGGGTGAGCAGTTTTTGTCCGTCCAACACTTTGACGGCTTGCAGTTGCCCGTAATGCAAAATGGCCGCAGAAGGGATCATCACGGCTTGTTGTGCACTGGCACAAGCCAGTTCCAGCCAACCGAATTGGCCGTGTTGCAAACCTGGCAGATTCGGTAATTTAACTTTTACTGCCAGGGTGCGGGTTTGCGGATCGATTTCCGGGGCAATTTCGTCGACCGTCGCGGCCAGCGTTTGCTGCGGCGTGTCGAAGCGCACTTTTACTTCCATGCCTAACTTAATAGCTGCAGCACAGTGGCTGGCAATGGCTGCCTCCAAACGCAAGTCGTCGGGTTTGTGCAAGGTGACAATCGCTTGATTAGGCAAGCCCATGTCGCCCGGCTCTTGTAAACGCTCACCCACTACTCCGTCGAACGGCGCATAGAGTACGTTCTCGCCCAGCATCACTTTGCTTTGTTGCGCGGAACTGGCCGCTTGATTAGCCATGGCTCTGGCACTTTGGGCTTGCGCCAGCACGGCTTCGTAGTTTTGGCGGGTGGCCGCTTGCTTGTTGTAGAGATCGGTAATGCGTTTTTCTTCGGCATTGGCCTGGGCCGCCTGGGCCTGAGCCGCCGCCTGCCCGGCGCTGGCGGCATTGTAAGCCGCCCGCAGATCGCGATCATCGAGACGGGCGATGACTTGGCCTTGTTTGACTTTGTCGCCCGGATTCACGGTTATTTCCAGAATGCGCGCATTTAATTTTGGGGCAATTTTGGCGGCCAGGCGGGACCTGACGACACCTTGCCAAGCCAAATTGTTTTCCGCAGTCTGTGTGCCTACTTTTAAGGTCAGTGCGCCGGCGGGTATGCTGCTCTCAGGCAGATCCGTGTTGCCGGGCTCGGTCTTATCCTCGCCGCCCAAAATGCCCAGGGCAAATAAAATCACCAGCAATAACGCCGTGATTGCTGCCGCAGGGACCAGCCATCTCGGCGCATGTGATTCAGAAAAATGTTCGGTCATCGTGACTCCTTTATTGCCAGTAACCGGTGGCTTGTTTCAGTTCCGCTTCGGCCCGCAAGGCATCGAAACGTGCGGTGATTTGTCGGGTATGCGCCTTATCGCGCGCCACTTCGGCTTCGATATAGCGCGTCACGGTCACGACACCGGCTTGGCGTTGCTCATTCACTAACCGCAGTGCTTCTTCCGCCGCTTTGACCGCTACAGTGCTAACGTCGACGCGACTCAGCGCATCTTGTAGTTTGATTTGGGCGGATTTCAGCTGTTGCTCGATGCGCAAACGGGTCTGCCTGGCTGCCTCTTGGGCGGCCGTCAGTTCGTGCTCGGCTTTCTTGATTTTTTCTTGAGTCGCAAAGCCGGAGAATACATCCACTTCCACCATTACCCCGGCAGTGACGTTATCGCGGTTGCTGCTGAACGCCAGATCTTTGCTGTCGGAACCATAACTGACAAAGGCGTCAGCGCGCGGTAGGTGCGCAGCTTGCGCGACATCAAGCTGACGTTCGGCCATCGCCACGCGCTTCTGCGCGGCTTGCAGCTCCGGATGGTTACTGAGTGCTTGATTCAGTAATTCGTCAAAAACCGCCGGACTGGCCGGTAATGCGGCTTGCCGAGTTGTATCGATGGTAAAAGGTGCGTTAACGGGTAAGCCCAGCAAGGTTTTCAACATACTCTGCGCCAGCTCGATGGCGTTTGCAGCTTGTATTTCCGCATCCTTGGCTTCGGCCAATTGTACTTCCAAGGACAATACATCGGACTTTAATACCGTGCCGGCATCAAAGCGAATCCGTGACTGATCCAACTCGCTTTGCACTGCTGTAATCGAGCGCCGACTAATCTCGTGGGCTTCCATTGCCGCCAACTCCCCGTAATAGGCCGCGGTTACGTTATTCACCAACTTATTGCGGGTTGCGGCTTTTTCCAGTTCCGAGGTTTCGATACCCAGTTCCGCCGCCTGTTTGCGGTAGTAGTCCTGTCCACCGCGAAACAACGAATACGTCGCTGTCACTTGCGGCCGATAGTTATCAACCCCGCCGGGATGATTGAAGTCGTTGCCGGCAAAGCTGAGCCGACGCTGGGCAATGATCATCGCAAAGGCTTGCGCAGGATTATCGCTGTGCTGATACGACAAACTGGCTTTGATTTGCGGGTAAAAACTGGCCAAGGATTCGCCCAACTGCGCATTGGCCTGTTCAATACGCGCTTGCATGATGCCCAGCTCGGGATTGTTCGCCAACGCGGTGTCAATGGCTTGTTCCAGGCTATATTGACTGGGTTCGGTATCGGCCAAGGCCGTCTCCAAAACCAGCATCAGCACGAAAACTAACCGCCATAAAGTTCGATGTATCATTGAGTAATCTGCATGCAATTAGGGCAAATGGATTGATAGGGAAGTCTAGACGCATAGCGCCATTGGTTGGCCAACGGCACTGTTGCGTTTGTCATTCCCTATCAGCGCGGCGCAAACCAGTGTCAGCCTTTCAACCGCATAATGCCAAACATTTTTAAGGTCAGTTTTTCATAGTAAGGCTCGCTGATACCCTTGCGAACTTTACGCATAAAGTATTTTTCATAGCCAATTTTAGCCAAATGCACCCATTTACCGCTGGACGCCCACTGCACGTTACGTGGCGGAATTTGCGGCATGGCCAGGAAAGCGACGCCCGAATCGCCAAAGTCCGCCAGACATAGTGCATTCCAGGTGCCTTTTTCTTTAGGCTGCTTGCCATCAAGTTCTGCCCGTATGTTATGAGCCGTAGCAGTAACCATCGACTCGATCATGTAACCCGTCTTGGGTGTGCCGGTCGGCACTGGGGTTTGCTCGAGCGGTGGAATAGCGATGCAAACCCCAATGGAGTAGACATTCTTATACGTGGGATTACGTTGATTTTCGTCAACGATGACAAAACCGCGGGGGTTCACGAGTTTGTCAATACCGGTCAAGGCATCGACGCCTTTAAAAGCCGGCAGAATCATACTGTGTTTGAACGGTAACTCGTGTTTCTTTTTCTCCTGACCGTTTTCATCCACTTCGGTGACATACATCATGCCGGCTTCGATCTTGTCGATTTTGGCATTGCAAATCCAATTGATATGTTTGTTCCGCATCTCGGCTTCCAGCATCCCTTTGGTATCGCCCACGCCGCCTAAGCCCAAATGGCCGATGTAGGGTTCCGAGGTGACATAGGTCATTTTCACCTTATCGCGGATTTTACGTTGCCGCAGGTCGGTTTCGGCGATGAACATGTATTCATAAGCCGGGCCAAAGCAGGACGCCCCTTGGGCGGCACCGACGATAATCGGACCCGGATCTTCGACAAACTTGTCCCAAAACTCACCGGACTCGCCGGCGTGATCGACATGGCAGACCGATTGGGTATGGCCGTTAGGCCCCAAACCCGGCACCTCGTCAAAGGCCAGTTTTGGACCTGTGGCGATCACTAGAAAGTCATAATCGACTTGCGAGCCATCGGCCAATTCCACTTGATTGTTTTCCGGATGAAAACGGGTGACTTTTTGTTGAATGAAACCGATCTTCTTTTTCTTGAACATCGGTGCCAATTCCACCTTGATATCTTCCGGCTTGCGCCAGTTAACGGCTACCCAAGGATTGGACGGTACAAAGTGAAAGGTCGGGGTATCGGCGATCACTACTACCTCGTCTTCTTTCCGAGCGTTTTCTTTCATTTCCAATGCCATCGGGATACCGCCGATGCCTGCACCTACGATTACGATTTTTGCCATGAGACTACTCCAAATTGAAAGATAATTATTCTTTTGCCGCTGTTATTGGCAGCTTTCTTTGATGCCCAATTTTTTAAGAATCATTTCCAGCGGACAGAATCGGGTAAAACCGCTTTGAAACAAATTGGCCCCGACAAATGCGGTAAACCAAAGCCAATTGCTAGACTGAAATAAGGGGCTGCCTTCAACGCCGAGGCTCAGCGACAGCAACACAAACAAGCCGGCGACAATACGGACGATACGTTCGGTGGTCATGACAACCTCTCTTTGCTACGTTGCGCCAAGCTCTCGCACGATTGATCGATGCCGTGATGATCGATGTCGCACACCGATTCCAGCCACATGGCGTTGATGATGGCAAAGGACGCCGCGAAACCGACGCCGAGTATCCAAGCGAAATACCACATGATGTGTCTCCTTAATAAAGTGTGTGGCTGTCTTTAAGAACAGCGGCTTCGGTGACGCTGCCCCACATCACCCGGTACACAAAACGGGTGTAGAGCAGGACGATGGGCAAAAAGATGATGGTGATCCAAAATCCCAGCAATAGCGTGTTATGACTGGAGGTACCGTCCCACAACGTCAGGCTGGAACCGGGCGCGGTTGACGAGATTAACAAGAAGGGAAACAAACCAAAACCGACCGTCAGCGCCACACCGGTAATGCCTAGGCTACTGAGTACGAATGCCCCCATCCTGGACTCACCCTTGCCTAACCACCACGCCAGCGCGATACCTATAACAGCAGTCAGCGGTGCCAGCCACATCCAGGGATAGGTCATGAAATGTTGCAACCAAGTAGCGCCATGAGCAATTACGGTTTTATGCAAGGGATTGGACGGCGCATCAGTAGCGGCCATCTGGGTAATTTCCGGACGATCAATACCAACAAAGACCCAAAGTGTTACCGCTGTTAACGCGACTAATAACATCGGCCCCAAGGCACTAACGGTATTTGTAGCGCGAGCATGAATAAGGCCTTCACTCCGCCATTTCAAAAACAACGCACCATGGAAAGTAGTTAGTAACACGCCGGTGAACCCGCACAACAAGGCAAACGGACTCAACAATGCCCAGAACGACCCGTCGTAAAACGCGCGCAGATCTTGGTCGAAATGAAACGGCAGGCCCAAAATTAAATTGCCCACCAACACACCGAGCAGAATCGGTGGCAAACTGCTGCCGATGAACAGACTCCAATCCCAACTCTTGCGCCAACGCGGGTCTTCAATCTTGCTGCGGTAATCAAACGCGGCCGGACGAAAAAACAAGGAAAACAATACCAACAGCATCGCCGCATACAGCCCTGAAAACAACGTGGCATAAACCGCTGGCCAAATCGCGAATATCGCCCCTCCCAACAGCACCAGCCACACCTGATTTCCTTCCCAAGTGGCGCCAACGGTGTTGATGATCACCCGGCGTTCCACGTCGGATTTACCGATAAACGGCAGCAAGGTGCCAACTCCGAAATCAAAACCCTCGGTCAATGCGAACGCAATGCCGACGACACCGATAAAGACCCACCAAATCAGGCGGATGGTTTCATAATCAAACATAATGAACTCCTGTTGACGAAGGGGTTAGGCGGGTTGCTGTTCGAGACAATAACGTCCGGTATGCAAGCTGCTGGGTCCGAGGCGCACGTACTTCAACATCAGATACAGCTCGATGATCAGCAATATCGTGTAGAACAAGGCAAAACCGCCGATACTGAACCACAATTGCCCGGCGCTAAGGCTGGAAACGCTCATGTGGGTAGGCAATACACCGGAGATAGTCCAAGGTTGGCGACCGACTTCGGCAACGAACCAACCGGTCTCGGCGGCAATCCAGGGTAACGGGATGCACCAGACCGCCATCCGCAACAGCCAGCGTTTTTGATCGGCTACTCGAGTGGCGCAGTAGTAAAAGGTCATCGCAAAGATGAACAGCATGATAAAGCCGCAAGCCACCATGATGCGGAAGGTCCAGAATAGCGGCGCGACTTTGGGAATTGTGTCGTTGGCGGCTTTTTGGATGGTGGAGGCATCAGCGTCGATAACCTTGTCGGTATATTTTTTCAACAATAAGCCATAACCCAGGTCGGCTTTATGGGCCTCGAACGCTGCTTTGGCACTTAGGTCACCGCCACGCAGTTTTTGCAAATTGTCGTAAGCCAGCATGCCGCTTTCGATGCGCACCACGCTCTCTTCACGCAAATCTTTTAGACCTTTAACGTCTTCATCAATGGAACGGGTAGCGATCAAACCCAGCACATAAGGCACTTTCAACGCCATATCGGTTTTCTGATTGTCCTGATCGGGCAAACCAAACACGGTGAAACCAGCAGGGGCCGGGTGGGTATCCCATTCCGCTTCAATCGCAGCCAGCTTCATTTTTTGGGTTTCGCCGGAGGTGTAACCGCTTTCGTCGCCCAGCACGATCACCGATAAGACGGAGGCCAAACCAAACGCCGAGGCGATGGAAAACGAGCGTCTGGCGAAACCTATGTCGCGCTTATTAAGCAAGTACCAGGAGCTGATGCCCAGCACGAACATCGAGCCGGTGACATAACCTGCCGCGACGGTATGCACGAATTTGACTTGCGCCACCGGATTGAAAAACACGTCAGCAAAGCTAGTCATCTCCATGCGCAGCGTTTCGTAGTTAAACGCCGCACCGACCGGATACTGCATCCAGCCGTTGGCGATTAATATCCATAACGCCGACAGACTGGTGCCCACTGCCAGCAGCCACGTCACCACCAAATGCTGCACCCGGCTCAACCGATCCCAACCGAAGAAAAACAGACCCACAAAGGTCGATTCCAGAAAGAACGCCATCCAACCTTCCGCAGCCAATAAGGGCCCGAAGATGTCGCCGACGTAATGCGAGTAGTAAGCCCAGTTGGTGCCGAACTGAAACTCTAGCGTCAATCCGGTGGTGACACCCATGGCAAAGTTGATTCCAAACAGCTTGCCCCAAAATTTGACCATGTCCTTATAGACTTCCTTGCCAGTCATGACATACACCGACTCCATGATGCCGAGGATAAAGGTCATGCCCAGGGTCAAGGGCACGAAGAGAAAATGATACAGCGCGGTTAGCCCGAACTGCATGCGCGACAGCATGACTATATCGTCACCGAACATGGCGAGACTCCTGGGTGGGTTGTGAGGAAAAATCGGAATTGATGTGGACAGGTGCAGCGGGCAAGGCAAAGTGTGCGGCGATGTCCGGTTTAGAAACTGGGCGCTCTTGCCAGCGGAAAATCAGAAACCAGAGGCCTGTAAGTAGAATCACTTTTATCAATAGCGCTGCGGCTATTTCCCAGCGTAGCAAGCCGGATTTCGGTAAGGCGGGATGGGTAGTATCTGTCATAGCCACCTCTTTGTTTAGAGCCATGGAAATGCTTGCGGGTAAATCGGCCTTGTGCGGCTTACTCAGGGAAAACAACGTTTGCCGAATAGCTCGGCAATATTGGCTAGCAGTGGCCGGCAATCCCTCTTTATTTGTAGTGTAGTTCGGTTTTGAATTCGGCACCTGTCTTAGGCAGTTAGAAACCAAAAGCGCAGAAACGCTGTTTTTGATCGCCATCGTATCTTGGCGACGACCGCCTAGCGGCGGATGGTTGTATCTTGAGGTATCAGTTTCTGAGAGTTGACCGAAAAACATACGCACTTCACAAATATCATTAATCAATAATATTTCTATATCAATTTGCGTGCCAAACGTGATTTCTCCGATTAATCAAGGTAGGTAAGGGCCAATCAGCTATTTAGAGGTGCAAAATACGTTTCATTATGAAACATTGAAACAACACACAGTAGGATGAAACAAAAATGAAACGTGACACACCGATTCTGCAACAGTCTCCCGCTTTGATAAACCGACGCCCTAAATGCTGCCGCTCCATTGAGTATTGGAGCCCAAGGGCTTAAAGGGACTCCGCTCCTCGCCGGAACGACGATTCCAAAAAATTCAAAAGAGGATCAACCCGGGCTGTTTATCACTGGTGTTTCGTGCGGATTGCGCGCGTCGAAACCCAAGCGGATGCGCCTATCGACACACCAAACGGTATTTAAGCGCCGGGTTAATGCTATGCGACTGGCAATTCGGTACTTCTGTTATCACCGAACCAACAGTTTATAGGTTTGCTCCACCATTTTAGTTAAGCCGCGCTCTTTAAAATGCAGCTCGGTCGCTAAGGCGTCGTCACTGGTCAGCAATTCGATTTCACACCAGTGACTGTACAAACGCTCAACCTCGTCGGCTTGGACGCTAAACGGCGGCCCCGGCATTTCGTGTTGCGGATAATCGAATGCTATCAGCAACATTTGCACGTTGGCGGGTAACAGCGAGGACAATTTCATCACGTAATCAATGCGCATATCCGGCGGCAAAGCCACCAGCGCCGCCCTATCGTAAACCGCATCAAACTCACCGACGTCGGCAGCTTGCAATGCAAAAAAATCCCCGCAGAAAATCTGCAAACCGTCCACCTCGCTGACCCAAAAATCGCCCTGGCGCCGCACCGTTGGTTGCAAATTGTTATCGGCGAAAAACGACTCGACAGCCAGCGGACTTAATTCCACCCCCACCACCTGATAGCCCATAGCCAATAGCCAGAGTAAGTCCTTGCTCTTGCCGCACAGCGGGACAAACACCCGCGCTTTTTTGGGGATAGACAAGCGCGGCCAATGCGTTTGCAAAATGGGGTTGAACTCATGCTTGTGAAAACCGATTTGGTTCTGTTGCCAACGCTGATGCCAAAAATCGTGATCCATAGCCTGCCCTCTGATTTGATATTGCAGAAATAGCCATTCTATTTGACTTGCCGGTTTACTGCTTGGCATTGTTGGCAACAAAAAAGCCGACTTTTTCGAACAGCGGCGATAGCTGACAGCAATCAGCTCTTCATGTCCGCTGGCGCGGCTTATCGATACTGAACATCCTCTTGAATTTCCGCTGTTAAATGCCTCATTGACCTGCCGCCAGCCTGGGCTTCGAAGAGCTCAGCCCGAACGGGTAAAAAGGACCGGCGTAATAAATATAAGCTAACGTAAGAACCCATGGACGTAGATCCAGCAAATCGTGATACATTTCGATGCGTCGCGCGGTCAAGCGAGCCGGAGCCGTTGCGAACGCTTCTTCTGCATAGGCAGAATAAAGAACCGGTTCAACACACGCTGCCGAGCAAGCCATACGGGCTTAACTCGGTAGTCGACAATTTTTAAACCATCACAAGGAATTTTCATGGAACGTCGCGATTTTATTCGATTGAGTGCCGCCGGTGCGGCGATCAGCGCCATTGCCCCCAGTCTGGCCCAAGCCGCGGAAGCCGGCAAACAACCTACACCGCCGGGCGATGTGTTTTACACCAAGGATGCGCAAGGCCGCTGGGCCGGCAAAGCCGCGACGCATTTGCCGGTGATTGAAGTCGTTAAAGCCGACGATAAAACCACCGTCAAAATCACCACCCCGCACGAAATGAAAGGCTATGAACATTACATCGTCAAACACGTATTGCTGGATAAAGACTATAAATTCCTGAATGAGCGGATGTTCGATCCCAGCAAAGACCCGGTCGCCATTTCCGAATTCAGCCTGGCAGGATACAGCGGTACCGTTTACGCCTTGAGCCTGTGCAACAAGCACGATCTTTGGTTGAATAGCGCCGAGGTATAAAGCCATCAGATCGGCGATAACAAGGAGGTTATCGCCGTTTCGCCACTTATTTCCGTCAAACTCTCCTGGGTATCGGCGGTCATCGACCCGCACCCGTCATTTATCTTGCTCCAAAGCGGCCACAAGTCCAAACATCGTTTTTCGGGTTTCGCTTCTACGAAGCGGACTTTCGTGGTTTCCGGCAGTCGGCGTATTTGAGCCATTGAGTATGCTCCGACCAATGGCATCAAACCGGCTGTATTCCGACCATGATTTGGCTTATCTCAAACTCCAGATGTAGATGCAGGGTACGCTCGCGCACCCATAGCGGGTCATCATGGTAGCGACTGACACAAGTTACGCGATGTGTACCCAAGCAGACTGCACAATGTTTTCAAGCGGCTATGATCGATTCGGTTGTCATGACTTGTTTCCTGCGGCAATCGCTACAACCCGGGTGCTATCATGGGTCCCATCGATAAACATTTAAAATTTTTCCAATGATTGCAATTCTTGAAGCCAGTCGCGCGGGTTTATTGTCCAGAGCGCATTGGCTGAATAACCTGTTGGCCGGCGTGATTGTCGGCGTAGTGGCGCTGCCTCTGGCCATGGCCTTTGCGATAGCCTCCGGCGCCAAACCTGAGCAGGGGCTATACACGGCCATCGTGGCCGGTGGGCTGACATCCTTGTTTGGCGGCAGCCGCGTGCAGATAGCGGAGCCAACCGGCGCCTTTATCGTGATTCTAGCCGGCATTACCGGCAAATACGGCATCGGCGGCTTGCAAATAGCTTCCTTGATGGCCGGCATCATATTATTGCTTATGGGGCTTACCAAGTTGGGCGGCGTCATCAAATATATACCCGATCCGGTCATCGTCGGCTTTACCAGCGGTATCGGGGTCATCATTTTTGTGGGGCAATGGAAAGACTTTTTTGGTTTGAGCCCCGCAGCCGGCGCCGAGAATTTTCATGAAAAATTTTGGGCGTTGGCACAGGCGTTTCCTGGGCTGCACCTTGAAACCACCTTGTTAGGTGGCTTGACCTTGGCGGTGTTGCTGATTTCCGGCCGGATTCTGAAACGTATTCCCGCCCCGCTGGTCGCCATGTTGATTGCCACCTGCACGCAGTAGCAATTGCAATGGGACGGCGTGGCGACGATAGGCAGCGCCTTTGGCGGCATTCCGCAGCAGTTGCCGCAATTTCAACTGCCGGCAATGTCGGTATCGGAGGTGCTGCAATTAATCGGACCGGCTTTTACGATTGCTTTGCTGGGCGCGATTGAGTCGCTGCTGTCCGCCGTGGTCGCCGACAGCATGGCCGGCACCAAACATGACGCCAATCAGGAATTGATCGGTCAAGGGATTGCGAACATATGCTCTCCATTGTTCGGCGGCTTTGCCTCTACCGGGGCGGTTGCCCGCACGGCGACCAATGTGCGCAATGGCGCCAACAGTCCACTGGCGGGGATTGTGCATACCTTGACCTTGATCGGCATTGTCATGTTGCTGGCCCCTTATGCGTCGTTGATTCCGCTGAGCGCGTTGGCCGCCATTTTGTTTGTCGTGGCCTACAACATGAGCGAGTTGCACCGTTTCGGCCACATGCTCAGAACGGCGCCGAAGTCGGATGTGGCGGTGCTGCTGATTACCTTTTTGCTCACCGTGTTCAGCGATTTGGTCATCGCCGTCAATATCGGCGTGATGCTGGCGGCGCTGCTATTCATGAAACGCATGTCGGAAGCCGTGGGCATAGAGCGGCAAGCGCACGACGCCGTCATGGAAGAACTCGATGACGCGGATTTTACGCTGCCAGCCAATACCGTGGTTTTTGCCATGGAAGGGCCTTTCTTTTTTGGCGCGGCGGCAAGATTGGAATCCGCGCTGGAGGTGATTCACGGCCATACCGAAATTCTGGTCTTGCGCCTGGAAAAAGTGCCTTTTATCGACGCAACCGGCCTGCAATCGCTGTGGGATTTGCTGGATAACTGCAAACGGCACAAAACCAGACTAATCCTGTGCGGCGCAAGACCGAATGTCTTCGAAAAACTCCGCCGCGCAGGGCTGGTTGGTCAAGTCGGCAAGCTAAATGTGGTGGACCGAATACAACAGATCGCTACGGATATGATTAAAAAATAACCTCCCTGCTTATCCATCAACCCAGAGGAGGCTTGCGTAAAAGCTAAATCCGCTCCTTCTCTGACTGGAAAAGTTTGGGATGGCGACATATACCGTCACCGCTTCAGATTCATCGCCGGAAAGCTGTGAATTCCAAAACCTGAAAGCGGGCATTCGTCACAGAGTCCAACCGACGCGAAGCTGAGGCGCGAGTGCTAATCTTGAATGTCCGGTTTAAGCGGCTAGGCGCTTTAGTCCTTTGAAGGCATTGCGGGTAAGGCTTTTTGCCAGCCGGTTATACAAGTTTGCTTTGCCCGCAAGGCTTTGGAGTTTGTCCGCAACGTAAAAACCTTGCGATGCTGGCGACCACAAAAAACCCAAGACGGGAGCTTAATTACCTTATGCGCAGCCCTATAAGCGATAACCGAATAGCGTCTAGGCTTGCAAGCCTAATTTGGAGACTCGGTGATAACAAAGAGACCCACTATTTTGGCTTCAATAGTTACCAAACGTTGCTACGAATCGCCCCGATAACACCAATGCCAAGGCTCGTAAACATAACCGAAGCGGTTATCGCGCGGGAATGACAGAAAAAATTGAAAGCGTTTTGCGTTGCTTGATAGCCACTGAAAAGCAGCCGTTTGTTCGAACCGCTCGCCCAGTTCCGGGCAGTCGTCGCTGCCTATATCGATGGCACGCCCGGTGTGGTGTTCGCTGTAACCGGGCGGGGCCAAGACTCGCAGAATCTCGTCGATAGTTTGGCCCTTCCCGAGCTTGCGCCGAATAATGTCGGCTTGATAATCCGCACTGCGAAAGGCCGAGACCATCAGCAGGGTAATGCCCTCCTCGGCGGCGGCTTGTTTCAATGCGTGCCAGGCAACGGCCGCTTCCGCCGTGAGATAAAACGCCCTGCCCTGCGGCTTGGTTTCCGCGACGATCAACTCTGTAGGCTCGCGGCATAATGCCAAACCTCTAGCTGCCGGCAGTTCTTCCGGAATGCCTAGTTCGATGAATAGCTCGCGAATACGCTGTAAGTAGGCGTCAAGCGGTTGGGCAATCATGGGCTACATCTCATTGAGTGCATGCAAGCGCTGGTAATCGCTCGTGGTGTCGACATCCAGTTCCGCTTCCAGCAACGGCACTTTTACCAGTGAGTCTTCGAAGCGTAGTAACAAGGGCTTGGCTCCCCGGTCGCCGGTCAAGCTGGCTAGCTGGGCAAAATAAGCAGCCGGAAACACGGCCGGCACGCCAAACGACTCCGCATACTGACTGACGACGATGCGCTCCGGCGCGTTTTGCCAAGCGCTAAGCAAACTTTGCAGATGCGCGGCGCTAATCAAGGGTTGATCACAGAGCATCAACAATACCGCGCTAGCCGTGTCCGGCACAGCCTGGATACCAGCCCGAATCGAACCGGCCATCCCGTCCGCCCAACTCGTATTCAATACCACCTTACTGCCGCTCAAATCGACTGCGGCTTTTATCGCCTCAGCATTTGCGCCCAATACCACCACCGTCCGCTCCGCCAACACGGCTTGCGCATTGGCAAGCGCATGCGCCAGTAATGGACGCTCCTGCCAAATCAGTAATTGCTTGGGGCTGCCCATCCGGCTGGAGGCACCGGCCGCCAGGATGACGGCATGCACATTATCCATGGTGGCAGGCATGTTTTTTAATCGCAACCGGCTCTTTCCCCAATTGCCAGCCGCTACGGCCGTTGAACGGGGACTGGATGCCGGTCACGATGGACAAGACAATCTCTTCCGGAGGTTGCGCGCCGATGTCCAAACCGAACGGGCGGAATACCCGTTCGACTATCAGTGCCGTGTTGTCGCCCAGACTTTGCAGTAACCGTTGTTTGCGACGCGCCGGACCCAGCAAACCGACCAACTCGCCGGTTTGGGTAATCAACATGCGCGCGCCGGCCTTTTGGTAGGTCGAGCCAAAGGTTTGTTGCCAAAAATTGGCGTGCGTTTTTTAGTGGATGATTCCTGCACTGACTATTCCTATAAAGAGATTGCCGCTCGAGCAGTTAAAAACTGATTAGGGTTTTGTCCGCGACTTATTGACGGCCTCCTAGCACAAAATGCATAAGGTGTGGAAACTCAAGCCTTGGCTTTTTTATCCTTACGGATGCCCCGGACCGCATACGTCCTGGCTTTATCTTTGGCGGTTTCCGCAAAGAAGGTCTTCCAGGTCTCGCCGCCTCTGTCGGCAATTGCCGCCGAAATATCCTTAAATAAACTGATACCTTCCAACACCATTGTCGGGGTAAAACCATAATCGTGGGTGAGGTAGTAACTGATGCTCATCAGATAGGTTTTTTCTCTACTCATGAGCTTGATCAGACGCTGCTTTTGTTTATCGTAGACATAGTAAGAGGTCAGCGCCAGCAGGCTCAGGCCAAAAAATTTCGTCCACAACAAAATGTAGGCATCGTCTTCATAGAGCTTCTGACCCTTGTTCAAAATGGCATCGGTTTTATTCATATGTATCCTCGGTGAAAGTGTCGGGCATCTTAATTTAAGTTTGAAAATTTTGTGTTGGAAATATTGGATAGTGTCGTCATAACACAGCCGCCCAAAGCGCAATACCGCGTAACTACAAGGCTACCAAGAACCAAGCGATGTTTTTAGCTTAACCAGTAGCTATGCCATGCCATCGCCTTAAATGCAAAAAAGCCTTCTCCACCTGATGGCAAAGGCGATTAGAGGAATCAACCTTTTTCTGGGGCTGAGTGATTTTCATCGACAATTGACAGATGACTAAAGCTCTGGCGAGGCCGGTCGTCGATTGCCGACGAAGTCATGATACGCATGAGAATGTTGGATTATTATTTCGGAGTTCGTTCCAGCACCCTGATTTTTAAGCACCCAGCTTGGTATATCACTACCCAAACTGATGACTTTTACCCTTACGGCGCAAACTCAAAGCTGCCGCCATAATCTCTTAAAAAAAATAAGGGATATAACCCACAATACGCGAAATAACACACTCTGCATAGCGTTATAGCCATCTAAAACCCCAGAAAACCGCCACACTTATTACTACTCCACCCTATCAAACAAAACAGCCTATCGCATTGTTTTATATGAACATAACCATAGAAAAACACTAGCAACCCTTGCTCAAATATATTTTGGCGCATGTTTTGCTTTATAAATAGTGCTGCACCCACCTGGGCGCAGCCACCAAGTCGCCACACTCGTCGCAAGGCGGGGCCGGAAAGCTGCGGATCTGATTCAGATAGTCGAGCTGCCTCTTATGAGCGGGTAAGAGAAGGGTCTAGCCGGTCGAGATTCATACACCGACAACTACCCATAGCGCTCGCTCACTGGTCAGGAATAGTTTGTTGTATCACCTGATTAGCTAAACCCGTTGTTTAACTCACTACGCAAGCAAGCCCGGTATTTAAAACTCTTTGGACGGTCTCTCTCGCAACCATAGCGTAGCGTGATCAATTCAGGAATATTGAAATACATAGCGGTTTTAAGGCTGTTCAAATTGCGCGGGAAGCCATCGGCCCAGCACTTACCGTACGCAAAGGACCGGAAAGTAAGAGGCTGACATCGCGGCATCCGGCGCAGGTGCGTTAGGCAACGACTCGCAAAGGGAATTGCGAAACATTGAATGTCGCCGGTAAAACCTACCGGTAAAAATCTTCGTCTTACTATGAAAGGAATTGAAATATGTCTGTTAACACGAAACATGCGCCTGCCTTGAAAAAGGTCGCTGCAACACTTGCTATTTCACTTTTAGGCCTCGGCAATGTACAAGCCGAGACCGTAAACGGCACCATCTATAAAACCGTCGACCCGGTTCACGGCGCCGGCACCACAATCGATTTCTACTCGTTCTCCTTGTCATCAGCTGCCAATGTGATAATCGATGTCCTGGCGAATGAAGGCTACGCAGCGGGCTGGGGCGCGCATCCCGGCGCGTATGTCGATATAAACGGCGACGGCGAACTGACACTGGCAGATAGCCAATTCCGCATTTTTCAGGACACAGTCTCACTGACTACCGAAATCGTCAGCGGCGACGACAGCCCAGCTTACACCATACCCGGCAATACCGGCGGATGGGCCGATGGCAGCTTGTTGAGCCGAGACTCCTACCTGGCTACTGCATTGGACGTGGGCAATTACATTATTGCTTTTGGCGATTACTCTCTAACCATCGAAGAAGCTGTGCTGGGCTTCAACAAGGGCGACACCATCACCGGTGCGACCGGCGTCAACCCGATAACGGGCGCCACCGGTCAGGATCATTTCGATTATCAAATTACCCTGACCGCCACCGACTACGTCACCGGAGCCAGCCTGCCTTTGACCATCACCGGCGAGGGTGTTAGCGCAGTGCCGGTGCCAGGGGCCGTTTGGTTGTTCGGTTCTGCATTAATGGGATTCAGTGTATTAGGCAAACGCCGCACCGCGTAACCCCGGCAAACAAGAGCGAAAAGGTCAGCCGACATCAGCTGTCGACTCACCCCTCGCAATGCATGTCTAAACCCTTTGGAGATGTCTATCTTTTGGCTGCCAGGCCCGAAATACTCAGACAAATCCAAATTAAACAGCAACTTAAATCTACCACAATCGTAAACAACGATGTGGTAGATATTGGAGACACTCAAAAATGAACATCGATTTACAAACTATTTTTAAAATCACCCTATCGTCCGCCGCGCTAACCCTTGCCGTTGCTCAACCTGCGACGGCGGCTTGGTCAGGCGCCGATAACACTCTCGAGCTGGGCACCAGCATCTCAAACCCTAGTTTTAATTCCAGCAATTTGGGCTTCGCGGGCAATCCGTCTCTGTCCAATGATGGTTGGGGCATGCAAGGTGCATTTACCAACTTCTATTTGAGCTCATCAGCCCAATCCGTGACTGTCGACGCGCGTTCGTCCGCCGCAAACTTTCCGGCCTTTTCAATTTTCAGAACCAATGTGGCTTATTCGGGTGAAACGGTCGGCGTCGATACACCGGCTGAGCTAACCGGCCAAATTCACAAATTTAACTCGGTCGGCCAAGCCGGCGATCCAGGCATTATGTGGGCAACCGGCGCGGACGGCATTGTCGAAACCCTGGGCTACGTCAGTTCCTCAAGCAAAAACTACGTTAACTCTTTCGGCGGCGTCATCGACTCCGGCGCCCACGATGTCAGTATCGACAATCTGTATGAAACCGGCGTATCCGGCACTATAGGCGTCACCGGCAACCCTGCTTTTGCCAACACCAAAAGATTCGCGACCTTGACACTGAACGACTTGCAAGCTGGCTGGTATGCCGTGTTCGTCGGCGGTGCAGACGTCCTCGGAAGCAGTGCCGGCATCTCTTTGAACATTTCCGCGTCGGCCGCCCCTTCTACCTACACACCGGCGGCGGTGCCAGTACCCTCCGCTGTCTGGCTGTTCGGCACGGCACTGGCCGGCTTTATAGGCAGAGGCAAACGCAACGCTAAAGCGTAAGCCAACACCCAGCACATAAGCCGATGTTCCTATAAAAAAAGGAAGCTTGGCGAGGGACTTCGCCAAAGGAATAAGGATGGCCGATAAATTACGCTGTGTGGTTTATCGGCCTTTTTTATAGCTTGAGCCCGCTGATGCGGGCGTTTTGGCCGTATTTGTTGCCAACCAACCATTTCTCAGTGGAGTTTCACCATGACATTGTTTCGTCATAGCCAATTAGCGATTGTTTTAGCCGGAGGTGTACTGCTCAGTTTCAGCGCCGCCGCGGTCGAATTGGCACTAGGGCCCATGCCGATAAGCCTGAAGCATTTGCCCGTTCCGCCTGTTCCCGGACTACTGGACGGCCCGGACCCTATTGTCGTCAACAAGAATGCCGCGATTGCCTTGGGCAAAGCGCTGTTCTGGGACACTAACGTGGGTAGCGACGGCATGGCCTGTGCGTCCTGCCACTTCCACGCCGGCGCCGACGGCAGAGTAAAAAATCAGCTTGCTCCGGGCGGCCAATCCAGCCCTTTAAGCGATCAAACATTCAGCAATGCCATGACGGGTGCATCGTTGGGACCCAATCACACCCTCAGCATTGGCGACTTTCCGCTACATCAACGGGAAGATCCATTCCAAGAACATTCTGCGGTCCTCTACAACACCGACAATGTAGTCGGCTCGTCCGGTACTTTCGGTGGTGAATTCAGAGCCGTGGACCGCTACACAGCGCCTAACGACACCTGCAGCCGCAGCGTGGACAGCCTGTTTCATGCCGGCGCGGTCGGCACCCGCAAAGTCACGCCGCGCAATGCGCCCAGCGTGATCAATGCGGTGTTTAATCATCGCAATTTTTGGGACGGCCGCGCCAACAATGTGTTTAACGGCAGCAGCCCTTGGGGCGACCGAGATCCCGACGCCGGCGTCTGGGTAAAACAGAACGCCACGACGCTAATTAAGCAGCGCCTGCATTTAATCAATTCCTCGCTGGCGTCATTAGCGGTAGCTCCGCCACAAAACACTACCGAAATGGCCTGCCGCAACCGGACCTTGATGGAACTCGGTAGAAAGCTGCTGTTACGCCGCCCGTTGCAAAACCAAAAAGTACATCCTGAAGACAGTGTATTGGGACCTTACAGCCTCAATAGCAAACCCGGCACGAACACTCTGTATAAGCTGCTGATCATGCAGGCATTCAATCCCAAATACTGGTCGTACAGCGGTAACCCGCCAATTCCGGCCCCCAAAGGGTTTGCGCCCTATAATCAAACCGAAGCCAACTTTGGCATGTTCTTTGGCCTGGCCATCCAACTCTATGAAAGCACATTGATTTCGGACGAATCGCCCTTCGACAACAGCGCCCGCGACACTGGCAATCAACCCATAGAACTCAGCGCGTCGGAATTGAACGGCTTAAAACAATTCCGAAAAAATCAGTGCGCGCTCTGCCATTTAGGACCCAACTTCAGCGCGGCGTCGATCAACGCCAATGCGGCCATTGCCAAAACCCATCCGGAAGCCTTCGGTGAACCGACTTTCTTCATCAGCGCATCCACCAATGTGGTCAATCGCATACCATTGCTTATCAAAAACACCCCAGTCACCGCATTTTTCGATACCGGCTTTTCTTCCACAGGCGTCACCGAAGAAACGGCCGATATTGGCGCAGGCGGCGTCGACGACTTTGGCAACCCGCTATCGTTCAGCCGACAATATTTACAACATTTGGCGGGCAATAATGCCGCTGCACTGGATGAAGATGTCACTAAAGTGAGAGCGTGCGATTTTCAGGAAGCCCTTGCCCTAAATATCAAACTGCCTTATTCACTGCCGAGCTTGTTTACCATCACCGACGGCATAAGACCCCAGCCACAAAGCACGGAGAACTGTTTCCTGCCCGCAAACAATGCCTTTTTGCCCACGACCGCTGCCGCCTTAGCGGAGTTGAACAAGCCCAATACCCGGAAAATGGTAGCGTCTGTCGACTCGACATTTAAAATCCCCTCGCTACGCAATATCGAGTTAACCGGACCATACATGCACAACGGCAGCATGGCCACCCTGGAACAAGCGATCGAATTTTATTCGCGAGGCGGAAATTTTGCCTACGACAGCAAACAAGTTACTCGGGTATTTCCGCAGCCCAATCTACAACTGGATGCGCAAAACCGCGCCGACCTGATCGCCTTCCTGAAAACCTTGACCGATGACAGAGTCCGCTACGAAAAAGCCCCCTTTGATCACCCCGAAATCAAAATACCCCACGGCCACGTTGGCGTGGAGCAGACAGTAAGCGGCGGTAATCCGCTGGGAGCCGTTCTGGGTAAAGATGAATTTCTGACCATTGACGCGGTTGGCGCCCAAGGCAATTCATCACCGATACAGCCTTTCGAAGCGTATTTGGCACCCTAACGCGGTTTAAATTTCAGCCCACAGTCACCGGCTAAAGCCGGTGACTTCCAATCCATGCAAGGCTAAAAAAGGTAATAACAGCGCCTTACCTAAGCCACACCGTTATGCATGGCAAGAAAACTAGCCAACACCGGCTTCTGAAAAGGGGGATTCTTAGAAAATAGCCCCTATTTATCGGCAAAAAGCCGCAATAAATCATTCCCGTAATTTGTACACGCTCAGCGCTGAGGCATTCTCAGTCGCCGGCATGCACATTATCCAGGGCTGCAAGCATGTTTGATCGCAACCGGCTCTTTCCCCAGTTGCAAGCCGCTACGGCCGTTAAGCAGGGCCTGAATGCCGGCCACGATGGACAAGGCAATCTCTTCCGGGGTTTGCGCGCCGATGTCCAAACCGACCGGGCCGAATACCCGTTCGGCTATCAGCGCGGCATCGTCGCCCAGGCTTTGCAGTAATCGTTGTTTGCGATGCGCCGGACCCAGCAGACCGATAAACGCCGCCCGACACTGGACGATGGCTTGCAAGTAGCGTTGGTCGTATTCGACGTTATGGGTCATCAGCATAATGGCATTGAAGCGATTTAAATCCAGTTGGGACGCGACCTGATCCGGTATCAGATGCAATAATTGATCGGCTAAAGGAAAACGCTCTGGTTTGATATGCGCGGGCCGGTGATCGACTAAGGTCACGCGCCACCCCAGGGATTTGGCGCAATTCACCAGCGGTATCGCGTCGGCACCGGCACCGAATATCAGCAACTGCCAAGGCGGTTGCACCGGATCGTAAAAGACTTTGATGTCCAGGCCGTCAAGCGGATGAGTTTCGATGCGCGGTTTTTGCTGCAAAGCCGTTTGCAGCGCCGCCGTGGCAAAGGGAAACGGCGCGCTAGGTAAAATTGGCTGCTCGCCGACGATGGCCGCAGGCAAAAACTGGCTGCGCCCTGCCGGGAAATCCGCATGCTCGGACTCGAACACCGTAACCAATACCCCATGCGCTTGAGCTTCGGCGGCTTCCAGCAACTGACTCAATGGACTGAAACCCTGCTCGGCTTTTAATAATTGCAGCAACACCCTAACCGCGCCGTTACAACCCAGGCCCAAACCCCAAATCGCGTCTTCCCCGGAACGCATATCGTAAAATACGGTTTTGGCATGGCCGGTTTCGAACACCGATCCGGCCTGCTCCACCAAATCCCGTTCGAAACAACCGCCGCCCAGCAAACCGACCAACTCCCCGGTTTGGGTAATCAACATCCGCGCCCCGGCCTTTTGGTAGGTCGAGCCAAAGGTTTCGATGATGGTCGCCAGCACACTATCCTGCCGGTCGCGTTGCAATTGCCTATAGGCTTCGAGCAGATGATTGATGTTATTGGCCATGATTTACTCGCTTGCGGGTCTGCCGGCGATTGTAAGCCATATCAACTCCAGCTCAAATCGGTACGCAATAGCGGCAACTGCCTAACCCGCACGCCGGTGGCGGCGAAGATCGCATTGCACACCACCGGCGTCATTTTCTCGGTTTATATTTAGGTTAAACAGCTTCGCTCATATCGGACATTCGTAGCCATCAGCGTCGGGACCGCCATACCACTTTGCGCGCAGACGAACCGCTCGATTTCCAAACTTCTTACGGGCAATTCATCGTGACCACACGCGGACTATTTTGCCGTTAACCTAACGTCGCCCCACCATCAATCACTAAATCCTGAAGGGTGATATGTCCGGCCCGATCCGACAACAGAAATGCCACAGCGTGAGCTATATCGTCCGGTTGGGCCAGTTTGCCGAGCGGAATGCCCAGCCGATGTTGCGCCAAGGAGCCCTCAATGACTTGCGCGGCGCTACCGGCACCAGCGCGCCAGAAGCGGCGCTGCATGTCGGTTTCGGTCGAGCCCGGCGACACCAGATTGCAACGAATGCCGTATTCCGCCAGTTCCAAGCCCAAACAACGGGTGAATTGGGCGGCGGCTGCCTTGGATGCAGCGTAGGCCGCCATACCGGTCCGCGGCGTCGATGCAGCATTGGAACCAACCGTCACGATAGCCCCGCGCCGCCGCTCGCGCATCCGACGAGCTACCGCGCGGCTTAGCGCAAATACACCATGACAGTTTACGGCAAAGCTTTCCAGCCAGTCCTCGTCACTGGCATCCACTCCATGACCGGGAAGCAGCACGCCGGCGACATTCACCAGATAGTCGATTTCACCGATTTCCGCTTCCACGCCGGCGATCGCGGCCTCGATGCCGGCGCGGTCGCGTAAATCCAGCGCCAGCGGATATAGCCCCGGCATCGACTCGTAAACCTTACACAAGGCGTCGGCGTCGATGTCGGCCGCAACCACGGTCAAGCCCTCGCCGGCCAACACAGCGGCTACCGCCTGGCCGATGCCGCGCGCGGCACCGCTTACCAATGCAATACCGGGGCGCGGACCGAATCCGGCGCTAGGTGACGACTGTCTTGCCGATTTCATGATTCGGCCGAGGCAACCGGCGTAAGACGATCCGCCTTGGTTGTCGATGCCCCCTGCGACGCGCCGAAACGGTGTAAGCCGGCCAGCAAGCACAAGCTCACGCAGGTGACACCTGCCGCCAGCCAGCCGACGCGATCAAAATGCTGCAATACGGCGCCATCCCCGCCGGTCATCCAGCCCGCGCACCCGGCTGCTAAACCGGATGCGGCCTCGGTGCTCGCGGTATTCACCGCCATGTAGCGTCCCCGCAACGGTGGCGGCACTCTGCCAATCAGCCAAACCGAGGCCGGAATAGACCGAGTGGAGGTTAAAGCCATAAACAACACAAACACCGCCGTCGTTTGCCATAATGGCCCCGGTTGTAACTGAGTCAACCACAGATGCGGAATGATGCTGGCGACCATCAATACAGCCAGAATCCCGGCGGAACCAAAACGATCCACCGCACGGCCAATAGCTCGCGCCACTACGAAAGTCGCCAATCCGGCGCAAAGATAAATCCAGGACAAATCACGTAAATCAACACCCAATGTGCCGTTCAAGTGCGCGCCCAGATAAGGCACGATCAGAAAACCGGCAAAAACGATGCAAAAGCTCAACACCCAACCCAAGGCCAGTGCCGGCGAACGCAAACTCCCGCGCCCGGCGCCGACGCTAACGGGTGCTCGGGGTAAGGCCCGGTACAATCTTAGCCACCACAAGGCAGACAGTGCCGCAACCGCTAAAAAAGGAATTCGCCAGCCGCCCAACGCCGCCAATCCCAGGCCGGAGGGCACACCGATCACGGCACACACGCCGAAGGCCGACATAATGGTACCGATGGCCTGGCCACGGCGCTCGGGCTCGATGCTGTCGGCTATCATCGCCATCATGGTTGCGTTCATCAACCCGGCGCAAGCACCCGCCAACGCCCGCGCGACCAGTAATTCGCCGAATTGCCCCGCAAAACCACAAGCCAGCGTGGCGACCACAAATCCGGCGTACAAGGCCAACAAGGTGCGCTTGCGGTCGCCGCGATCAATCCATCGACCACCGAGCAGACTGGTCAGCGCCGAGGCCAGCGTATAGACACCAACCAGGGATCCGAAGCGCGCCGGACCCATGTCGAAGTCGCGCATCAGCGCCGCGCCCAGCGGCATCAGCACCATATAATCAAGTAAAAGGGTGAATTGAAGTACCGCAAACAACAGCACTAAACGACGCTCCGCCACGCTAGCCGACACTTCGGCGAACGGACCGACCGAAGCCATGCTCACTGGCAAAGGCTGCGCTTGCGGCAACGGCAAATCGGCTTGTCTTACCGGCACGACGACAGGTGTACCGTCGGGTGCGGTCAGGATATGGCTATCGATGCCGTAAAGCTGCCGCAATAAAACCGGATTCAATACATCCACCGGGGAACCGCGGGCCGCTAGTCGGCCGTTATCCAAGGCCACCAACCAATCCGCATGGCGCGCGGCAATTAGGTCGTGCATTACCACCACCACGGTGCGACCGGCATCCGCCAACGCCCGCAACAAGGCGATCAATTCCAGCTGGTGCCCGGGATCAAGCATACTGCCGGGTTCATCCAGCAGCAGGACCGGCGTGGACTGCGTCAGCATCATCGCTATCCACGCGCGTTGCCGCTGCCCGCCGGAAAGCTTGTCCAACGGCTGTCCAGCCAATTCCGTCAGATCGGTAAGACGCAAGGCTTCGCAACGGGCGGCCTCGTCTTCCGCAGACCAGCTCGCCATCCAATGCCGATGCGGGTGGCGTGCCAACGCTAGCAAATCGTTTACCCTCAGTCCGACCGGCGCTTGCGGAAACTGCGGTAAAAAACCCACGCTACGTGCCAAGTCGGCGGTCGAGAATAGTCGCAAATCGTCTTCGCCCAGCTGGATACATCCTGAATCGGCTTGATGCAGACGAGCCAGGCAACGCAGCAAGGTGCTCTTGCCGCAGCCGTTGGCGCCGACAATGGCGGTCACCCGTCCGGCCGGAATTTGCAGGCTGAGGTCGCGCAATACGGGTTCCGCACCATAGCCGGCGATTACTTGGTCAACCCGAAACTCCAACATTACCCGGCTCCATAAGCTTTCGGCCGCATCAACAACCACAATAAAAAAGGACCACCCAAAAAACCGGATACGACGCCGACGGGCACTTCGACCGGCGCGGCCGCTATGCGCCCAAGCAAGTCTGCGGCTGTGACCAGTACCGCGCCGATACTGGCGGAACACCATACCGGTATGCCGCCGTCCGGCGACAACCGCTGTGCCAGCATCGGCGCGGCGAGCGCGACGAAACCAATAGGCCCGCCGACGCCCACCGCGACGCCCGCCAGCGCAGCGGCCAGCATCAGCACGGTAAAGCGCAGCTGACCTAAATTGACCCCCAAACCGCGAATACTGTCGTCGTGCAGACATAACAGCACCAAAGCGCGGGAGATGACCCAACAGGCAGTCAGCAAGATGCCGAGCAGCGCCGAAGCCACCTTGACCACAGGCCAGGCGCGCCCGGCTAAACTTCCGACACTAAACGCATACAGACCGGTGGCATGGAAGATGGACAATGTCGCCAAGGCAATGTCAAAGCCGGCGCGCAGTAAACTGGCAATGCCCAGCCCGACCACGAGGACCCGGTAACCGCGCGTACCCACGCCGCCGGCGGCCAGCAAGGTGAATACAGCGGTGATCAGCGCACCCGCCACCGCACACCACCACGGGGCCAACAAACCGGACGGGTTTAGCATCAAACTCAGGGCCAACGCCAGTAACGCACCATCGTTGATTCCCAAAACATCGGGACTGGCCAAGCGATTGCGCGTCAAGTTTTGCAATAGGGCGCCGGCGGCGCCGAGCCCGATGCCAACCACGAGTGCCGCACATAAGCGCGGCAAGCGAAATTGCGTGACCAGCGTGAACAGCCAGTCGGACCCTGGGCCAAACAAGCCGGCATACACTTGCGATGCCGACAAGCGTGGCGTGCCGGCAACCAGCGCGGCATACGCCAGCACCAGCAATAGCGGTATGGGCGCTAGGCGGCGAGCAGCCTTGGTCATCGCTCACTTCCGGCCGGCATTAAGCCCAGTGTGGCGTCGCGATTTACCATCCAGATCAGCAAGGGCGCGCCGATGCCGGCCAATACGGCGCTAACTGGCGCTTCGAACGGGGCAAGCAACAAGCGCGAGCTTAAATCAGCCGACAGCATCAGCGCGGACCCCAGCAAAATAGAATAGGGAAGTTGGGAGGCGATCGTCACTCCAGCCAGCGTTCTGGCGCAATACGGGGCGATTAATCCCAAAAACGGAATAGGGCCAGCAAGTGCTACGCTTGTGCCGGTCAACAGTGCCACGACCACCACCGCCCCCACCCTAGCCGGAGCGGGTCTCTGACCCAGCGCGCGCGCCAGATCATCGCCCAAGGTCAGCGCCGATAACGGGCGCACCAGCGCCATGGCCGCCGTCAAACCGACGCTTATCAGCACTAGGCCGGGCCAAAGTAAGCCGGCATGCGGATGGGCTAAGGAACCCAGCAACCAAAACCGATAACGATCCAGATTGGCGGTGCTGACCAAGGCCAGCCACGCCGTCAGACTATGGCAGGTGGCGGTGAGCGCCAATCCGGCCAACACCAGCCGTAAAGGCGATGACTGGCCGCCGCCGGCACGCGCCAACAGCAAGATCAAAAGACTGCCCAAGCTTGCCCCACCCAATGCCCAGCCGATCTGCGCACCAGGACTTTGCCCAGCAAACCAAGCGATACCGAGTGCCACTCCAAGTGCGGCGCCACTGTTGACACCCAACAATCCGGTTTCAGCGAGTGGATTGCGCGTAACGGTCTGCAACAAAACCCCGGCTGCGCCCAATGCCGCACCCAGGGCCAAGGCCTTGAGTAGGCGGGGCAGCCGCAATTCGCCCAGTACCAGATCGACATGGGCGTCGCCGGACGCCCGTAGCAGCCAATGCAGACTGTCTTGCCAGCCGACACCACCTGCCCCAAAGCTTAACGATGCGAAGGCCAACAACAGCACGGAAAGTGGCAACAGAACACCTAAAAGGGCGGCTTTAGGCGCCTTCACGATCCGCTCTCCATCGCGTCAAATGCCGATACCACATCTTCAAGGAGCGTTTTGGCAGCCAGCGGACCACCGATGACCGTCCATAAAGCCGCATCCACTTCGCGCACTCGATGCAGCCGCGCTGCCCGCAATTCCGCAAAAGCCGGTTCGTCTCGCAAGGCAGCGACGCCGCGCGGATCCGGTGCAAAATTACCGATGAACAACCAATCGCCGTCGATGTCGGCCAATACTTCCCTGCTTAACGGCGCTCCATGTCCGGCACCGGGTTGACGTTGGGCAGGAGGCCGAGTCAAACCCAAATCTGTCAGAACCCGCCCGGCAAACGCATCGCCCAGCATATACATGGGGCCGTTAGGCGTAAGTCTAACAATGCTCACCGATTCACCCCAGTGCGCTTTCAGCTGCTCTCGCAGGCGGGCAGTCAGCGTACGATACTCTTCGAGTACTTGCGAGCCGGCCTGCTGCCGACCCACCGCATCCGCAATACGCCTCACGCTGTCTTGCCAGTGTTCACCAGGATAAAAGCTGACTACGGTCGGCGCAATCGCGCGTAATTGCTCCAGGAATGCGGGATCGCTCTGACCGCCGGCCAAGATTAAATCCGGGCGTAGCGCGACGATGCGGTCCAAAGACGGCTGGGCGAAATCACCTACGCTGTCTATCCCATTCACCCGTTCGCCCAAATAGCGCGGCGGGTGCTGGCTGCCGCGACCGTTGCTGGCACCGACGGGCCGCAGACCAAGCGCCAGCGCGGCGTCCAAATCCAACTCGCTCAATGCCACCACACGTTGCGCCGCTTGTGGCACGCTTACCGGTCGGCCGATGGCATCGATTAACTCACGAGCCCCCTGTTCCGGCGTAGCCGGCGGCGGGCCATCGCATGCTGCTAATAGTAATATCAGCACAATCCTTACCCTAAACATACGTCTTTTCATGTATTCCCATCCATGCAGCGGTGCCGCTCGTCGTGGTAATCCTCTTCACTCCACCCCCGACACCAATAGGGCACTGTATAAAGAGACGCGGGGGATAAACCTCGTTCGCGCAGCAGGTATTGGCGAATGGCGAGCACAGATGCACTCTCGCCGGCTATCGTCGCGAATACCCTTGCCTCCGCCAGCCAACGGATTTGGCGGACGGCGCCCGTCAACTGGCTCGAAGCGCGCGCATGCAGCCAGTGCAACTGCACGCCCGGCGGATGCTGCAACACCAGTTGATCCGCCGCGTCAGGCACTTCGATCAAGGCCGCTCCGATTGCCGTGGCCGGTAGGGTTTCCAGCACCGCCGCGATAGCCGGCAGGGCGGTTAAATCGCCGGCCAACAAATGAAAATCGGCCGCGGCACTCGACAACGGGGGACCGCCCACGCCGGCAAGACCAATAATGTCGCCGATTGCGGCACGGATGGCCCAGCGCGAACCGGGACCCTCGTCGCCGTGCAGCACGAAATCGACATCGAGCAAATTCTCGGCAAAATCGACGCGGCGCAGGCTATAGGCACGCGCTACGGACCGGAAGCCGTCCGGCCACTGCGCGTCGCCGGTCGAGTTCGCGCCTGAAACAGGTAGCAGCAATTTGAGATGCGCGCCTGGCCCAGCATGAACGATGTCTTGCAAGGCCTCGCCATGAAAACGGATTCGGCGTAAACGCGGGCCTAATCTGAGTGTTTCCCGTACAGTTAAGCGCTGAGGAACGCGGGTAAATCGGCTACGATGCGTACTAAGGGTCGTCATGCAAAAAATCGAGTGGTTAAGCTGACGTGGGATTATACGGTCGGCCACGGGCTAACTGGGACGCGGGGCCGTGGATTGAACGGCTGGCAAAACAGCATGCATTTTTTGCAAAGATAGCTTAACAACGAGCGCGCAAGCTGCCGGGGGGAGTGCCAAATTGGCGCCGGAAAGCCGTTGCGAAATTGCCGGCGTTGGTGTAACCGGCCAAATGCGCCGCTTCGCTGACGCTGACACCGTCGCATTCCAATGCGTGGCGCGCATTTTCCAGCAGCCGGCGACGCTGATACGCGAACACACTACTACCGGTGTATTGGCGAAAGTAGCGCTGCAGGGTACTGGGACTCATGCCGATGCGCTCGGCCAAGGCCTGCATCGACCAGCCGTCGCCTTCTCCGCTATCGAGAAAGGCGCAAAATTCGGCCAATCGCCGCCGTTCGCGCGGCCTAAGCACGCACTCCGGCTCCCGGTGGCCGTCCGTCAGCGCCGCCAAAGACTCGGCGGCGATATCCAAGCAGCGACTTTCCAAGCATAGGCTCATCAGCGGTGTGCCGGAGGCGCACAATTCGAACACGCTAGCCGCCAAAGTCCGCAAGCGCGCAGACAATCGCCACTGTTGTGCCGCCAGATGGGTACCGCGCAAGTGGTTCAGCCCCGGGTGTGCGGATAGTACGTGTTCGTGCTCGGCCAGCCAACGGGTACCGAATGCCAAACTCACCACCTTCCGCCGGGCGCCGCGCCGCAACTGACGGGAAAAGCACTCGCGCCGACTTAAAGCGACGACCAGTCCGCGACGATCGCCGCCTGCGCCTAGCAGAAAACGTTGATCGCCGTAGCTTACATCCGCTTCGCCAGCTAGCGGCAACACGATCAACAACCCCGGCTGCAACATTCCCGTCACTTCCATATCGAGTTCGTCTCGCACATCTGAGGCGTAAAGCGACAAATCCGGCTGCAGCTGAAACTCCCGCAGCCGACCACTTACTATGGGGGAGCCGCTGGGAGCCAAGGATACAGCCGCACCTCCAGGGGTGCTTAGACCCGGTCGCGACAGGGCCGAGCAATCGATCTTGGATGAGGTGATAGTTGATAGCCGATTCATAGGATTCTGCCCGAGTGATTCATGAATGATGTTCCAAGCCTTCATCTGCGCGGCCCGCAAAGGAATCCGGTTCCCCCGCAAACGCACGTATTTGCTTTGAGTCGGATAATAGCAGCCACTAATGTTAATGTAAATCATTCTTATTTGAAGACCAATCATGAAAACCAGCTCCCCTGTCGGTTCGAAACTTACCCTCCCCTTAACTTTCTTTTTACTCGCGGCAACCGAATACTCGGTGGCTGGCTCAAATGAAGCGGACACGGATAAAACTGTCGTCATGGACACGATTAACGTGACCGGTAAAGCGGTCAAAACTGATAAAGACACCGAAACGGTGGAAGACACACCCTCGACGTCGATCAAGGATGTATTCGAAAAAAATATCTCGGTCGGCGTCGGCGGCCCTACCGCGACTTCTCAAAAGGTGTTTGTCAACGGCATCGAGGAAACCAATCTCAACGTACAGATCGACGGTGCCCGGCAGGTCAACAATATATGGCATCACAACGCCAACCTGCTGATCGACCCCGGCGTGCTAAAAGCGGTCAGCGTGGATGCCGGCGTAGCAGCGGCGGACGCCGGCCCCGGCGCGCTAGGTGGCTCTTTGCGCTACGAAACCAAAGACGTCGATGACATGTTGCAGCCCGGACGGGATTACGGTGCGTTTTTAAGCGGCGGCTTCGCCAGCAACCTAGACACCTTTACCAAATCCGGCGCTGCCTACGGGCGTTATCGCGATGTCGAAGCCATGGGCTATGCCTCGCACGCCGAAGGCGGCAACTACGATGCCGGCAATGGTGATCCAGTCCAGGGCACCGGCACCAATCTGTTGAGCGCTTTGGGAAAACTAGCCTACACCGCGGAGGGTGGACACCGTTTCGAGGCCTCGGCTCAGCATCTTTCGGACGACGAAATTCGACCGTTCCGCGCCAATTTCGCCGCAGTGCGTGGTCAGACCTTATTGTCGGAAAATATCTTCAACCGCAATACCGCCAACTTCAAGTACAGCACCCGGCAGCCGAGCAAGTTTTACGATCCGGAGGTACGTTTTTACTATAACGATACCTCGCTTTCCCGACCGAATCGGAACGGCGGATTTCGTCCCGGCTATTTCGATTCCACCATCGAAAGCGTCGGGGCGACGGCGTTGAACCGCGTCAAAACGCCGTTGGGCGAACTCAGCGCCGGCATGGATTTTTATCAGGATCGGGCGCTAACCGATAACTTTCGCGATGCTTCGATGACCGAAACAGCCCGAAATTTAGGCGGATTCGCGCAATTACGCGGTGAGCCAGCCGACTTGCTTAAATTTTCCGGCGGCGTCCGTCTTGATTCTCAAGAATTCGAATCGGTAGACCGGAAACTGTTCGACAATACCGGTGCCAGCCCCAACGTGTCTATCGGCATCACACCCTTGCCGGACTTGACGCTGAACGGCAGTTATTCCTATGTCTTCGGCGGCATCCAACTGGCCGAAGCAGCACTCTTCCACACCATGCCGTATTCGGCTTATTCCGCCGATCTTGCGGCGCAACGCTCCACCAACGCCAAGGCCGGGCTCAGTTACCGCTTGGCAAGCGTCAAGTTTGAGGGCGAAGTGTTTTCGACCCGAATCCAAAATACGCCGGCGTATCAAGAGGGCGACGACAGTTTCGTCCGGGTTAACGGCCCGGCAGTCAAAACCGAAGGCTTGAATCTAGGCGTGGGCTATCAACGCGCAAATGCCGATTTCGGCGCGCATTACACCAATACCGAAGTCAGCTACGATCATTCTCAACTCGGCACACTGGCGTTCTACTTAGGCTCGCCCGTCGGCGAAATCATCAAGCTGCACGCCGCCTATGCGTGGCCGGAACTAGGGATAAAAACCGGGGTAAGTTCGGAAATCGCCCTGAAGTACCGCTTCGCACAGGATTCGGGTAATCGCGATCTCAACGGCTATCACACCTACAACGTATTTGCCCAATGGCAGCCGAATTTTTACCGCGGCCTGACGCTGCGCGCCGAAGTCAACAATCTCACCGATGAAGACTATACCGATCGCTACACCGCCGGTACCGCAGTCGGATTCATTACGCCGCTGCAAAATCCCGGCCGTAGCGTACTAGTTTCAACCAGACTGGAGTTCTGAACCCCTATGTATACCGACACGAGTCAGTTATTTTCCGTAAACACCGCCACCACCGAACGGATGGGCAACGAGCAGCCCACGGCAATTGAGCTGCTGCATCGCTATGGCGCCGGCTCCAGTTTTTTCTTGGACTCTCCCGAGCGTACCCTACTTGGTAGCGGCATCCGAGCTCGTCTAAGCCGCCGTCCCGGAGAGCCAACAGCCGACGCTCTGCAACGTTTGCTCACCGATGTTGGGCAAAAAGACGATACGCCGGCTATTGCGGTGGGCGCACTGCCGTTTGCTCCCGAAGCCGATCCGATATTGTTTATTCCCCAGCAAATGGCAACGGCGGACCGCCTCACGCGCCACGCAATAGCCAGGACGAAACCGACCATACGCAATTCTGTAACTCAAGAGCGGCCAACACCGGCGGTCTATGCCCAACAGGTGCAACAAGCGTTGGACTTGATACGGCAATCGGCCTTAAAAAAAGTCGTGCTGTCCCGAATGCTGGAAGTGGTGGGCGAGAGCGATGTCGATCAGGCCGGCGTGTTACGCAATCTGGCGGCGCGCAATGCAGCCGGTTACACCTTTGCCGTCGATTTGCCCACTGTATCGGGAGGTGTCCGCCGCTTGATAGGTGCCAGTCCTGAACTATTGTTGCGGCGCAAAGGCACACAGGTATTGGCCAATCCAATTGCCGGTACCGAACCGCGCAGCATCGACCCTGGCGAGGATCTGGCGCGATCCCGCCGCTTGTTGCACTCTGCCAAGGACCGCCACGAACACGCGCTAGTGGTGGCTGCCGTAGCGGACACCTTGCGGCCCTATTGCCGCACCCTAGAGGTGCCGCCGGTTCCGGAGTTGATTGCGACGCCCCGCGTCTGGCATCTTTCCACTCGGATCTGCGGAGAATTAAGCCACTATGCCCCCAGCTCCTTTGACTTGGCCCTAGCCTTGCACCCGACACCGGCCGTATGCGGCGAACCACGCGATCTGGCTCGCCAAGCCATTGAGCAATTGGAAGACTTTGATCGCGGCCTGTTCACCGGCCTGGTGGGCTGGTGCGACGCCAACGGCGACGGTGAATGGGCAGTGACGATACGTTGCGCGGAAATCGAAGCCAATCGCGCCAAGCTATTCGCCGGCGCCGGCATCGTCGCGGATTCCGAACCTTGGCGGGAAGTGGCCGAAACCTCGGCCAAATTTCGCACCTTGCTGGACGCACTGCAGGGGGATGGCGTATGACGGCATCCGATTTCACGCCGTGGCCGGACGAGTTGGTCAGGTCCTATCGCGAACAGGGTTGGTGGCAAAACCAAACCTTGGGCGCTTTGTTACGCGAATCGGCGCAGCGCTACGGTGAACGTATCGCATTGGTCTGCGGCGCGCGGCGCTGGTCGTACCGCGAGCTCGACGAACGGGCCGATCAGTTGGCGACCGGGTTTGCGCAATTGGGTTTGCGCACCGGCGAACGTGTAGTGGTGCAATTACCCAACATCGCCGAGTTTTTTGCGGTGTGTTTTGGCTGTTTTCGCCTCGGTCTGATCCCGGTGCTGGCGCTGCCTGGGCATCGTCGCGCCGAAATCGCCGCGTTCTGCCAGCTGGCCGAAGCCGCCGCCTACGTGATACCGGATCGCCACGACGGATACGATTACCGCTTGCTAGCGCGGGAAACACTGGCATTGGCACCGTGTTTGCGCCACGTGATCGTGGCTGGCGCGGCGGAGGAATTCGTACCTTTGCAAAGCCTTTATGTGAAGCCGTTGGCGCTGCCGGACCAGGACCCAGCAGCGGTAGCGCTGTTACAACTTTCCGGCGGCAGTACCGGAACACCCAAGCTGATTCCGCGCACGCACGACGATTATCTTTACAGTGTCAGGACCAGTGTGGATATTTGCGGTTTCGACGCCGCTACCGTGTATCTGGCGGCCTTGCCTGTCGCACACAACTTTCCGTTAAGTTCGCCCGGCACGCTGGGCACCTTATATTCCGGTGGCCGCATCGTGTTGTTGACTCGACCCGAGCCGGACGCAGCTTTTACGCTGATCGCCGCCGAAGCGGTCAGCCATTTAGCATTGGTGCCGTCGCTGCTTTTGGCGTGGCTGGAGCGCGCTACAAGTCTGCGTCCGCCGCTTGGCAGTCTGCGCCTGGTCCAGGTGGGCGGCGCCAGTCTGGCAGCGGAAGTCGCCGCCCGCATTAAACCGGTGTTCGGTTGCGCACTGCAGCAGGTATTTGGCATGGCCGAGGGTTTGGTCACTTACACTCGGCTGGACGACGATCCCGATGTGGTTCTGGAAACCCAGGGCCGGCCTATGTCGCCCGGCGACGAGATCCGCATAGTCGACGACGAGGACCGAGTGCTGGCCGACGGCGAGACCGGCCATCTGCTGACCCGCGGTCCCTATACCATTCGAGGCTATTGGCGCGCCGACGAGCATAACCGCAAGGCATTTACCGTGGACGGTTTTTATCGTACCGGCGATTTGGTCAGGCGCCGCGCCGATGGCAGTTTACAGGTGATGGGCCGGAGCAAAGATCAAATCAACCGCGCGGGCGAAAAGATTGCCGCCGCAGAAGTGGAGCAGCATTTGCTCAGCCATCCGCGCGTACGCAACGCGGCGCTGGTGGCTATACCGGACGAACGTCTGGGCGAACGCAGTTGCGCCTTCGTCGAATTGGCCGAGCCGGATTCGGACGAAGCGCCGGCGCGAATCGCGCTAGGGCTGAAATTGTACTTACGCGATCATTGCGGACTGGCCGCACATAAAATTCCCGACCGAATCGAATTCATCGACCGCTTACCGCTTACCGCGCCAGGCAAAATTGCGAAACCGCAGCTGCGGGCGCTGGCGCTTAACCTGACACGAACACCGACATGAGCATACCCCGCATCCCGCCATACGACCTTCCAAAACAACTGCCCAGCGGAAAAGCGAACTGGCGCTTGGACCCGCGCCGTGCCGTATTACTCGTGCACGACATGCAACAGTATTTCCTGGATTTTTTCGAACCATCCCAGCCGCCGATCCCGGCGCTGCTGCGCAACTGCACCGACCTGATCGCCGCCTGCCGCACTGCCGGCATGCCGGTTATGTACACCGCGCAACGCGGCGGGCAGACGCCGACCGAGCGCGGGCTACTCAACGATTTTTGGGGGCCTGGCTTAGCGAACGATCCGGCGCTGGAACGTATTGTCGATGCTGTCGCACCCAACCCGGAAGACACAGTGTTCCCGAAAGCGCGCTACAGCGCTTTCAAGCGCAGCGACCTGGAGACGCACCTGCGCGCGCTGGGGCGCGATCAGCTAGTGATTTGCGGCGTCTATGCGCATATTGGCTGTCTGATGACGGCGGCGGAAGCCTTCATGCTGGATATCCAAGCCTTTTTGGTTGGCGATGCGCTGGCCGATTTTTCGCGCGAGGAGCACGAACAAGCCTTGCACTATGCCGCCGGGCGTTGCGCATGCGTTCTCAGCAGCCGCGATGCAATGGCCGCTTTGGAATCGCTTAGTCCCAGCCTGGACGCATTACGTCGCGAAATTGCGGAAGCGATGGCAATCAACCCGGCTCTATTGGGCGATGACGACGATCTATTGCTGATGGGCTTGGATTCGCTGGCGCTGATGACATTGATGCAGCGTTGGCGCCAACGCGGATTCGCTGCCGAGTTCGCAGAGTTGGCGCCCTTGCCGACACTGCGAGCCTGGCACGCTTTGTGGCAGGACTACGCCACCGTGAAGGCAGAAAGACCATGATACGCGATCAACCCGGCCTGCCCTTAACCCAAGCACAGATAGGCGTCCTGCTTGGCCAACAACTCGCCGGCGAAGCCAGCGTCTTTTATGCCGCCGAATACACCGAACTAGACGGCCCACTCGATTACGAATTGTTTACACAAGCCCTAAAGGCTACGTTGCGCGAAGCTGACGCGCTGCAGGTCCGCATCGTCGAGATGGAAGGGGCCTATCGGCAGCAGCGCGTCGAGCATAGCCCGCCGACTTTGGCGGTAGCGCCCGCCGAACAGCTTAGCCAGACGGCATTCATGGCCGAACTGTTCGGGCAACTACAACAAGCCTTCAATCCCGCCGCCGGCTATCTTTATGAGCATAAGCTCTATCGCCGGGAGGCTGAGCGCCACGTTTGGCTACATCGCGCGCACCACCTGCTGCTGGACGGCTACGGCTTCCAGCTAATTGCACGGCGAGTTGCCGTTTACTACGAAGCGCTGCTATCCGGCAAACCGTTGGCAGCGGGAGCTTTTGGCACCCTGGACGCCGTTTTGGAAGCCGATCAGGCCTATCAGAATTCGTTTGATCGTGAGGACGACCGCCGATATTGGCTCGCCGAACTAGCCGGGTTGCAACCCAAGTCCCTGTCACCCCATCCCACGCCCGGAATCGGCCGCGGCCGCCGATTCAGCGGGGCCTTGCCGGATGCGGTGTGCCTGCGCCTTAATCGCCGTGCGCTGGAGCTGGAATTGAGTTGGCCGGAGTTATTGATTGCCGGTTTTGCCGGCTATTTGGCCCGATACGGTTACGGTCACGACACGGTACTGGGCCTGACTACGATGCTGCGCGCGTCGGGGGCGGTTGCCCGCACTCCGTGCAGCGCCATGAACGTCATGCCCTTGCCACTCCGGCAGGTCGAAGAACTGGATCTAGCCAATGCGGCTCGCCGCCTGCGCCGGGATTTAGCCCGACATAGACCACATCAACGTTACCGTTTCGAGCATTTGGAATTCGATCTGGAAGATGCCGGTTATCCGCGCGGCCTACTGGGCACCGAAATCAATGTCATGCCATTCGAGCCACCGTCTCGTTTCGGACCCTGCCGAGCCCTCACTCATACCTTGGCGGCAGGGCCGGTGGAAGATCTGGCTGCGGTGTTCATGGCCCGAGGCGATGCTATTGTCCTTGATCTGGATGGGCGCGAGGAAAATTACGACGAGCCAACGTTGCGCAAACATTGGCTCGGCATAACCGATTATCTGGCGCAAGCGTTGGAGTCGTCTTAGTCGTCAGGCCCCGCTCGCATAACCCAAATTTAACCTTATACTCCGGCCTCACCGAATTGACTGGGCTTGGCTATGGCTGCATTCATGCTTGATAGCGACTACGTCATAGCCTAATTGCAAGCCGCTACGGCCGTTAAGCTGGGCCTGAATGCCGGCCACGATGGACAAGGCAATCTCTTCCGGCGTTTGCGCGCCGATGTCCAAACCGACCGGACCGAATACCCGTTCGGCTATCAGCGCGGCATCGTCGCCCAGGCTTTGGAGTAACCGTTGTTTGCGATGCGCCGGACCCAGCAGACCGATAAATGGCACTCGGCAATGCACGATGGCTTGCAGGTAGCGTTGGTCGTATTCGACGTTGTGGGTCATCAGCATAATGGCATTGAAGCGATTTAAATCCAGCTGCGCCGCCACCTGTTCCGGAGTCAGATGCAATAATTGATCGGCTAAAGGAAAACGCTCCGGTTTGATGTGTGCGGGTCGGTGATCGACTAAGGTCACGCGCCACCCCAAGGATTTGGCGTAGTTCACCAGCGGTATGGCATCGGCACCAGCGCCGAATATCAGCAACTGCCAGGGCGGTTGCACCGGGTCGTAAAAGACTTTGATGTCCAGGCCGTCAAGCGGATGAGTTTCGATGCGCGGTTTTTGTTGCAAGGCCGTTTGCAGCGCCGCTGTGGCGAAGGGGAACGGCGCGCTGGATAATATCGGCTGTTCCCCGACGATGGCGGCCGGCAAGAACTGGCTGCGGCCGGACGGAAAATCCGCATGCGCGGAATCGAACACCGTAACCAATACCCCATGCGCTTGCGCTTCGGCGGCTTCGACCAGTTGCTTCAACGGACTGAAATCTTGCTCGGCTTCTAATAACTGCAAGAAAACCCGAACAGCGCCATTGCAACCCAGGCCCAAACCCCAAATCGCATCTTCTCCGGAAGGCATATCGTAAAACAGGGTTTTGGCGTCGCCGGTTTCGAACACCGATCCGGCCTGCTCCACCAAGTCCCTTTCAAAGCAGCCGCCGCCCAGCAAACCGACTAACTCCCCGGTCTGGGTAATCAGCATACGCGCCCCGGCCTTTTGGTACGTCGAGCCAAAGGTTTCGATAATGGTCGCCAGCACGCTGTCCTGCTGGTCGCGTTGCAATTGCCGGTAAGCTTCTAGCAGGTGGTTGATGTTATTGACCATGATTTACTCGCTTGCAGGTGTCTGGGCGATTGTACTAGCCATATCAACTCCAGCTCAAATCGGTACGCAACAGCGGCAATTGCCGGACCCGCACGCCGGTGGCGGCGAAGATCGCATTGCACACTGCCGGCGCCAACGGCGGCAGCGCCGGTTCACCCAAACCGGTGACCGGATAATCGGTTTTCAGAAAATGCACATCCACCCGGGTAGGCGCATCGGCGATACGGATCATCGGATAATCGCCAAAATTGCTTTGTACGATCCGACCTTTTTCGATATTCAATTCCTGGAACATCAATGCGCACAGTCCATCGATGACCGAGCCTTGCACCTGATTTTCCGCGCCGCTGAGATTGACGATCTGCGCGCCGATGTCGGTAGCCACCACCACTCTATCGACCTTAAGCTTGCCGTCTTTGGATACCGTGACTTCCGCGACCTGAGCGATGTAACCCAGATGGCTGAAATGAAAAGCGATGCCCTGCCCCTGACCGCGCGGGAAAGTTTTCTTGCCCCACTCTGCTTTTTCCGCGACGTGTTGCAACACATGCTTCATTCGATTCACATCGTAAGGAATGCCCTGCTGGCCGGTGCCGGGGATAAAGCCTTTATCGCCCAATATCTCCAAACGAAACGCCAGCGGGTCGCGACCGGCGGCATGCGCGAGTTCGTCGATAAAGCTATGGAACACCCAGGCCAGCACGTTGCTGCGTGGCGCCCGCCAAGGCCCCATCGGGATATTGCACTCCAGCGGGGTTTGTTCCAGCAAACAGTTTTCCACCCAGCGACCGGGAAACTCGTCACCGGACAAATTGGCGCCGCTGCCCAGTTCCAGGGTTTCCTTGCCGTCCTTGACCACTTTATGCGCAAAGGTGACGAAATGGTTATGCCAGGCAATCAGCTTGCCTTTATCGTCCAGGCCGCCTTTTAAAAAGTGAAAGCCACCGGCGCGGAATTGGTCGTGTTGCAGATCGTCTTCGCGAGTCCAGGTCAGTTTGACCGGTACGCCGACTTGCTTGGCAATCGCCGCCGATTCGATGATGTAATCTGGAATCAAACGCCGGCCAAAACCGCCGCCGCTACGGGTGATATGTAGCGTAATTTTCTCTTTCGGAATCCCCAAGGTTTCGGTGACGATCTTCTGCCCGGCTTCCGGGTTTTGCGTCGGCGCCCAAATCTCGATGCCACCGTCCTTGAACCAGGCCGTACAATTTTGCGGCTCGATGCTGGCGTGGGAGATAAACGGATAGCTGTAGGCCGCTTCCACGGTTTTGTCCGCGTCTTCCAATGCTTGCTTGGCATTGCCGTCGTTACGCAACACCTCGCTGCCGGCCTGCTCGGATAATTCCTTGGCCTTGGCGCTAAAGCCGGCCCAGCTTTGCGCGGCCGCCGGGCCTTCGTCCCAAACCACTTCCAGTTGCTTACGTGCCGTGAACGCCGCCCAGGTGGAATCGGCGACGATCGCCACGCCGGGCAACAAGCCTTTTAAGCTGGTTCCGCCCTCGACGATAAACGCATGTTTTACGCCGGGCAGCGTCTTGATTTTATCCAGATTGGCACTGACCACCTTGCCGCCGAAGGCCGGGCATTTTTGATAAGTGGCATACAGCATACCCGGCAATTGCACGTCGATACCAAACAAAGGCTTGCCGGTGACGACGCCGGGATTATCGACGCCGCCGATCCGCATACCTAGTAATTTATAGTCCTTGGGGTCTTTTAGCTTAACCGATTCAGGTGCCGGCACCGGTATCGTCACTGCCTTTTCCACCAATTGCCCATAACTAAGTTGCTTACCGCTAGGTGGGTGATGCACGGCGCTATCCTTGGCAAGCAATTCGCTGGCAGGCACCCGCAAGATTTCGGCGGCGGCGAGGATCAGCATGGTTCGGGCCGTAGCGCCGAGTTTATGGAACTCCTGGTAGTTGGTCGGCGTTGAGCGCGAACCGCCGGCGCTTTGGCTGCCGTAAATCGGGTCCAGATCGCCCTGCACGATTTGCACGTCCAACCAATTCACCTCCAGTTCCTCGGCGATCACCATCGGCAGCGAAGTCTTGATGCCTTGACCTATCTCCGGCTGCTTGCTGATCAAGGTCACCTTGCCGGTCGGTGCGATGTGGATAAAAGCATTGGGTTTAAACACGCTGCTTTCCGAAATAGTGGCCGGTTTGGCGACACGCTTGGCAGCACTATCCGCGACGTTCAGATAAAAGCCCAGCACCAAACCACCGCCGGCCAGCGTGGACTTGCGCAAAAAATCTCGGCGGCTGGCATTTTCCAATTCATATTCGTTCATATCGACTCCTTGACAGCCAGTTCAGCAGCGCGGTGTATGCCCGCGCGTATCCTTAAATAAGTCCCGCATCGGCACAGATTGCCGGCCAGTTCAGCATCGATCTCGGCGTCGGTCGGGCGGGGATTTTTTTTCAACAACGCAGCGGCGGTCATGATCTGCCCGGCCTGGCAATAACCACATTGCGGCACGTCCAGCTCCTGCCAGACTTTTTGCAAGGGGTGTTCGCCAGTCGGATGTAGACCTTCTATCGTGGTGACCCGGCTTTGGCCGACTTGGGCAATCGGCTTCAGACAAGCCCGGCTAGGCTGACCGTCGATATGCACGGTACAGGCACCACACTGGCCGATCCCGCAGCCGAATTTGGTACCGACCAGATTGAGATGATCGCGCAGCACCCACAACAAGGGCGTGTCGGGATTAACATCCACGGTGTGTTGTGTCCCGTTGACGTTGACTGTGTATTTGCTCATAAGATTTGATGATTGGATAGTTGTAATTATCTGGCGCGCATTCGTAGCAATCCATAGATAAGCAAAATTCGCACCTATATAGGATTGGCGTACAGCTTACACACAAAGGCCATGTAAACAGTTGAATCCCAAGCCATTTATTAGAAAACTCTAGTCTTTAAAAGAACACAAGTCACTTATCGCAATCAGGCTAGCTCTCTCACCAGTCAGAAAACAGCTGATATATCAACACCAAGTCAGCAACTTTTGCTGACAGACAAACACATAAACCCCCTATAAATCATCATTTTTTCTTTGCAAACAACAAGTTGAAAACTGGCATATAAATTGAGTAAGTAATTAGGCGATACAGCAGATATTGGATTATCTCGTATTGTTAAAACCGCTAAATATACAAGTTTATTCAGACTTAAAATCCTCAATAAACCATTAAGTATTATTCGGTTTTAAATAGTAAATTAACTAACCATTTCCCAGGGGGATATTATGAAAACGACTGTAGCGTTGATTGCCAGCGCCTTATTAATTGCCAGCAGCGGCGTATTTGCCGAAGAACATGCTGCCGAATCCTTAAAACATGCCGAGCATGCCGTAACCCACGGCAAAGCCGGCCATGCGGATCAATTGGTGGAGCATGCGGAAAAAGCCCTGGCTCACGTCGATAAAGCGGAAAGCGCCGCCACCGGAGAAGCCAAAGCACACATCAGCGCAGGTAAAAAATCACTGGAAGAAACCATTGCGCACGGCAAACAAAACCATGCCGAAGTAGCCACCAAACATGCTGAAGAAGCCGTAGCAGGCTGGTGAAAAACCCGTCGATATTTCCCCTTACCCACGATGTAAGTGATTTTTTCGAGTTGAAATCGGTCATGACATCGAGTTTCAAGCGTTTTGCCCCGGTTTCAAGGGCTTTT
>NZ_JAXARY010000002.1:0-297860 GCF_033949435.1 Methylomonas defluvii | reverse complement strand
GCCGATGATAGTGTGGCAGGTTGCCATGTGAAAGTAGGTCATCGCCAAGCTCTTAAACCAAAAGCCCTGCTTACCCATAGCAGGGCTTTTTTTTTGACCCAAAATCACCCCACTGCTGCTCTCTTCTCTTTTGCGGACGGGGTTGTTAGAATCCCCTCTCATCAATGTTTAACGAGAAAACGCATGAGTGCAATAGACAGAATCCAAGCCCAATTAGCCAGCCATCCTGTGGTCTTATACATGAAAGGCACCCCGGACTTCCCTCAGTGTGGATTTTCCAGCCGGGTGGTGCAAGTCTTGCGGGCATGCAATGCGGATTATGCCCATATCAATATCTTCGAAGACCCTGAAGTGCGTGAAGCCTTAAAAGAATACTCGCACTGGCCTACCTATCCCCAACTGTATATCAACGGCGAGTTAATCGGCGGCTGCGACATTGTCATCGATCTCTTTAATAAAGGCGAGCTTGATAATATGCTGGCGAGCGTTGGCTCCAAACTTTAGTCGAAAAAGGTATATTAATTAAGCAGCAGCGTGCCTATTCGACCGTGTATTGCGATGGATTTTCTGCCATTCTCGCCAATATGTTTGGGTGTAATGTGTTCTAAGTCGCTAATTGGCTACATTTACGTCGCTTCGTACTCGCTTAATTTTTTCCAGCGGTTGATAATCATACAAAACAATTCGGCAGTTTGTTCGGCGTCGTAAAGTGCTGAATGTGCTTTTTCGTTATCCCAGACAATTCCGGCAGCTTGAGCAATTTTTGCTAAAACTGTTTGTCCGTACATTAGCCCTCCGAGTGTGGCGGTATCGAAACTACTGAATGGATGAAACGGGCTTCGTTTGTAGTTGGTTCGTTCAATAGCGGCGTTCAAAAAATTGATATCGAAAGCTGGGTTGTGACCAACCAAAATAGCTCTCTTGCATTCGTTACGTTTTACAGCGGCTTTGATAGGGGTAAACAGCTTGGTAAGCGCATCCTTCTCTTCTATAGCCATGCGGAAAGGATGGTATGGATCGATACCGGTAAATTTGAGCGCTGCGTCATCCAGCTCTGAGTTTTTGAAAGGAATGATATTGCAGTGATGTTTTTCGGTGACATGCAGCCATCCATCAGTGTCTGGTTCGACTATTACGGCGGCGATTTCCAATAGTGGATTTTTTTTTGAATTAAAGCCGGCGGTCTCTATATCGACAATAACAGGAAGGTAACCTCTGAAACGGTTGCCTAACGGATTTAGGTTTATTTCCATTGAGTTTGATGGGCTAAAAAAGTCGGTTGTGCGTTATGTTACGTGAGTTTTGGATAGGTATAAACAATATTCAATTGGTGAGGTGAAGTTATGCAAGATCGGAAAAAAGGTTGGGTTATCTTAGGGTTACTGACCGTATTAAACGGTTGTGCCACGACCCGCGGTGTCGATCCTAAAGATCCTTGGGAGGGCTGGAACAGAGGCGTGCAATCATTTAATGACGGCGTGGACGATTATGTCATGAAACCGGTTGCCAAAGGCTACGATTGGGTGATGCCCGATTTTGCGGACCAAGCGGTTACTAATTTTTTCAGCAATGTCGATGACATAGGTGTTTGTACCAACGATGTTTTGCAAGGAAAACTCCTGCAATCGGGTCAGGACGGCGCGCGTTTCTTGGTGAACACCACCATCGGTGTCGCCGGGCTTATCGATGTTGGGACGATGATCGATTTGCCGAAGCATAATGAAGATTTTGATCAAACCTTAGGCTATTGGGGAATACCTACCGGCCCTTACTTGGTCCTGCCGTTTTTCGGACCCAGTTCGCCACGTGGCGTGTTCGGGTTGGTTGGCGATGCCGCGATGAATCCGTTTACTTATGCCGGTATCTACATAAATCCAAATTGGATTGGCGCGGCGGTTTCGATTGGTCCTGGTGCATTGAAAGTCATCGACGCGCGCTCAGATCTGTTGGGTATGGAAAAAGTCGCTACAGAGGCGGCACTGGATCGTTACGAGTTTTTTAAAAATGCCTATCTTTCGAGACGTAATTACCTGGTTCACGATGGCAAGGTTCCAGACGAAGATGTGTTGAAATTCGACGAAATGCAGGGCGGTGGGCGTGGACCGCTCGATCCGAATCCGTATTGATTTAAACTGTTCCACTCTTATGTAAAAGGCCGTAAAGCAAATAGCTTTGCGGCTTTTTTATTGCTTCAATCCAAGCGGACGAGCACGAAATCCGGTTTCGCTTCTATCAGTACTCCCGACATTATCTTATTTTCCAGAATAAGGTCGGGTGCCACATCGCAGGCTACCCTTAGATAGTTCGGTGTGTAGCCGAAATGGCGGACCACGCCATCTTTCTGAGCTTCTTTTTGCCCTTCCCATAAGATGTTGGCCTGTTCGCCGAGGTTTTCGGCAATGAACCTATGCTTCATTGTGTCGGCTAATTCATGCAATTGCTTGCTGCGCAGTTTCTTTGTGTTCTGCCCCACTTGATCTGGCAAACCCGCGGCTTTGGTGCCTTCCCGAGGCGAATAGCTGAAAATGTGAATATGACCAAAACCCAGGCTTTTGATGTAATCAAAACTTTCCTGCCATTCCAGTTCGGTTTCGCCAGGAAAGCCGACGATGATGTCGGTAGTGATATTGAAATGCGGAATCGTCGCTCGGGCCAGTTTAACGATCTGGCCGAATTCCTCCGTTTTACAGCGCCTGGCCATGCGCCGTAGTACGCTGTCGCTGCCGCTCTGCAAGGGTAAATGCAGATGTGGCATCAGCCTTGAATTTTTGAACAACTCGAAGAAACCATCCGGCAATTCCCAAGGTTCCAGAGAGCCCATGCGCAGGCGTGGAATCTCCGTCTTAGCCAGGATTTCGCTAACCAATTCGACCAAATTACTGTTGATGTCACTGCCGTAACCGCCCAAATGCACACCGGTGATGATGGCTTCGTTGATGCCTTGAGCGTGCAGCGCGTTGATCTCGTCAATGACTGCTTGAATCGGCCGGCTGCTTTCCTCGCCGCGAGCAACGGTGACGATGCAGAAGGTGCAGCGGTAGCGGCAGCCGTCCTGTACCTTGACGAAGGCGCGCTGGCGGCCACGGCTGAACAGCGACACTTCGCCGGGTTCGGTCGACATCGCCGGCATACTGTCCAGATTCAGTTCGGCCAGGGTTTTCTCCACCAGCTGGTTTTTGTCCTGGTTGCCGACGATCAAATCCACGCCCATCAATTGCGCGGCTTCTTCCTCGTTCAGTGTCGCGTAACAACCGCTGACCACCAGCTTGGCTTGCGGATTGTCACGGTGAATGCGGCGTATCATTTGCTTGGATTTTTTCACCGCGTCTTGGGTGACCGCGCAGGAATTGATGATCACCAATTGCGCGTCGCTCAAGTTGCGGGTGATGCTATGGCCTTTAGCCTGAAAGGCTTGCGCCCAGGTTTCCAGTTCTGCTTCGTTGAGGCGGCAGCCCAGGGTTTTTAAATGAATTTGCATTTTGCTGTAAAAACGTTAGATCGATAATGTGTAGGGCGCATGAGCGTTGCGTAATGCGCCGTCCACTTGAAAAAAATTAACCAAAAAACCAATAAGTCACCAGAATCGCGGAAATAATCCCGCCGAGGTCCGCCACGATGCCGCAGGCGGCAGCGTGACGTATCTGCTTGATGTTGACCGCACCGAAATACACCGCCAACACATAAAAAGTCGTTTCGGTACTGCCTTGCACCACCGATGCCAGCCTTCCCGCGAAGGAATCGGCGCCTTGAGTTTGCATGGTGTCTATCATCATCGCCCGCGCACCGCTACCGCTGAACGGTTTCATCAGTGCAGTCGGCAGGCCGTCGATGAAACGGTTGTCGATACCGAAAAAATTGACCAATAGTCGCACGCCATCGGTGATCAATTCCAACGCGCCGCTGGCCCGGAACACGCCGAAGGCCACTAGCATCGCCACCAGATAAGGAATGATGGTGATCGCGGTCTGGAAACCGTGCTTGGCGCCTTCGACGAACAATTCGTAGGCGTTCAGACCTTTGCAGGCAGCGGCAGCGATGAACGACACCACCAGGCCGAACAAAATCACATGGCTGACCAGAGCCGATTGCTTGAGCATTTCTGCCTGATCCAAGCCGGCGAAATAAGCCAGTATGCCGCCGACCAAGATGGTGATGCCGCCCAGATAAGCCATCACCACCTTGTCCAGCAAATTGATCTTCTGCACGGCGGCCACCGCCAGCAAGCCGGTCAGCGTCGACATATAGGTAGCGACCAGGATCGGGATGAACACATCGGTGGGATTGGCGGCGCCGAGCTGGGCTCGGTAAGCAAAGATCGTCACCGGAAACAGCGTCACCGAGGAGGTGTTGATCACCAGAAACAAAATCTGCGCATCGCTGGCTTTGTCGGGATGCGGATTCAAGGTCTGCATTTCCTGCATCGCCTTGATGCCCATCGGCGTTGCGGCGTTATCCAGCCCCAACATGTTGGCGGCGATATTCATCACCATCGCCCCGAGCGCCGGATGATCCTTCGGTATTTCCGGCATCAGCCGGGTGAACAATGGATTCAGCGCCTTGGTCAACAAATCGATGAAACCGCTATGCTCGCCGATTTTCATGATGCCCAGCCATAAGGCCAGCACGCCGCTAAGCCCCAACGAAATCTCGAACGCGGTCTTGGATAGGCTGAACATCGCATTCATCAACTCGGAAAACACCTGGGTATCGCCCAGCACCAACAGCTTGAAGGCGGCGGTGGCGAAGGCGGTCAGGAAGAAGAATATCCAGATGAAGTTCAGCAACAACCTGTCCTAATGTTTAGCCGATTTTCTTGGCCAAATCCGCCGCATAGCCTGTGTAGCTGTGCGGTGTCAATTTCAGCAATTCGGCCTTGGCTTCGGCCGGGATTTCCAGCTTTTCGACGAAGGCGCGCATGCCGTCGCCGGTGACGCGATTGCCTCGGGTCAGCTCTTTGAGTTTTTCATAAGGCTTTTCGATGCCGTAGCGGCGCATCACGGTTTGGATGGGCTCGGCCAACACTTCCCAGTTTTGGTCCAGGTCTTGATCGAGTAACGCCGGATTGATTTCCAGTTTGGAAATGCCTTTCAAGGTCGATTGTATGGCGATGCTGGTGTGGGCGATGCCGACGCCGATGTTGCGCAATACGGTGGAATCGGTCAGATCGCGCTGCCAGCGCGAGACCGGCAGTTTGTCGGCCAGAAAGCCGAAGATGGCGTTGGCCAATCCCAGATTGCCTTCGGAGTTTTCGAAGTCGATCGGGTTGACCTTGTGCGGCATCGTCGAGGAACCGACTTCGCCGGCGACGGTTTTTTGCTTGAAATAACCCAGCGAAATATAGCCCCAGACGTCGCGGTCGAAGTCCAGCAGGATGGTGTTGAAGCGCGACAAAGCATGGAAGAATTCCGCCATGTAATCGTGCGGCTCGATCTGGATGGTATAAGGGTTGAAAGTCAGGCCCAGCGATTCGACAAAGTTTTGCGCAAAAGCAGCCCAATCCACATCCGGATAGGCGACGCTGTGTGCGTTGTAATTGCCGACCGCGCCGTTGATCTTGCCCAGCAGTTCGACCTTGGCGAGTTGATCCCGTTGGCGTTGCATGCGGGCGACGACGTTCGCGAATTCCTTGCCGACCGTGGTCGGTGTGGCCGATTGGCCGTGGGTGCGCGACAGCATTGGTTGTTCGGCGCTATCCAAAGCCAGACTTTTGATGGCATTTATTGTGGCTTCAATCTCGGCCAAAATCAGGCCGCGACCTTCCTTCAGCATCAGGGCGTAAGACAAGTTGTTGATGTCTTCTGAGGTGCAGGCGAAGTGAAAGAACTCGTTGATCGCGTGCAGTTCCGCGTTGCCTTTGACTTTTTCCTTTAGTAGATACTCGACCGCTTTGACGTCGTGGTTGGTGGTTTTTTCGATGTCTTTGACCGCCTGGGCATCGGCTTCGGAGAAATCGCTGATGACTTTATTGAGTACGGCGGTTGCATCCGCAGATAAGGTGGGGACTTCGGCGATCTTGACTTCGGCGGCCAGGGCTTGCAGCCAGCGGACCTCTACTTCGACCCGGAAACGGATCAAGCCGTATTCGCTGAAGATGGGGCGCAAGGCGTCGACTTTGCTGGCGTAGCGGCCGTCGATGGGGGAGATGGCGGTGAGTGTCATAAAGCTATTTCCTTAGAAAATATTTGGATAATTATTTAAAAACCGAGACTAACCAGTTGCTGAAATTAGCAGCGGCTTCGATAGTTAATAGGTTTTCGGACAACGCATCCGGCAATCTTATGCCAGGCTCTTTTTGCCAAGCTCGCCATGTATAGATTCTGGCTTTCGACAAATGAATGTCTTTAAATAGCTTGGTCGGTAAGTTATTTATTGAGAAGTTTGCGTGAGCTAATAGCGATTGTTGTTCGGCGCTGGCTGAAATCATTTGCTCGACAAAATTTTCAATCATTCCGTCATTTTGATGATCGGGCATGATCCATAAGCCAATATCAGGTAAGCCGTTTGTGTGCTTGAAAATATCGCCTGTTTTGTAATTAGGCTGATCTGATATTTCGTAGAGGCCGTAATTTTGTTTTTGTAAAAAATCGTTTATTTTCTTGGTAATCAAACTTCGCCTTGAAGTAACTCCACCATAGTTGTCGGGCTCAAAATCTGCGTCTATCACAATCGCTAATTTATCAATATCACCATTCCGTAATCGCTTAATTTCTGTTGGTAAATGATCAATAAGGTTGGTCCAGCCGTTTCTTTGTGCGCCTATATCCTTCGGCGTGACGATGGTTATTTCTGGCACATCGACATCTTTGAGATCGAGTTTTTTACAGAATGCTCTGAAGAAGGCTCGGTCATTATTGCCTTCGACCAATAATATCTTTTTAGACACTATCTAATCTCAAGCTCTGATGCGGTTATCGTTTCTAACTCGGTCTCATCGTAAACGGTAGCGATTACTTTTCCATGATCGCTGGTGAGTTTGCTTCTGGATACTTTCAGCAAAACGCCTTCTTCCGGGCTTTCAACTGCTGCTTTAGTAAAACTCTCGATGCAATCCCAGCTATGTGTTGTTGCAAAGACTTGAATATTGAGCTCTTTCGCTAATTGGAAAATGATGCGCCAGACTTCTTCTTGAACACTGTAGTGCAGGCCGTTTTCGAATTCGTCAATTAATAAAATTCCATCCTTTGCGGGAAATACAGAAAGTATCAGTTGCAAAATACGGGTCATGCCGTCTCCCATGCTGTTAAGAGGGGCACGAATCTCCGAGTTTTTGAGTTTGACAATGGCTATTCGTCTAAAATTTTTCTCGTTTTGTAAAGAGGAATCGGTATTTCCATTGATAAAAGCGAGCTTTTCTATGGTTGGGTCAACTATTTGTAGTGCACGATAAACAATTTCTTCGCTAGAACTTGCAGCAATTTTATCCCAAAGTTGGGCAAGTTTCTCGGGTGTTATAAAGTTTGTTGAAACTAAGCTGAATTTTAGTGTTTCACGGTTATCAATATTCCAGAATAAGTGAGGATGTAGGCTTGATAATTTAGGATCTACATTTAATTCAATTAATGTGTTTCGTCCAATTCGGATGGCGGGGATAGCAGGGAATTTTTTGTCATTGTTGGATAGGTTGGATTTTTTTACGACTACTTTTCTTTGTGTGGTTTCCGTGGTTAATCCATCTTCAGATTTTGTAACAAATTCTTCCATATAATAAAATACGTATTCAATTTTAACTAAGTTTGAATTTGATTCTATCTGTATGAAGTTATTGTCATCTGTTGGAAATACTCTACCAGGAAATAGATTCTTTAGGCCATAAAGGGTGTTGGTGTCGGTGGGTCTGTCTTCCTGGTCTAGTTTGAATGACTCATCATGATCTATTATAATATTTCCCAGTAGTTCAGGGTGGGCTTTTCCTGCATATATTCTTAATGCCTCCAAAATCGTGCTTTTTCCGCTATTGTTTTTTCCAACAATTAAATTTACGCGGCCAAGCTTTGGAATTTCCAAATCCTCTAACATGCGGAAATTTTTAATGCGTAAATTGGTTAGCATTTTTTACTCTTGTTGTATATTTGATTTTAGGCGCTGCACTGAAAAGACGAGAAAAATGTTTTTATCAAAAATTTAATTGATCAATCTTAATGTTTAGCGCGGCTGCCATTTTTTTTAGCAATTGTTTATGAGGTTTTTCTTGATTTTCTATATCAATATATTCCGCTTCAGAAACGCCTAAGCGTGTGGCTAGCTCGGCTGTCGATAAATGCAAATATTCCCGCCAAGCTTTAATGGGCGTAATGTCTTGTTTAATAACGGCGCCGACCACTTCGTTAGGAATAGTGGCATTGTCAACCGAGTGTTCTTTTAGATAGTCGGCATAAGGAATCACCACAAAAGCCGGGTTGCCGTCGAGACCATTGATAATTTGAATATTAGTATGTGCGCTCATCGCGTTTTTTCACCTCTTCAATGGAAACAACCTTGACGATGCCGTCAAACTCAAAGAATACCCGATAAGCACCCACGCGCAAACGGTAGCTGTATTCATGTTTGGTCAATTTTTTGATATTGGCGCACTCAGGAAAGTCTTTCAAAATCTGAGCCGAATCGTAAACATGTTCGCGCAATCTTTTGTCGGCAATTTTACGCAGTTGTTTGACCGCTTTGGGCTGCCATTCAATCCGGTTCATTATATTTACACTCAATAATCCCCCCGCCCAAACAAACCTCGCCCTGATAAAACACCACCGACTGCCCCGGCGTAATCGCTCGTTGTTGTTCGTCGAAGCGGACTTTGACGCGGCTGCCGCCGTCGATTGGTTCGACTATGCATCCCTGGTCGGCTTGGCGGTAGCGGGTCTTGGCGGCGCAACGAATATTTTCAGTCAAAGGCTGGCTGCCGCACCAGTCTAGTTGGCCGGCTTCCAGGGTGTTGTGCAGCATTAACGGGTGGTTGTGGCCCTGGCCGACAATCAGCACGTTATTGTCCAGGTCTTTGTCCAGCACGAACCAAGGTTCGTCCGGCGCGTCCTTGACGCCGCCAATCCCTAAACCTTGGCGCTGGCCCAGCGTGTAATACATCAAGCCATGATGCTTGCCGATATATTGCCCTTCCGGGGTGCGCATTTCACCAGGTTGGTGCGGCAAATAGCGTTGCAGAAATTCCTTGAATTTGCGTTCGCCGATGAAGCAAATGCCGGTGCTGTCTTTCTTCCGGCTGTTGGCAAAGCCGGCTCTGTCGGCCATTGCGCGGATTTCCGGCTTGTGCAGGTGGCCTATTGGAAACAGGGTACGAGACAAGGCTTTCTGCCCCATTGCGTAGAGAAAATAGCTTTGCTCTTTGTTGGGATCCAAGCCTTTTAATAACTGGAATTCGCCGTCTTGTTCGCGAACACGGGCATAGTGGCCGGTGGCAATATATTCGGCGCCCAAGTCTTCGATGGCGTAATCCAGAAACGCTTTGAATTTGACGTGTTTGTTACAAAGTATGTCGGGATTGGGAGTGCGGCCGGCCTTAAACTCCGACAAAAACACTTCAAATACCTCGTCCCAATATTCAGAGGCGAAGTTGACGGTCTTAAGCTCTATGCCGAGTTTGTCGCAAACCTGCTGTGCGTCGGCCAAGTCTTGCATCGCGGTGCAATATTCGGTGCCGTCGTCTTCCTCCCAATTTTTCATGAACAAGCCGGTGACCTTATGGCCTTGTTCTTGCAGGGCTAGAGCGGTAACGGAAGAATCGACGCCGCCGGACATGCCGACGATGATGTGTTTGCTCATTCTAAATCGATAAAAGACTGTAAGATGCTAAGCGGGTAGCGGTGACCTTTCAGGTATTCGTCCACAGTGGTCAATACCAAAGGGCTGCGCAATTGCTGGCGTTTTGCGTAAATTTCATTGCGGCTTAACCAGTGAGTGTCGATAATGCCGTCGTCGAGAGCTTGTTCTGGATTGTGGTTGTTGACTGTGCCGGAAAAACAGAAGCGAACAAAGCTGGGCATATGCGGATTTCTGCGCCATAACTGTGTGGCGATTAATGCCTCCGGTTCAAATTGCCAAGCTGTTTCCTCGCAAACTTCGCGTTTGACGGCACTGATTAAATCTTCACCTTCTTCCAAATGACCAGCGGGCTGATTGAACGCAAGGCCTCGTGCCGTTGTCTCCTCAACCAGCAGAAAGCGACCGTCTTTTTCGATCACGGCGGCGACGGTGACGTGAGGTTTCCAAACCATGATATTGATAGAAAACGGTAAAAGGCGCGCATTTTACTAGAAATGTTTTTTATGTGCCTAAAGATTGAAATTTAATGTTTAAGACGCTATTTTTAAGACCACAATGATTCACAGCACCAAAGATTATGTCAGATTTTGAACCCTTGAAAGATGGTGACGGTAACACCGCGCTGCAAGAAGCCAAGCCGCAGCTGAAAAGACCGCCACTATATAAGGTTATGTTGCTTAATGACGACTTTACGCCGATGGATTTTGTCGTCGAGATATTGACTGATTTTTTTAACATGAGCCAAGAGAAAGCAACGCAGGTGATGTTGCAAGTGCATACGCAGGGTGTCGGCGTTTGTGGTACCTACACCAAAGACGTGGCTGAAACCAAAGTACATATTGTTAATGAATATTCCCGTGAGCACCATCACCCGCTGATGTGCACGATGGAAGAGGCGTGAGGGGTAACCATGCTAAGTAAAGAACTTGAAGTGACATTGAATGCTGCTTTTACCGGAGCTCATGCCAAAAGACACGAATTCATCACGGTCGAGCATTTGTTGCTGGCCTTGTTGGACAATGTCACGACGATACCGATTTTGATCGCTTGCGGCTGCAATGTTAATGCACTGCGGGCCGAACTAACCCGATTTATAGATGAAACCATTTCCTTGATTCCGGAAGGCATACAGCGCGAAACGCAACCCACTTTGGGTTTTCAGCGTGTTTTACAGCGCGCCGTATTTCATGTCCAGGCTTCCGACAAAAAAGAAGTCACCGGCGCTAATTTATTTGTAGCCTTGTTTAGTGAGCAGGATTCGCACGCTGTTTATCTGTTGAACAAGCAAGACATCACCCGTCTGGATGTGGTGAATTATTTGGCGCACGGGGTTTCCAAAATCGAGCAGTTCAGAAAAGAAAATAACGAAGAATCAGAATCCGAGCGCGGCAGCAATGAAGCTTTGTCCAGCCCATTGGAAAAATACGCAACCAACTTGAACGAAGAAGCCCTGAAAGGCAACATCGATCCTTTAATCGGCCGCGAGCTGGAAGTGGAAAGAACCATTCAGGTGCTTTGCCGCCGCCGCAAAAATAATCCGCTATTGGTAGGGGAGGCTGGTGTCGGTAAAACCGCTATAGCCGAAGGTTTGGCGAAACGAATTGTTGAAGAACAAGTGCCGGATATTTTGTTGAATAGTGTGATTTATTCACTAGATATGGGCGCACTGGTGGCCGGTACCAAGTATCGCGGTGACTTTGAAAAACGACTCAAGGCTTTAATTAGCCAACTAAAAAAAGAACCGGACTCGATTTTATTTATTGACGAAATTCATACCATTATTGGTGCGGGTTCCGCTTCCGGTGGGGTGATGGATGCCTCTAACTTGATCAAACCGGTGTTGGCATCCGGACAATTGCGTTGTATTGGGTCCACTACGTATCAAGAATATCGGGGTATTTTCGAAAAAGACCACGCTCTGGCTCGGCGCTTCCAGAAAATCGATGTGATAGAGCCATCGATAGAAGATACTGTATTAATCTTGAAGGGCTTGAAGTCGCGCTTTGAAGAGCATCATGGCCTGAAATACACCCAAGAAGCATTGCGACTGGCGGTGGAATTATCAGCGCGCTATATCACAGACAGGCATTTGCCTGACAAAGCCATTGATGTGATCGACGAAGCCGGGGCCAGGCAGCGGTTGTTTGCCGGTATTGATCGCAAGGATCTGATCGATACTGCCGAGATAGAAGAAATCGTCGCCAAAATTGCCAGGGTTCCGGCACAATCGGTATCGTCAAACGACATTGATAAATTGTCGAGCTTGGAAAAAAACCTGAAGATGCTGGTGTTTGGCCAAGACGAAGCCATTTCAGAGCTGGCGTCGGCAATTAAGCTATCGCGAGCGGGTTTGCGCGATACCACTAAAACGATCGGTTCGTTCCTGTTTGCCGGTCCTACCGGTGTCGGTAAAACCGAAGTGACTCGGCAGCTAGCCAAAGTATTGGGCATAGAGTTGATTCGCTTCGATATGTCTGAGTACATGGAGCGGCATACTGTATCACGCTTGATCGGCGCGCCTCCGGGGTATGTCGGGTTCGATCAGGGCGGATTGCTGACCGAAGCGGTGACCAAACATCCCCATGCCGTGTTGTTGCTGGACGAGTTGGAAAAAGCGCACCCGGATGTGTTCAACCTGTTACTACAGGTTATGGATCACGGCACATTGACCGACAACAACGGTCGCAAAGCGGATTTTAGAAATATCATTTTGATCATGACGACCAATGCCGGCGCGGAAGAAAGCAGCCGGGCATCTATCGGCTTTACCCAGCAAAATCATGCTTCCGATAGTATGAAAGTGATCGAGCGAGGGTTTTCGCCGGAATTCCGGAATCGTCTGGACGCGATTGTGCAATTCAAACCGCTGGATTTGGCGGTGGTGGGTAGTGTTGTCGATAAGTTTATTTTCGAGCTGGAAGCCATATTGGCGGACAAAAATGTCACATTGACTTTAGAGCCTGCGGCGAGAGCGTGGCTGGCCGAACATGGTTGCGATCCAAAAATGGGTGCGCGGCCGATGGCGCGATTGATTCAGGAAAAGATCAAAAAACCGCTGGCAGAAGATTTATTGTTCGGTCGTTTAGCGAATGGCGGTCACGTGCGAGTGCATGTCGAGAACGATGCGTTGGCTTTTGCCATCGAGAGCAAACAACTAATCGTTTCGGAATTGAATCAAGTCGTATAAAGCGAGGGAAGCAATCGCTTTCCCGGGGGAGGGTTAGCGATTGCGGAAAGTAATCCGGCCTTTGGTCAAGTCGTAAGGTGTCATTTCTACGCGGACTTTATCGCCAGTCAGGATGCGGATGTAGTGTTTGCGCATTTTGCCGGAGATGTGGGCGGTAACGATGTGACCATTTTCCAATTCGACGCGAAACATAGTGTTGGGCAGGGTATCGATAACCTTGCCATCCATTTCAATCTGATCTTCTTTTGCCATAGTCAAAGCTCTAAATTTAAAACGCCTATGTTAGCATGAATCCTCTGCCGAGCCGCTAAAAAAGTCTCCCGGATAGTTGAATTAGTGCTGATACAGGGCGCGTCAGACTTTCCTTCTCACTTCAATAATATTTGGCAAATGGCTGATACGTGCCAGCACCAAACTAAGTTGCTCGGTATTTTCGATTTGAATTGTCATATTCAGAATCGCGGACAAATCGTCGTGGGTCTTCAACGAGGCGTTGCTGATATGTACTTTCCCGGCGGCTAATACCTGAGAAACGTCGTTCAGCAAATTTTGCGCGTTAAAGGCATGAATCAAAATCGGTACGCTGTGATGTACAGTTTGTTGACCACTCCAATCGGCTTTCAACAATTGCAATTGCTGCTCGGGCGATAGATGCCGAATATTCTCGCAGTCGCGGCGATGAATAGTGATACCGCGTTTATGCGAGATAAAGCCGATAATCTCGTCACCCTTTACCGGCGAGCAGCAATGGGCCAGCGTGGTCACTACATTATCAATGTCATCGATAGTAATCGCTGATTGCGTAGAGGATTTGCTAGGCACCAATTTGATCGGTGTTGGTTCCAATTCCGGAATTTTCAACGCGCCGGCCAATTGCCGGTTGTTGATGTCGCCGTGGCCTAGCGCTTCATAAAAATGTTCTGTATCCGCGAATTTAAAATGCCTTAACAATTCGTTGATATCGACGGTTTTCAAGCCTAGCCGCTTGCTTTCCTTATCCAGCAGCAATTTGCCGGCCGCAATATTTTCGGCCTGCTGCTGTTGTTTGAACCAGCTTTTTACCTTGCTGATGGCTCGCGGGGTTTTTAGGTAACCGAGATTGGGATTCAGCCAGTTGTGATTGGGTTGACCGTTTTTAACGGTGATGATTTCCACCTGCTCCCCAGAGCACAGCTTGTAAGTCAAGGGCTTGATCTGGCCGTTAACTTTTGCGCCGCGGCAACTGTGACCCACCTCGGTATGGATCGCATAAGCAAAATCCAGTGGCGTAGCGCCCTTGACCAGGTCGATCAATTTGCCGGCAGGCGTCAGCACGAATACCCGGTCGGAGAACAGCTCGGTATGAAAGTTTTCCAGCAAGCCGTCAGTGTTATCTTTGTCTTCCAGCAGTTGTCGGAGCGAGGCGATGTTCTTCTCGGTGGCGGCGTTGAACTTGCTGCCCTCTTTATAACGCCAGTGCGCCGCCACACCCAGCTCTGCAAAGTCGTGCATGGCTTTGGTACGGATTTGAATTTCGATACGGTTGCCGTCTTCATCCAAAACTACGGTATGCAGGGACTGATAGCCGTTTTCCTTAGGGTTGGCGATGTAATCGTCGAATTCCCGCGGAATATGCTGCCAATGGCTGTGCGCCAAGCCTAGCACCATGTAGCAGGCCGACAAACTGTCCACCACCACGCGCACTGCCAATAAGTCGTACAGTTCGTTTATCGCCAGTTGCTTGCGGCGCATCTTGTTCCAGATGCTATAGATATGCTTGGGCCTACCGTAGACCTTGGCCTGTATGCCTTCCTGGTTTAAACGGTCTTGAAGTGCCGCTAAAAACCGCTCAATAAAGGCTTGGCGTTGTTCCCGATTGACAGCCAATGAGTCGGTGACAAAGCGGTAATGCTCAGGATCGGCATAACGAAACGCCAGGTCTTCCAATTCCCATTTGAATTGATTAATACCCAGGCGATTGGCGAGCGGCGCATAAATATCCAGGGTTTCCCTGGCAATGAAGCGGCGGATATTTTCTTGCTCGTGTTGGAGTCCGCGCAGCCGCTGAATGCGAAAAGCCAATTTAATCAGCACCGCCCGCACGTCATGGGTCATTGCCAGCAGCATGCGTCGCAATATCTCAGCTTGATTGGGCTGGTTTGCCATGTCGGTACTGTAAATGCTGACATTATTCAACCAGCTCACGTCTTTAACTAAGTCGGCGACTACCGGTCCGAATTGCTCGCGTATTGTCGAGTCGCTGAGTTTCCCGGCAACACGTGAATCACTGAGCAGCGCCGCCAGAATAGTTTCCAGATCGATATGCACACTCATTAAAATCGAGGCGACATCGACGCCTTTGGGGCGGAGAGTGTCCTTGCAGTTTGCCGAAAGTTGCTCGACCAGCTTCAGCGCGTGGCTTATCTGTAAGCTATCGGCGTCTGAAAACCCGGGAAACAGTTCGGTGACGGAAGAATTATTTTGAGTCATACCAATATTGTAAGACTAGCGAGGTGGGGCGGAAAATAGGGAATTTCCTGAAACTTGGGGTTCGAATCCAGGCGTCAGATTAAACGGCTAGCGGCGCGCTTTACCTGTCCGCGTTCCCCGAGTGTCTATACGGGCAAAGCTATTGGGCAAAATTCAGGACACTCTCAAGCAGCCTACTCAGGCAGTAAGAAAACCACTCAAGTATGGCCGGATTTATTAAACCGGCCCTCAATAAAGTCGCTCACGCTTATGCTAAGGCCGAGTTTTCAAGATGGATTCCCGCTTACGCGGGAATGACGGAGCAGGGAAATTTAAGTGTCCGATTAACAGGCAGGAAATTCTAAGATTCTTAGCATTAAGTGCCTGGGGAGACAGCCATTAATAAGCATCTTTATCCGTGATTTTGCCCTTGTCGTTGACCGCCACCTTCCATTTGCTGCCACCCACCTCAATAAACAATTCGTATTCTTCGCCCACGCCGTTCGGATTAATCACCAATTCCGCCTTATGCAGCTTATAGCCGGGGAAGTTATCGGCCAGCACTTTGGTCACGTCAGGTGATATTTCTAGACCGTTGTCCAGCAGGATTTCGTTCGCAAACAACGCGCCGTCGGTTCTAAATAACTCATGCTTCAATTCGTCTTCCGTATCCTTAAAGCTGACTTCCAGTAGCTGTTGACCAAAGTGGGTTTCCTGAGTCGCTTTCAGGTCCTGCGCTTGCGGGTGTCGTTTCAAAATATTCGCCCTGACTTTATCCGGAATTGCCACGCTAGCGGAATCTTGGGCTTGAGCGGTTGATAAGCTGCTGTAAAAGGTGGTAGCGGCAAGTAAGGAAAGTAATAAAGTACGCATATGTTCTCCTGCTGTGTTGGATCCCCCAATGACTTAAAGCGCTGGGGATGGTTTCATCGTTGTTTTTGCGGTATTAGCAAACGTGGACGTTGGAAAAATTCATTCAAAACCAGAACGTGCTGTTCTGAGAGCTTGAAGCACTCTTGGCGCTTAACTATGGTCGATTATGCGATAAAAATAAAAATCGCCGGTAGGATTTTTCCGCGAACTTGGCATAGATCAATATTTACATATCGATTATTCTAAAAGCAGTTTGATGCCATTGAGCCGCTGGGGAGCCGATTTGGCTTGTCAGAAGCTTCCGCAGCACCAGTCTAGCGCCATGGATCGTGCCCACTTTGCCTTTTTCTAAATTGCCTATGCCGAAGCAATATCGCCGTTTTCGAGATATATCCACCAGCGAGAAAATATTAAATACTGTCTTCCTGTTGACCATCGGGCTGGGCTATCTGATGGCCCTGGTGAATTTGTATTACACCCATCAGGGCCGCGATGGTAAGCGCGGTCTGTCGATAGACGACATTGTCATCATGTACCACGGTTCGACCACTCAATCTAGGCTTGGCGCGGCAGTCAACGGCATCATGGAGCCGAATCTGAAATACAAAAGCGATAAGGAAGTGATCTTGAAATGGATTCAGGATGGCGCGGAGCAACCGGCTTACGAGCAACAGATCGCGCCGATTTTGAACCGCGATTGCATCCACTGTCATAACCCGGCCGCCAACCCGAGCCTGCCCAATCTGACGCATTACGAAGGTGTCGCGGAAGTGGCGCATAAAGGCGGGGCGTCGACGCCGGCGCTGGTCAGGGTGTCGCATATTCATTTATTCGGCATTGCCTTCATCCTGTTTTTCATTGGCAAAATTTTTCTGCTCTGCGATATGAATATCTACGTCAAGCGGGTGGCGCTGGTGATTCCGTTTTTTGCAATGCTATTGGACGTGGTGTCCTGGTTTGTCACCAAGCATATTTCCGAATTTGCCTATGTGGTAGTGCTTAGCGGTGCGTTGATGGGCTTATCGATGGGCGTCCAAATATTAATGAGTGTTTATCAAATGTGGTTTTACCGAAAGGACTGATGTTTTGACTGTTTCTCCCGTTTCATCCATGACGACCAACCCGCGCTGTTGTCCGGCCATGTTAATCAGCGCCCCGGCTTCCGGGCAAGGCAAAACCACCGTCACCGCCGCGCTGGCTTACTATCATAGACAGCAAGGCCGTCGGGTTCGGGTATTCAAGACCGGCCCGGATTTCATCGATCCGCAGATTTTGGCTTACGCCAGCGGGCAGCCGGTTTATCAACTGGATTTATGGATGATGGGCGAGGTGCATTGCCGGGAATTGCTGTATCGCGCCGCCGGCGAAGCAGATCTGATCTTGATCGAAGGCGTGATGGGCTTGTTCGATGGCGACAGTAGCAGCGCCGATTTGGCCCAAGCCTTGGCGGTGCCGGTGGCGGCGGTGATTGATGCGCAAGGGATGGCGCAAACCTTTGCCGCAGTCGCATTCGGTTTGGCAAACTATCGGCCGGGTTTGGCGTTCGCGGGCGCGATAGCCAACAAGGTCGGTAGCGCGGGTCACGCCAGGATGTTGCAAGAAGCCTTGCCGGTCGGCATGCCTTTGTTGGCGGCGATGAGTCGAGACGAGGCAGTCGGCTTGCCTTCCCGGCATTTGGGCTTGCTGCAGGCGGATGAAATCGGCGATCTGGATGCTCGGCTGGCGCGGGCTGCGGAATTATTGAACAGCTTTACGCCCTGTGTTTTGCCCGAGCCAGTTACCTTTGCGGACGTTTCTACCAATCTGCCGCCACGGTTGTTGCAGGGTAAACGCATCGCGGTGGCGCGCGACGCGGCATTTTCGTTTATTTATCAAGCCAATTTGGATTGTTTGCGAGCGATGGGGGCGGAGCTGTTGTTCTTCTCGCCGTTGGCTGATAGTGCTTTGCCGGAGGCCGATAGCGTTTACTTGCCGGGCGGCTACCCGGAACTGCATCTGCAAGCTTTAGCCGACAACTTGGCGATGAAGCAGGCTTTAACCGAGCATCATCAGGTCGGCAAAGCCATCTATGCCGAATGCGGCGGCTTTTTGTATTTGCTGGATAGTCTGGCTGATAAAGAAGGCCAGCGAGCGGCGATGGTAGGCTTGTTACCCGGCAGCGCAGTCATGCAAACCCGCTTGGCCAATTTGGGTATGCACAGTCTGCAATTGGCGCAGGGCGAGATTCGCGGTCACAGTTTTCATTTTTCCAAGCTGGAAACCACGCTGGAGCCGATTGCGGTTTCCTCGCCGCAACGCAGCTTTGGTCATGGCGAAGGATTTTTTCGTAGTGGCTCGCTGCAAGCCTCTTACCTGCACCTGTATTTTCCTTTCAACCCGCAACTTGCTGCCGGTTTTTTCTAGGCTTTGCAGAACGATTAAAACTGTTTCACAGCCAGGGTCTATGGGATAATGCGCGGCTTTCACCGGCCAGACAACAGCAGGTACTCAAATGGACGAAAACAAAAAAAAGGCGCTGGGCGCCGCGTTGATGCAGATCGAAAAGCAATTCGGCAAGGGCTCCGTGATGCGGATGGGCGATGTCGCCGCCAGCCGCGACATCGAAGTCGTATCAACCGGCTCGCTGTCCTTGGATATTGCGCTGGGTGTCGGCGGTTTGCCGCGCGGCCGGATCATCGAAATTTACGGGCCGGAGTCGTCGGGTAAAACCACCTTGACGCTGCAAACCATCGCCCAGATGCAAAAGTTGGGCGGCACGGCGGCATTCGTCGATGCCGAACACGCGCTGGATCCGATCTATGCGCAAAAAATCGGCGTCAATATCGACGATTTGTTGGTTTCGCAGCCGGATACCGGCGAGCAAGCCCTGGAGATCACCGATATGCTGGTGCGCTCAGGCGCGGTCGACATCGTGGTGGTCGACTCGGTGGCCGCTTTAACACCCAAGGCCGAAATCGAAGGCGATATGGGCGACTCGCACATGGGTTTGCAAGCGCGCTTGATGTCGCAAGCCTTGCGCAAACTGACCGCCAATATCAAACGTTCCAACACTTTGGTGATTTTCATCAACCAGTTGCGGATGAAAATTGGGGTGATGTTCGGCAACCCGGAAACCACTACCGGCGGTAATGCGCTGAAGTTTTATGCCTCGGTGCGTCTGGATATTCGCCGCATCGGCGCAATCAAGAAAGGCGACGAGGTGATCGGTAACGAAACCCGCGTCAAAGTGGTCAAAAACAAAGTGGCTCCGCCGTTCAAGCAAGCCGATTTCGAAATCCTCTACGGTGAAGGCGTATCGTTCTTCGGCGAGTTGGTCGACTTGGGTGTGGAATTCGGCTTCGTGCAAAAATCCGGTTCCTGGTATGCCTACAACAACGAGAAAATCGGCCAGGGCAAGGATAACGCCAAGCAGTTTTTACGCGATAACCCGGATAAGGCCGCCGAATTGGAAAAGGCCATCCGCGAGAAAGCCTTTGCCAAACTAGCGAACGCGCCGGCAGCAGTCAGTGAAGACGACGACGCCGAGTTTGTCGACGGCGATTGAGCGCCGGCAACAGATCGAAGCCATTTGCCTGAGGTTGTTGGCCCGGCGCGAACATAGCCGCCGGGAACTGCTGGATAAACTGGCCTTGCGCGGTTTTGACCGCGAAGACGTTGAACCGGTTATCGATCAGATAGCCGAGCAGAACTGGCAAAACGATGCACGTTATGCCGAGTGCTATGTCCGACAACGTATCCAGAATGGCTATGGCCCGATGCGAATTCGCTACGAACTGCAACAGCGCGGTATCAACGACGCCGATCTGGATGCACAGGCCGAGGAGCAAGGCGGCTGGCAAAATGTGCTGCTGGATGTGTATTCGCGTAAATACGACGACGAAAAATCGCTGACCCAAAACGAATGGTTGAAGCGCAGTCGCTTTTTACAGCAACGCGGCTTCAGCGGCGAGATGATCAAGCGCTTGTTTGCGGAATTGAAAATAAAATTGGCTAGAGCGGATGCCAATACGCATGCAAAGTAAACTAAGTTGGCATTTGGCGGACCCAATCGTGCATTCCGCGATCCGCCTCGGTTTCCTGCTAGGCCTTTCGGGAGCGAATTTATGAAAGTTACACTGCCGCTAAAAGAAATGTCGGTTGCCGAGAAAATTGGCATGATGGAAGAGCTATGGAACGATTTATCCACTCGAGCAGCTGACTATTCATCACCTGATTGGCATGGTCATTTGTTGGCGGAAAGAAAGCGCCTGGCGGAGTCGGGTGAGATTGGTTTTACGGATTGGGAAGCAGCAAAGCGGGAAATTCAAGATAGGATTCGATGAAAATTCGAATTTTTGACAGCGCGAAATTTGATTTGCTGGATGGCTTTGAGTTTTACGAGCGGCAACAAGAGGGCGTCGGCCGTTATTTTTTGGACTCTCTTTATGCGGATATTGATTCGCTGGCTCTTTATGCCGGCATTCATCCCCAAAAGTTTGCTGACTTTCATCGGCTGTTAGCAAGAAGCTTTCCGTATGCGATTTATTACACTGTCGATGATGAATTTGTTTCTGTTTATGCCGTGATGGATTGTCGGCAAGACCCTATAAATATTAAAGCTCGTTTGGAAAATGAGCGAATTAGGCGATGGAGTGACTGGCTCTAATAACCTTGGGATTCACGGAGTATATTGATCTCAGCAATTTCGACCGGTGCGCCATTGCCGTGATGGTGTGTCACAAATATTTGTTAACACAAAACATTGATTAACCACCATGAAAAAAATGACCAGCGCCGAATTGCGGGCCGCCTTTTTGGAATTCTTTCGCCAACACGGCCACGCCGTGCGTCCCTCCAGTTCGCTGGTGCCGGGTAATGATCCGACCTTGTTGTTTACCAACGCCGGGATGGTGCAATTCAAAGACGTATTCCTGGGGCGGGAAAAGCTCGATTTCACCCGTGCCGCCACCAGCCAACGCTGCGTGCGGGCCGGCGGCAAGCATAACGATTTGGAAAACGTCGGTTATACGGCGCGCCATCACACCTTCTTCGAGATGCTGGGTAATTTCAGTTTCGGCGATTATTTCAAGCGCGATGCGATTCATTTTGCCTGGGACTTCCTGACCAAGGAGCTGGGCATTCCCAAAGAAAGGCTGTGGGTGACGGTATTTGATGAAGATTCCGAAGCCGAAGCGATCTGGTTGGAAGACGTCAAACACGATCCCAAGCGCTTCTCACGCATCGGCGCCAAGGACAATTTCTGGTCGATGGGCGATGTTGGCCCCTGCGGTCCCTGCACCGAGATTTTCTACGACCACGGCGAACACGTGGCCGGCGGCCCTCCCGGCAGCCCGGACGAAGACGGCGACCGTTACATCGAAATCTGGAATTTGGTGTTCATGCAATACGACCGCGACAAGGACGGTAATTTGACGCCGCTACCGGCGCCATCGGTCGATACCGGCATGGGCCTGGAGCGGATTTCGGCGGTGATGCAAGGCGTGCACAGCAACTACGAAATCGACCTGTTCCAAAACCTGTTAAAAGTCGCCGCGCAACTAGCCGGCACCGACGATTTAGCGAATAGCTCGTTACGGGTAATCGCCGATCACATCCGCTCCTGCGCTTTCATGGTCGCTGACGGCGTGTTGCCGTCCAACGAAGGTCGCGGGTACGTGTTGCGCCGAATTATCCGCCGGGCGATTCGTCACGGTTACCGCTTGGGTATTCAGGATACCTTCTTCTACAAACTGGTTGCGCCGCTAGTGGTGGAAATGGGGGAGGCTTATCCAGAACTGGCGAATGCCCAGGAACAAGTCGAGCGGATACTGAAAAAAGAAGAAGAGCGCTTCGCGGAAACCCTCGAACAGGGTATGAAAATTCTGGAAGCCTGCGTCGCCAAAATGGACGGCCATGTCATCCCCGGCGATGTAGTGTTCTTGCTGTACGACACTTACGGCTTCCCGGTCGATTTGACCGCCGACTTCGCCCGCGAACACCAACTCAGCGTCGATCACGCCGGTTTCGAAGTGGAAATGGCTGCGCAGCGTGATCGGGCGCGGGCCGGCGGTACGTTTGCCGCTGATTACGATCAAGACATCAAACACGACAGCAGTACCGAATTTACCGGTTATTTTCATTTGGACGGCTCGGTGCAAATCCTGGGCTTGTTCAAGCAAGGCCAGCCGGTCGAAGCGTTGGAAGCCGGCGACGACGGCGTGGTGATTCTGGATCAAACCCCATTCTATGCCGAGTCCGGCGGCCAAGTCGGCGATACCGGCCGAATCGAATGCGGCGATGCGGTGTTCGAGGTTCACGATACCCAAAAGCAGGGCGGTAATTTGTTCCTGCACAAAGGTAAAGTGTTGCGCGGCACGCTCAGCGAAGGTCAAGCCTGCGAAGTCAGCGTCGATGCCGAAATCCGCAAAGCGACCGAACGCAATCACTCGGCGACGCACTTACTGCACGCCGCGCTGCGGGCGACCTTGGGCGAGCATGTTCAGCAAAAAGGCTCGCAGGTTAATTCCGAACGCTTGCGTTTCGACTTTTCGCATTTCGAACCGATGACGCCGGCAGAAATTGCCGCCGTCGAACGCTTGGTCAACGAACAGATTCGTTTGAACAACCCGGTTGCTGCCGAAATCATGGCCAAGGACGATGCGGTGAAAGCCGGCGCGATGGCCCTGTTCGGCGAGAAATACGGCGATGAAGTGCGCGTACTGACGATGGGTGATTTTTCCACCGAATTGTGCGGTGGCACCCACGTGCAACGTACCGGCGACATCGGCTTGTTCAAAATCATCGGCGAAACCGGCGTCGCGGCCGGCGTCAGACGTCTGGAAGCAGTGACCGGTCAAGGTGCGTTGGATTGGATCGACCAGCGCGAAAAAGCCTTGCTCAGCATCGCCGGGTTATTGAAAGCAGCACCGGACAAAGCCGCCGACAAAGTCCATCAACTGATGGAAAAAACTCGTGGCCTTGAAAAAGAACTGGAAAAACTCAAAGCCAAATTCGCCAGCTCGGCCGGTGACGAAATGACCAGCCAAGCCGTCGATGTCAACGGCGTGAAAGTGCTGGCCGTGAAACTGGACGACGTCGATCCCAAAGCCTTGCGCGATCTGGCCGATCAGTTGAAGAACAAATTGGGCAGCTCGGCTTTGGTTCTGGCGGCTGTTAGCGGCGATAAAGTCAGTCTGATCGCCAGCGTGTCCAAGGATGCGATGGATAAAGTCAAAGCCGGCGAGTTGGTGAATTTTGTCGCTACTCAAGTCGGTGGTAAAGGCGGTGGCCGGCCGGACATGGCGCAGGCCGGCGGTAATGATCCTGCCGGATTGCCGGCGGCGTTGGCGGCGGTGCCGGAGTGGGTGAGGGAGCGGTTGGGTTAGGATTAATTATTACGGCGGGTGGTTTGAGCTTTTTGTTGGGAGATGGCCATGAAAACGATTGAATATACTTGCTGGAAAGACGGCGATTTTTATTTGGGTTTTTTGAATGAATATCCTGATTATTTGACACAAGGTGAAACCAAACAAGAATTACAGGGAAACTTGCTGGATTTGTATAAGGATCTTGAAACTCAAGAAATTCCTTTCATTCGCAAAGTGGAGACCTTGCAGGTCGCTTGATGAAAAGAAGGGATTTGCTGAAAATCTTGGAAGAAATGGGGTGTCGTCTTTCTAGACATGGTGGTAATCATGACTGGTATACCAACGATGAAACTCGGCAATCTCAAGCTGTGCCAAGGCATAGTGAAATTAATGATTATCTGGCGAAAACTATTATCAAGAAATTGAGTGGTAAATAGCTATGCAATACATGCCAGTTGTCGTCGATGCCGAATATTTGAGCGGTTATAAAATCAAGCTGACTTTCGACAATGGCGAAAAGCGAATTGCCGATTGTTGGAAATGGCTGAATGGCGAGGTTTTTGAGCCATTGAAAGATCAGCAATATTTTCAGAAGTTTTTTGTCGACGGCTGGAGTATTTCTTGGCCGAATGGGGCGGATATTGCGCCGGAGACTTTGTATGAAGAGGGTGAGGTTGTTTAGTTTTTATTTATTAAAAGCTATTTGGGTTAAATGTGTCGCTATCGCGACGGGTATTTGAATGTCGGTTCTCGGACCGACGACCGAGATACTTTCTTTTGCGTCGCCAAAAGAAAGTATCCAAAGAAAAGGCGACCCGGATGCCGCTTATTCCCTGCGCTCCTCGCTTTTGGCGGGGGTTGCCGAAAGGGGCTTCCTGCCCCTTCGTCAACGCGATGCATCCCTGCATCGCCCCTGCGGGCTGTTCCCGTCAAAAGCTCCGGTGCTCGGCGCGGCATACGGGATAAAGCCCGCCCCAGCCTATGAAGCGGCATTCAGCACGGGTAAACAAAAACTGTCATAGATAAGCGGTTATTTAACTTTTAGGATAAAAAAGCAGACATGAAACTGAGCTATTATGGATATGTTTTTACTGAGGTAAAAACTGGCGTTAAATACAGAATGCCTATTAAGAACTTCATTCAAGCCTTTTGTCAGTTTAAAGATCCAAATTATAAAAACAAATTTACACATAATGGAGAACATATCTTTTTGTTGCATGGGCCTGGTGACTTGTATTTGTTTATCCAGACTCGAAGCAAAGAAGTTATCAAAAAGATAAATTCGCAAGATACTAGTGTGGGTGAAATTTATGATGTACTTGATAAGGATGAGATGCTCGGTTTTGCATCTTACGTTTTTGTCATGGATAGCTACCTTGGATTTGCTTCTACAACGATGGCGCCACGTCTTGCATCGTTTGGTAATTTCATAAATGACGTTTTGTCGTCGATAGGAATTACGGAATATCAATTTAACTTAATACCATTTCTTCACCAAGCCACGAAAGCAGAAGCTATGTCTATGCCTTTTATTGGGAAATCGACGATTCAGATAAATAAATCGAATGATTTTTTTGATGATATCGCCAATTACCTTGGAGGTAGCGCTGATGAGTTTGAAGATGTTGATAGTTTAGAAATTGTGATCGAACCTAAAGCTAGAAAGGATATCGGAAAAGCTGTCAAAAAAATGATGGCAAGAATTCCTGATGAAGGTCTTGAGAAGCTTGTTGTTCGCGCAAAAGATGATCTTCACCCATCCTTGATTGATTTATATCTGGCTGGCAATGGGATAGTAGCAGACAATATCAACACGCGGGATGAGAGAGAAATTGCTACAAAGATTAGGGAGAAAATTACCAACAATTCAGTTCTCAAAAAGAAGGTGATCGAACATGAGCAGGATGAAGCGATCAAGCAAGGTAATGTTGAATCTATTTCTAAGTTTTGCGATGCTGGTTCCTGGTCCAGTGCTTTATCTGATCTACAAGAAAACGACTGAGCTTCACTGGATTTCTCCTTGGTTGTTATCCGAAAACAAGAAAGATCTGGCTAATATGATTGCTGGTTTTTCTTACACAATGCTTGGTTTTCTAGTGACTGTAATTACTATTTTATTTGTTTTCACGAAATCGCCTAATTTTGAGGCTTATAAAAGAAATGGATACCTCGATACGTTTTTCTTTACCTATTATTTTTCGATAATTTGTTTATTAATCACTGCTTCGTTATCGGTTTACGGATTTTCTCCAAATAGCAATTCTTTGCCGTTCTATTTGTTACTTATGTCTTTTATAAATAACTTGGTGCAAATTTTTCTTGTTACATTTGTCATATGTAACATCGCTAGGAAATCGGCTGATTAACGCGAAAGAAATATTATAGGTTTTTCAATAAATGCCTGGATGGTTTTTGTCCCGTATGCCGCGCCGAGCACCGGAGCTTTTGGCGGGATCAGCCCGAAGGGGCGATGCAGGGATGCATCGCGTTGACGAAGGGGCAGGAGCCCCTTTCGGCAACCCCCGCTAAAAGCGAGGCGCGCAGGGTTAAAGCGGCGTCCGGGTCGCCTTTTCTTTGGATACTTTCTTTTGGCGATGCAAAAGAAAGTATCTCGCCTGTCGGTGCGAGAACCGACGTTAAATTAATCAGTCGCGACAGCGACACAACAATAAAGCCCTAATAGCCGAGAAAGGTCAAAAAAAGCATGGCATTGTACGTCTATAAATTTGGCGGCACTTCCGTTGGTACGGTGGAACGTATCAAGGCGGTCGCCGAGAAAGTGAAAAAAGCCCGCGATGCGGGCGATCAGATTGTGGTGGTGGTGTCCGCGATGAGCGGCGAAACCAATCGCCTCGTGGCTTTGGCAAAAGAGTTGCAGCCACAGCCGACCGACCGTGAGCTGGATGTGTTGCTGTCCACTGGCGAGCAAGTCACCATCGCCTTGCTGTCGATGGCTTTGCATCAGTTGGGTTGCGAAGCGCGATCCTATACCGGCGCTCAAGTGCGTATTCTGACCGATAGCGCGCACACCAAAGCGCGGATTCGGGAGATAGATGAAGCGAATATGCGCGCTGATCTGGATGCCGGAAGGGTTGTCGTGGTGGCCGGTTTTCAGGGCGTGGACGAGCATGGCAATATCACTACCCTGGGCCGTGGTGGTTCGGATACTACCGGCGTGGCTTTGGCGGCGGCTTTGAAAGCCGACGAATGTCATATCTACACCGACGTGGACGGCGTGTATACCACCGATCCGCGCGTGGTGCCGAAAGCCCGCCGCCTGGATCACATCACTTTTGAGGAAATGCTGGAAATGGCCAGCTTGGGCTCGAAAGTCTTACAAATCCGTTCGGTCGAGTTCGCCGGCAAATACAATGTCAAATTGCGCGTGTTGTCTTCGTTTATGGAAGGCAACGGCACCCTTATTACCTACGAGGAATCAGAAATGGAAAGAGCGTTAATTTCAGGCATCGCGTTTAACCGGGACGAGGCCAAGCTGACCTTGACCGGCGTGCCTGATCTGCCGGGCGTGGCGTCGAAAATCCTGGGACCGATCGCCGCCGAGAATATCGAGGTGGACATGATCGTGCAGAACATTTCCGCACATGGCACGACCGATTTCACCTTTACGGTGAATCGCAACGACTTTGCCCGCGCGCAGAAAGTGTTGGAAGGTTTGCGCGCCGACTTGGGCGGTAACACGACCATCATTGGCGATAACAGTATCGTCAAAGTGTCGATTGTCGGCGTCGGTATGCGTTCGCACGCGGGCATCGCGAGCACCATGTTCAAAGTATTGGCCGACGAAGGTATCAATATCCAGATGATCTCGACATCCGAAATCAAGATTTCCGTGGTGGTTGACGAGAAGTACCTGGAGCTGGCAGTGCGCGCATTGCACAAAGCGTTTGGCCTTGATCAGGAGTAGTTTTGACACGCTGATTTTTGCTCGTTGCGAGCGCTAGACAATCAATAGTCCCCGGTTTTTGTATCGCATTCAGATACAAGGCTGGGGATTTTTTTTGAATGCTCTTTACAAAAACTATGTTAAATAACTTAAAAATAACGAGGCATTTCCCTTGTTTTTGCTGGTTTTTTAAAACATTTTTGCTTTTAGTCAATATAATCAAATGATTATATTTTGGCATCTTTTATGCTGTTTACCTCCGGTGGATTTTTAATTTTTTCTGCGTGAGGTATGTTAATGGCTCAAGAATTAATTGTTGTAAATCAAGAAGTCGTGGCACAGCAAATCAACACCGCCGGCTTGGTGCTGGGGGCAGGTTTGGCGGTGGCGTCAATGATATTGGTACCTGCCTTGGCGATGCGTCTTGGTTTGAGCGCGAGTTTGACTGGTGCCCTGAGAATTGCGTTGATGAAGGCATCTAGCCGAGCCGCACACGGCAAACGATGACCAGACAGATAAATCTACCTGTTGCTGGCTTGGTAAGCGTTAGGACTAAAGATAATCCCCTACGTGTATTGGCCTTGGCGGTGCTTGCTTTAGTTTTTTCGCCTCGTGTGTACTAGGTTTATTTAGGCGCTATAATTCTGCAATGTGCACAGGTAATAAGTGAGTTCGTGTGACAATGGATGATAATAAGAAAAGCTGCGATCTTTGCGGGTTAGCCGTTGAAGTGGAAGGGTTTAGATTAAAAACCCTGCAAGGCGACAAGCGCTTTTGCTGCGAGGGCTGCAAGGGGATCTATCAAATGTTGCATGAAGCACAGGTTTTACCTGAAGACGCCGACGATTCAAACCAGACCCGGTCTTAACCAGCAACGAGGACGCATATGGCCCATGTTCACAATTCAAAGAAGAGCTCGAACGATTCATCCATGACTAAGCAGGTGGTGGCTGGTACACTAGCCACTGCAACTGTAAACACTGGAGGAAAATTGATGACTAAATTAGCGAAGCACCCTCTATTGGTGTTCGGTGCAGGCATGGTGGCGGGCTATTTTGTTTACAAATACAGAAAGGAAATTATTTCCAGCGCCACAAAAACTATCGATGCCGGCAAGGATTTTGTGTTGCATCAAAAAGAAAATCTCGAAGACATTGTTGCCGAAGCGAAAGAAGGCAATTAACCCCGTTCGATTCTTGGACATTTGGCTGTAACTTGAAACGGGTGGTCGCTGCTAAAGCAGGGCCGCCCGTTTTACTTTCCCCTGTTGACTATGGCTATCCAAAAAGAATTTGTACTACGTTACCGCCATGACGGTCATGTGCGTTTTCAGGTGCCCGCGCAAGCTTGTCAACCGACGGTGGCAACATTGATAAGTACCAGACTTGGTGCGATAAGCGGCGTCCAATCCGTCAGCCTGTATCGCGGGCAGGGCAAATTATCAATCAGATACGATGAGGCTATCTGTGGCTTTACCAGTTTGGCGGCACAGTTGTTTCAAATCCTTGCCGAATTGGAGCAGCAAGGTTATTTCGACAGTAAACCGTTAGCGGAGAAGGCTAAAAAGTCTGTTCTCGGCATCAAAAAGCGATTGAAAGGTACCCGGATTGGCGGGTGGTTCAATGATAAATATCAAGCCGGCAAGGAAACGGTACAGGCGGCCAAAATTATCGGTAAGGTCAGTACCAAAGGCCCGAAAGCTCTGTTTAAAGATCCCGAAAAAGCCACGATAGATTTTTTGAACGATGTGCTGGTCTTGTATTTGATAAAAACTCACTGGACCCGCATCACGCAGGAGTGGTTGGTCAAACCCATCGTGCATCGTTACGAGTGGATGGCTGTGTTTTATATGTTTTTCTTATTAGTGCGTTCGCGCCGGCCCAAGTAGAGATTGTCAACGCCAATCCTATGATTTCCATAGGGTTGGCTCGCTAGCCCATCAAATCCTCAGTCGCCCATGGAAACCGATACTCTAAATTACGTGCATTTTTCCGTTCGACATCAGCTAAAAAATCGGCTTCGGATCATTACGCCGGTGTTGCTTAACGACCCGGAGCGTGGCTATATCCTGGAAATCCTGCTGAAAAAGCGCCCGGAAATTAAAAGTGTGCGCTCGGTGTTTGAAATTGGTTCGGTAGTTATCGAATTCGATTCCAGCCGTTTGCCGGCAAAAAACTTGCTGATCATGTTGGACGCGGTGTTGGGCAATATCGCGTTAAAGCAGACTGAGTTAAAAAAAGACAAGAAAAAAGCATTCGACGGGCCGTTGCAAGAAGTTGATTTGGCCGTGCAAGGCATGAGTTGCGCATCCTGCGCGCTGTTGATCGAAATGGTCTTGAACCGCGACGAACGGGTTAAAAAAGCCGGCGTCAATTTTGCCACCGAAACCGTGACGGTGCAGGGCCAGATTAGCAAAGCCGAGGTGATCGATAAAATCGAAAAACTGGGATATAGCGCCATGCCCATCGATACGCTGTCGCAGCGGAAGAAGCTTATCGAAAAGGAGTTGCAACGAATTGACGTGGCCCGGCGTCGATTTGTATGGGCAGGGCTGTTAACCACACCCGTGGTGACGATAGCCATGATGATGGGCGGCCGAACCTGGATGCATTGGTTGCAGTTTGCGCTGACCACGCAAGTCGTATTCGGCACCGGTAGCCAGTTTTTCAGCAAGGCGTATCGGCTGGCCAAACAACGCGCGGCCAACATGGATAGCTTGATCGCGCTGGGCGTGGGTTCCGCTTACGGCTACAGTATTCCGTCCCTGTTCAGGCGGCGCGGGCATGTGTATTTCGAAGCAGCCGCAGCCATCATCACTTTTGTGCTGCTGGGGCGTTATCTGGAGGAGCGGGCCAGAGGCAAAGCCGGGGAAGCGATCCGGAAATTGGTGGATTTGCAACCGCAAACCGCGACTTTACTGGCAGATGACGGCAGCGAGCGCAGCATCGATGTAGACGAAATTAAGATCGACGATGTGATGCTGGTCAGGCCGGGTGAAAAAATTCCCACCGACGGCGTGGTGGTATCCGGTCTTTCTACGGTTGATGAGGCAATGATCACCGGCGAAAGTATGCCGGTGGTGAAGAGCGTCGGTCATGCGGTAATTGGCGGTTGTGTCAACGGCAACGGCGTGTTGCATATCAAGGCCACGGCGATAGGCATGGATACGGTGCTGGCGGGCATCGTGCATATGGTCGATCAAGCCCAGGCCGCGAAGCTGCCGATTCAGAAACAGGTCGATAAAATTTCCGCGGTATTCGTCCCGGCAGTGATGGCTATTTCCGGTGCGACGTTGGTGGGTTGGCTGCTGGCCGGCGCGCCGTTCGCGTTTGCTTTCGGCAATGCCATCACTGTTTTGTTGATCGCTTGTCCTTGCGCGTTGGGCTTGGCGACGCCGGCGGCAATCATGGTCGGTACCGGCCAAGCAGCCAAGCAGGGCGTGTATATCCGCAACGGCGAAAGTCTGGAAATTGCCAGTAAACTGAACGCCATTGTTTTCGATAAGACCGGCACCATCACCGAGGGCAAACCCCGGGTAAGCAAGGTCTATAAATTATCTCGTCTGGCTGAAAACAAGGTAATCATGTTGGCGGCATCCGCCGAAAACAACTCCGAGCATTTTCTCGGCAAAGCCGTGGTGGCCTATGCCCGCGACGCGGGTGTCGAGTTACAGGATTGCGCCTATTTTTATAGCGAAACCGGTCACGGTATTCGCGCCGAGGTGGACGGTTATAAATTATTGCTGGGTAACCGGGCTTGGCTGGAGAATCAGCAAGTTGACGTGAGTCGATTAGTGGAGCAGGCCGATAATTTTGCTGATCAAGGGCAAACTCCAGTTTATATGGCGATCAACGGCAAGGAAGCGGCCATATTTGCGATTGCCGACAATCCGCGCCCGGAAGCCGCAGCCGCAATTGCGCGGCTGCACGACTTGGGTATTAAAACCATGATGGTCACTGGTGACACTGAAAGAACCGCTTATTGCATCGCGGATACGGTCGGCATAGTTGATGTGGTCGCTAATGCCAAGCCCGAGCAAAAGCTGCAAATCATTCGCCAGTTGCAGGATGAAGGGCACAACGTCGGCATGATAGGCGATGGCATCAATGATGCGCCGGCGCTGGCGGCGGCCAATGTTGGCTTTGCAGTTGGCAGCGGTACGGACATTGCCATCGAATCAGCGGATCTGACGCTGGTGCAAGGTGATATAGGCAAGGTCACCGCCACTATCGAACTTAGCGCATTTACCATCCGCGTTATCAAACAAAATCTATTCTGGGCGTTCGGTTACAACACCATAGCGATTCCGGTGGCGGCGTTGGGCAAGCTCAATCCGATGATCGCGTCAGCGGCGATGGCCTTGAGCTCGGTGTCTGTCATCGTCAATTCACTTCGATTGAACAAATAAATGGAACACAATATGGAAGGTATGGATCATGCCATGCACGGCATGACCGAAATGGCTGCGGCCACGGGATTCGATTACTCCCTGGCGTTCGTTGCCGGATTCTTGGGTAGTGGGCACTGCCTGGGGATGTGCGGGGCGCTAGTATCCGGTTACTTCATGCGGGCTGGGAAAACCCGCAGCTATCTACCTTATATTGCCTATCAAGCCGCTCGCATTTCCGTGTATACCCTGATCGGCGTATTGGCTGCTTCTTTGGGCGTAGTGCTGGTATCCAGCGGCTTGTTCGGCAAAATCCAAAGTATCTTACAAATGTTGATGGGCGCGGTCGTCATTGTGCTGGCGCTGGGCGTATTGGGCTGGATACCTTGGCAAGGCTCGATACGCTTGATTCCCATGCAAGTGTTACGCAAAGGCTATGCTGCGGCGAATCAAAAAGGGCCGCTGCTAGGTTCGGTTATCGCGGGTCTCTTGAATGGTTTGATGCCCTGTATGTTGACGTTTGCGATGGCTGTGAAAGCCACCACGGCTGCTACCTTGCTTGAGGGGGGCGCGTTGATGTTGGCATTTGGTGCAGGGACTTTACCGATGATGCTGTTTATCAGCGTCGCCTTCGGCAAAATGAGTGTGAAATTACGCGGTTTAATGCTGAAGGCGGCGGCGTTCATCATGTTGTTGATGGGGGCCAATACCATTAACAACGGTTTGAGTTTTTACAAAGATCAAAACTTCAACCACAGTCATTTTCTGATGTTTGTGCAGGATAAACTCGATGAATTAATTGTTTTTCTGCACGAAACCCTCAATTACATCGGCAGCATGCTGAGCAGTATTCAAGGTGTGTGATTGCAATTCGGCGAGTTGACCGAACTTAGTGCTGGAAAAGTTCGAAATTACAGGTATAATGTGCGAATGAATTGCTGGTGTAGCTCAGTTGGTAGAGCAGCTGATTTGTAATCAGCCGGTCGCGGGTTCGAGTCCCATCGCCAGCTCCATATTTAATTAAGGGAATCAATGACATACAACATCATTGATTCCCTTTTTTATTGCCTTTAATTTTCCGTTGCGTGAATTTTGCGTGACTTGGTTATGCAGACTTTTTCCGCCGCCGCGATCAAGTTGGCTAGTTCTGCCGACGAATAGTGATCGGTGATACGGCTGGATTTATGACCCAACAAATCCTGCCGGTCTTCAAACGATACATTCGCCGCCCTTAAACGTCGCCCGAAGGTGTGCTTTAGGTCGTGAATTCTGACCTGTTGCAAACCCACGCGTTTCCGTGCCTTTTGCCAGCCCGAGTTATTCATCGTCCCGACGCGATGACCTTTGTAAGTAAACACATATTCAGGGTGCTGTCCGCGCACTTGTTCGATAACACTTCTTGCCACGCTATTTAAGACGACTACCCGCGGCATGCGGTTTTTGACAGCATGCGCTGGAATGGTAAACACACTGGCGTTCAACTGGGGGATAAACTCCTCCCATTCCCAGCGCAAGGAGCACACTTCCTGTTCCCGGCAGCCGGTGTTGACCTTGAACAAAGCCATCTTAGCCAAGTGCTCGGGTAATTCGCCAAACAACCTTTCCTGTTGCTCCCAACTTAATGGACTTGGCTTACGCGCATCCAGTTGCGGCAACAACTTTATTTTAGGCGCGGTCGCTAACCAGGTCAGCCCAAATTCGTCTATCCATTCCATAGCCGCCAGATTCAGGATGTGCCGAACCGATTGCAAGGCATAGTTGATGGTGCGGTTTTTAACGCCCTGTGCTTTGCGATCTTGAATGTAGGCTTGCAAGGTGCCCATGTGGATCGATTCCAAGGCCAATTCGCCAATATAGTCATCCAACAATTTGAGATGCAAGGCAGCATCCTTAAGACTCGCCTTCTGCGACTCCATTAGATATTTTGTCGCGGCTTCCTGAAAAATGCGTTTAGGCCGCACACCATACACAGTGGCTTGACGATGCCTTTCCATTATGCGGGCGAGATACCTTTGGGCTTCTTCGAGGTCGCCTGTGCCAGTGCTTTCGCAAATGCGTTTGCCTTTGATGACTTTGTCGATGTGCCAGCAGTCGCCCCGTTTGACGAGGCCAGGGATTTTCTTTGCCATGTTTCTTTCTCCAGTTTTTGGTTACCCGGCGTACCGACACGACGCACGTAATCGTCGGCCCAGGCATCAAGTTCGTTGCGATCAAAGGCAATACCTTGCGTACCGATTTTGATTTCGGTGAGCGCCGGTCTGACCTCTGCGTTAAAGCGGTTTTTGTCCATGCCGAGATAAAACGGCGCATCGCGAATGCGGATAAATCTCGGTACAAATGGCAGTTGTGAATGGGTTTGTTCGGACATGATTGGCACCACGGTTTGTTGAGGTGCAACTCATTTACAGTTTTGAAAATCGCGGTTTTTCCCGCGTTTTTGCGGTGTTTTTTGCAGTGTGTTTTTTTGCAAAAAAATTCGCGCATTTTTCACTGCGTAGTAATCGTTATTTTTGGGTGTCCTTTTTGGTTAAAAAATAATTTGAAAAAACGGCATCGGTATTGCTCACTTTGTTATCTTTGCAAAATGGTTTTCTGCATGAACTTTGTCGGAAAAATCGCGACGGCATGACCTGCAACGTGACTAAAAATCCTTGGCCCATGTGTCCCAAAATCCCGGCTCGTCGTGATGAGCATTCCGCATAGCGATGTCCAACGGCAGATAGAAAAAACGTTGGTTAGGATCGCGCATCGAACCATCGGGATATTCCAAGTGATCACGTAAACGGCAATACAGTGGATCGTCATCGTCCATCGGCAAATCGATATAGATCTGGCCGAGATAGGCGCCGAAACCACAACCTGAGGCTATCGGCGCGCTAGGCTGCCAGGCGATGCCGTGTTGTTGCAGCCAGCCTAAAAATGCTTGGCGTTTGTTATCGGCTTCATAATCGTAAACAGACGAGTCTGCGAAGGCCGATTGCGGATGAAATTCCAGATACAACACCGCCCGTTGTTTTTGGCGGGCAATGGCATCGATGTGTTCAATTTGTACAGGCATAAATAATCCTCCGGATAAAGTGGATAACTTGGTGGTGTGAATTAAACGTGCACAGCATCCCGCCCAAATTGGGCGCGGCTGCCGGTGTCGTTGATTGATTTACAGTTTCTGAATGACGTTGATTGACAGCGTGCACATCAGCAGTGTGCTGTTAGCAATTTGCTGCTAGCGTGTTGAAACGTGCTATTAGTTTTCGTGCTGGTCGCTTGTTACAACTGAAACGCCGCCATCGCCCAGCTGGGTCACAACCGAAAATTCGCCATGGCTTGTCGTTGCGTTTTCACTGTGCGGCGATCATACAAGGCCGTGGTTTGCATGTGCTCATGGCCGGCCAATTGCCGGGTGGTGTTAAAGTCCACGCCTTGTTCCAACAGCTTGCTGATAAACGTGCGACGTAAATCGTGTGGTGTGCAAGGCTTCAGCTTCGCCTGCCGACAACGCCGCCTGAGCAGCGCATACACTTGGTGGGCGTTGATCGGCTCGGTCGGTAAACAACCCTGACGGCTTCGGTTTCGCTGGATAGGATCTTGATCAGAACTGCGCTGGGTTTTCGCCAATTGGCAAAACAACGGCCCCGGCACACAGCCGCGTTGATGCAACCAGCGCTTTAAAGCCTGCCTGGCCTGGGCAGGCAACTGCAATTCACGCGGCTTCTGACCTTTACCTTCACGAATTAGCAGCAAGCCGTTGCGGGGCGTATAATCGTTGACACGGAGACTAGCGACTTCACTGCGCCGCAGGCCGGCAAACACCAACAAGGCCAGGATCGCCGCATCGCGTTGGCCGAGCAGAGCGGCTTTGTCTTGTTCACAAATAGCTAATAGCCGGTGGACTTCCCGTGTCGCCAACTGGCGACCGGCTGGCAACACTTTACCGCGCACACTGTTTAGCGCCTGAATCCGTTGCCAGTCCTCCGCCGGATAGTGGCCCAGCAGAAAGCCGGCTTTCAACACCCCGCGTATCGCCGCCAGGCAGGTATTCACGGTATTGATCGACAACTCTGCTTGGCGTAGCGCCGACCGTAACTGCATCAGCTGCTGAAAACGTAACGACAGCCAGGGCATGTCCTCCACCGTCCCTGACCAAGTCAGCAATCCACCCGCGCGTTGTAACAAGGACCGCATCGAACGTCGCCCGCTGGGTGCCAGATTATCGAGATACACCATCAGCGCGACACGACTGGAGACTGCATGATCATGTGTCAGGGGTAATGACGAGTCGTTGGTCATGCCGCAGCCTCCTCGTGATCTACCGCGCCTCGATGAATCACATTGATGTCGTTGATGACATTAAGGGCATCAACATCACTGAGGACATCAGGGGCAAAAAAGGGCGCAACGGTACCAAGAAAATCGACGACACAACAGATGTTGATAAGGACATCAACGACACCGATGTTAGTGAAGTCGATCCGGTCCGCAACAGCCATGTCGCTCACGTCGCTAATGTCCGCATTCATCGCTACATCCGTGATCATAAATGCCCGCATGGGCATGTTAATGCACATTAACATGCCTAAATGATGTGTAGCTTTCCGAAGGTATGACGGCAACAGACGCCGTAAGCCCCATCGTGGGTTTACGGGTAAGGTTTGGCGCCAATTGGCGACTGGTTCAGGGTTGCCGGCACGGCTGTTACCAACACGGGTGTTCACGCCGATCCATGGCAAGCGGATACAGGTCAAGTGGGTCAACACCACACTGCGAAACTTTCTGTCGGCCAATAGTGCATTCCCGCTCATAACAAGCCTCTTTCGGCAAAGGAAAATTGCTCGATGCCGGCAATAATGAAATGGTCCAGCACGCGGACCTCGACCAGATTGAGGGCATCGATTAACTTACGCGTAATCGCACGGTCGGCTTCGCTGGGTTCCGCTAATCCCGAGGGATGGTTATGCGCCAAAATCACCGCGCGGGCATTCAATTGCAAGGTCCGTTTCACCAGTTCACGCGGGTAGACATTGGCACAATCTATCGTGCCCTGGAAACAGGCCTCAGCCTCAATAATGCGGTGTTGGTTATCGAGGAAAATGCAATAGAACACCTCATGCTCTAAGTGGGCTAATTCCAGCATTAGAAACTCGCGCGCATCGTCAGGGGAGGTTAAGGCCTGACCACGGATGAACTGCTGCGCGATTAAATGCTTGGCCATCGCCACTATTTCCGCTTCGGTAACGGGTCGTAGTATCAGAAAATGGCCAGGCAGTTCGTGTACTTGAAAAGGGTTATTCATGATGTGTTCTCCGATCAACAGGCGTGACTTAGCCTGAGCGGTGAAGCCCATTCGGAAAAGTCACGTCGAGGGTAAGAAAAAATTCGTCAGTTCAGAACTAGTAAAACTGACAAGCGCTTGTCACGGCGAATAGCGGTTATTCGGCCTGTTGATAGAGGCTGTCGATGTCCTGCAGAATCGCGGCGACATTAGACAAAGCCCGTTTCAAGGTCTTAGGCGTATGCCGATTCGGGGCAAGTTGCTTGACCGTATCGCGCAACTCCGTCACCAGTTCCACGATTTCCGGCGAAAGCTCACCCTTAAGGTCAGCGGTTTTGCCGGTGCTTTTGCCTACCGGTGCACGTGTGCGGCCAATGTTGGCATCTGCATCGGCATCTGCGGCAATCGTTGCATGGGCACTAACACCCGCACCGTCAACTTCAGCCTGATCAGTATCACCATCACCATCACCGTCAAGGACACCATTATCGGTACCACTCTCAGTATCACCGTCACCATTAGCATCAGCATCCGTGCCAGCACCAACGCCAACGCCAGCGTCGTTATCTTGGCTAGTGAGGTCATCGCCAGCCACAGCCGACGCCTTGACTTGCTCTGCCAACGGTTGATTTTTCGCAGGTTTGACCGACGCAGTTTTACCGGCAGTGGTCGTCGCGCCTTTCGCAGTCGCCGTACCTGTACTTGCACTATCGGTTGGGCCAGTCTCAGCAGCGGTTTTAGCGGGGGTATTAGAATCTAATGCGGGTTGGGTAGTTTTTTGCGTCATGAGAAGTTCTCCAAAGTATTAACGAAATCAATCAGTATTTAAAAATAGGAAGTGAAAACGAACAGCCAGATGTTGTTCAATACTCCTCGGGCAACAGAATGGTGGTCACGCTACGGTCTGCCTCGCTTATCAACCAGAGCTTGACTGACCCCGTTGCAGGGCTATTCGCTGCTGGGGTGGGAATGTAATAGGCTGACAGTAGTCGTGAGCCGCTGCGTAAGGCGTCCTCATTGGCCTTGGCATCCTCGGCACAGACATCGCCCCAATCGCCGCGAACATGACGGCGCAGTAAATCGAACGGGCTTATGCCTAAGCGTTCCAGTACATCCAAAGCACCCGGCGTCGCCACTAACTCCCCAGACTCGAATCGCGGCTGCGGCAGACACGGTTGGACTACAGTGCCTTCGTGCTCGGCATCACTGGACATGACCGAGTCCTCCGAAGGCGAACCGAAAAAACAGGCTAACTCTTAAAGTAAGCCGCATCAAGGCCAAGAACGCCATTTGGCCGATGCGATTGCACCTATTCCTGTTCGTCATCGTCTTCACCGCTGAGGTCAGTCAGACTCAGATTGTCCAACTCGTCTAAATCCGGATCGTGCTCACCCAGTGCCGCACATAACACCAGCGTGACACAGCGGGCTAAATAGCGCACGGTATGGCCCAGTTCCAAGGTAAGTGCATAAGACGCGGGCTGTTGCACTGTCTGCGTGTAGTCCCGGCAAGCGGTTTTTAAACCGTCGGCTAACACCTGTAGCGACGGACTGACATGATCAAGGGTGGTAATTGACATCAGATGTCTCCTGTTATGAAGTAAAAAAAATCCCGCCGGACCTCAGACTAACCCACACAAAACGACAGGCGCACGAACGCGCAGCGGATGATCAAACCCGATGAAAAATAGTAGTCATGTTATGGAAGCGTCGAGGGGCGGAGGGTGTGAACAGCGACCGAAACAAATGGATCGCTGTTGATATAGTATAACATATTCAATGACTTATCCCAACCTAAGCTTTCTGCGGCTGCATCCGTAAATCGTACTAAAATCAGCTGGTAGTTTTTCAGGTTTGAACAATTAGTAAGAGTATGATTAATGACGACTATTAAAAACAAGAAACAAAAAAAAATCTCGACGAATAACGAATTGGTAGGTTTCGAAACTATTCAAAACTTGATAAACAAAAGAAGTCAAAGATTGCTAGAAATCGATGAAATAGTGTCAAGGAATATAGTTTGTTTAAATGAGCCTACTCAATCACTAGAGTCCTACGTGTTTTACTATAACGTAAAGCCAATCAATATAAGGTTACGGTATAAGGAATTAGAGGGTAATAATATCATTGGTTGGATCAGAGTCAGCGGATACCTACCTGTATCCAATAGATGTTTAATTGACCTGACGAAAAGGGGGGCTTCACTGCTAAAAAGTTTTAGATACCCAAGTAAAAAAGATATTCTTAGATATAATCTTTGGCCAGTTTTTTCTAGCGAAACCGACTATGATCCAATATACGTAGATATTTGTGAAATAGTCGAGGATGATGAAATTACTATTGCGCTAGATAATATCAGAAATATTGTTATGACTCGAGATTTTGCAGCGAAATTAATTCGTTCGATTCCCAAGGTTTCAATGTATAACAGATATCGAGAACAGGACCTGGAACCGGAACCGGAACCGGAACTGGAACTGGAACTGGAACTGGTACCGGTACCGGAACAAGAACAAGAACAAGAACAAGAAGAGGAAAACTGTTTACAGGAAGAGATTTCTCAACTGTCAATACCAAGAAAAAAAGCATATGAAATCGATAACTATCGTATGGCCGCTACTGCATATTTAGGAAGAATGATCTGGCAACGCTATCCAGATATATATCCAAAAGATTTGTGTGAGTATGCAGTATTTTTTTTAATTAGGGATTGCAAGTTTGAAGATGACGAGGGAGGCTATGATGAGAAATTAGAATACTATAAACACCGTAAAGCGGAATGGCATGAACTCAAGGAACGTAAAATAGAGTTAATAATCGACTGGTTGAACAGAGTGTGTCCGACAAATTTAAAATTAAAGGGCAGGCCAGGAAAAAAGCAAAAGGAAAAATCTAAAGAACAATACCAGGCTTTTATCAATGCGGATACAGATCATTGGGAGTCACTGGGAAAGAAATTAATTGAAGCCATCATTGCGCGAGACAAACAAATAAAAGGCGCTGAAAGCGATATAAATCAAAAAATAAACTTAACAGATATACTTAATAACTTGGAGCCTAATAAAACTAATCGCGATGATCAATTCTGGAGTTGTATTTTAAATGAAAATCAAGTTATTAAAAAGTAGGCCTATCTATCCAGAAAATCAGTCAATTTGGAAAATTGCATCCGCTCACAGACTGAATCGAATGGCTACTGGAGCCACGAGTGTATCGTTTGCGCAGTCTCGTTGATAATATGCGAGGGAATATAAACCTATTGCTCAGAACCGACTGGCTGGCTATTTTAGGTATTTAGGAACATGATGGTAAATAGACAGCTTGCGGCCATTTGCCGACTGTCGCTCTTTTCAAATCAATGTCAGGTGAAAGCTCCAGACCAGCCATTTAACGCATAGTTAACAGACTGATTAGCTATGCGTGAGCCTACCATTTGAGCGACAAGTTAGCGTAGAGGGTGGCATGGAACACTGAAGTCGACGTGATAATGTTCATCATGCCTAACCCAGGGTTTCTTAGTCGAAAACTCCATTGCATCACGCAAGCCTTTCGCTTCTGGAGTCTTGAATAGTTGTTTCTGTAGATCGTTATCAAAGATGACACGCCAGATCTTAACTCCATTCCTATCTGCGGAAGCTTTCAAAGCCCAGAGATGCAAGGCCATAGCCGCATAATCGATTGTTAGGCCATTGTATTCACCTGTACCAACAAACTCGATGCTGTAACCTAATTTGTTCAAAATAGAAGTTGGTAGATTCACGGATAGGCCTTCGCTATCTACAACAGGGACAAAGAAATCCACAGACAAACCGTTTTGGTGCGTTTTATGTGGCCTAAACTTGCCGCCTTCTTTATAACCAGATTCCCCATAGACATAAACCTTTGATGGCGCTTGTGTTTCAAGCATTGCATAGGCATCAACAACGACCTGGTAAACCTTGCTATGAACATAATTTCGGCCGGTCATGACACCAATATTGCTGTATGCGGAATAATTCTTTCCACTAGTCGGAAGCTGCCAGCCATTTTCAAGGCCTCCATTGTCCTGACTTCCGAAGCAACGACTTTCTTCAGCAGCATTGGCCGCAACAGAAAATAGCAAAAGTGCTAGAAGACTTGATCGAAACATGCTTTTAATTTGTGAGCCGTGGGCAGTTGATTCCTGTATATCTTGGGGGATTGATTAAGCATAAACATTAGCCCCTTCTTCGTTTCCATAATTTGACCTGTTGTATTTTGACATCGTTAGCGATATCAGCCCAATCGCTGCAATCAGAAACAGCACAATATTTTGACATCCGTAGTCCAGGTTACTAAACTGCGCATCTCTTTAACCCACCAACCCACCGAAGGAGGCTGTATGTTCGATTTTGCAACGCGCTTGAGCCTCGCATCCTTTACCGGTCGGTAATTATTCCGATCATCAGGATCGGGCTTCCGCATTAATCCCTTATTTTAATTTTTGGCCGATTCCGGTCAGGGCTTGCTATTGCCGTTAGGCTGCTGGCTTCGGATAGGCTTTGTGGAAGTTTATGAAAACACATCAATCCAACCTCACACCATTATTGTGCGCAGAATGGCGCGAAGGCGATGGTCTAGCGCCTCGTTTCGAACAACGCGGCCCAGTTAAACAACAGGCGCGTAAAGACCAACAACTGAGTAAACAGGCACATCGAGCTTTAAGTTTATTTCTCGAAGGCGAATGTAAGCACCCCGATTTGTTAGGGGTTGAGGTGCTTGCCGTCCGGTATGAAGCCGCTAAACAGTGCCTATGTGTCAGCGTCGGTTCCACCAACAATGACGCTGATGGCGAATCCATTTTAGTGGCATTAAAACACAGTCAAGCAGTACTGCGTGGCGTGGTAGCAGCCTGCTCGCATCGTAAAAAAGTCCCTGCTCTCAGTTTTTATTACGTTGGCAACAACACAGGAGGTGACACATGCCTATTCAAACCCTAATTACCAAAGGCAAAGTGCCGGTCAAGATTTACACAGACCAGGTCGAGCCGGCAGCCTATCAACAATTGCTAAACTTATCGCACATGCCTTTTGTGCACAGCCATATTGCCGTGATGCCCGATGTGCATTGCGGCAAAGGCGCAACGGTCGGTTCGGTAATTCCAACGCTGGGAGCGATTATACCGGCAGCAGTCGGCGTGGATATTGGCTGCGGCATGTGCGCTGTGCGTTTGTCGATCAACGCTAATGATTTGCCAGACAGCTTGCGTTCATTGCGCTTAGCGCTGGAAGCGGCGGTGCCGGTTGGTTTTGCTATGCACCGTAACGATCAAGCGCAACGCTCGACCATTAACGCGCTGGGTGTTGGCCTACATCAAATTTTGGAAAAACACCCCAAAGTTAATGCCAAGCAAAACAAGCCCTATCAAACTTGGATACGTCAGTTAGGCACGCTAGGCGGTGGCAATCATTTCATCGAGTTGTGCTTGGATGAAAGCGACCAAGTATGGATCATGCTGCATTCCGGCAGTCGAGGTATTGGCAATGTAATTGGTGAGTATTTCATCAATCTGGCCAAAAAAGATATGGGGCAGCATTTGCTGAATTTGCCGGATAAAGACCTGGCCTATTTTCGCGAAGGCGCAAAACACTACGACGATTATTTGCTGGCAGTGAGTTGGGCGCAAGACTATGCCATGACCAATCGCCGCGAAATGCTGCGTTTAATCGGCGAGGTATTGCATAAAAAATGGCCGCAATTAACCTTCACCAAGGAAGTCATTAACTGCCATCACAACTATGTCGCTCACGAATGGCATTTCGATGCCAAAGTCCTGGTCACCCGCAAAGGCGCGATTCGCGCCGGCGAGGGTGAGCTAGGGATTATTCCGGGCAGCATGGGGGCACGCTCTTACATCGTGCGCGGCAAAGGCAACGAGCAATCGTTTTGTTCATGCTCGCACGGTGCGGGCCGCCTTATGAGTCGTAGTGAAGCCAAGCGCCGTTACAATGCCGACGATCTAGCCCATCAAACACAGGGCATCGAATGTCGTAAAGACAACGGCGTGATCGATGAAATACCGGCCGCATATAAAGATATTGAACAGGTTATGGCACAGCAACACGACTTAGTCAAAATCGTACATCAGTTGCGGCAAGTGATGTGCATTAAAGGCTAGTCAATTCAGGCGCAGGCGATTGCGAACATTTTTGACGTAAGCGCCTGCCCCTCCATATTTACGTAACACGATAATTAAAGATCCTATCCAAGCAATGCCGATAAATTACTTCATTGTGGTTTTGACCTGAAGAATCGATGTTATTTGACTGATAAGGCCCATCATGTGAATGAATTCGCACTCATGTTAACTGTGCGATGAACGGCAGCTTACTGGTTTGCTCCTGCCATTTGATGGAAAGCCTTGAATGTCGCTGATGGGTCGGTAGCGACTTTGGCCTTAAACGAAGTAGTCAAAATTTGAATGGCAGCACCGTGTGGAGCATAAGCGCCATAGAACTCGCTGCCAGTTACGGGTTACTGCCTTGTAAAGCTAAGCGCTAAATTGTACGGCATGCAATTATCAGCGTACCCCCAAAGCGGTTCGGATGATCCGACTAACATCGTTGCCAGCTTTTGGTTCTGAAACCAGGGTCGGTATAAGCGAAAAACCCCGTTGGAACCGGCTCAATCCAAACAAATGGCTCTACACTGGCAGTGGCCAAGCCGAGGTAGATCGGCATCATCTAAAGTAACGTTAAACAAGCGGACATAGGCAGTAGCTCGTTTGGTACGCAACGCCAAGTATCTTGCAGGTAACAACAAACATTCGGGGCATTGCAATCAGTATAGTTAACAGTACACTCACGCCGCCTTATTGGACAAGAATCGTTGCTGGTATCCTTTGGAAATTAAGAACTTTAAAGCTTGGCGTTTAGCGGATTGGAAATCAAGTTGCGCCGGGTCTAGCAGATCAAAGGAGTGATCAGCTAGATAGCGTCGATAGCAACGCCTTTGATTGGAGTTGCAACAACTGTCTAGCGCAAGATTAATGCCCGAGCCATAGACCGTCTGGGTGAATATAGAAGAAAAGCGCCGATCACCCAACAACTTGGAATCATAAAATTCAAGCTCATAAAGCTTACTCATGAGCTCCTCATCTATTTCAGCCATAGAGCAACCCAGATTACGCAATCTGAGCTCCAAGCGGGTTTCAAAGACGTCATCCAGGTCATCACCCAAGTCATCACCCCCTAGCTCCTCGCACTTATTATAAAGGGTTGCTCGGTAGTCACTTTTCTCACTTCCTACTACTTGAGAAAGCATTACTTCTTCCTCGTCTCTGAATATCTCAGAGTATTTAGCTCCGGGTTTATATGCATAGATTTCCGAATATTCTGTATCAATATCAACCGTTAAATCCAACCTAGTCACTCGGCATTCAAAGTAAATTGACTTCAACCTCTTCAGCCCAACCACTCTTTTCAAATAGTTTCTTAGATTTTCCTTGGCAGTTTTATCTAACTTAGCCGGATTGAATTCAACTCGAAGAAAATTATCGCTTTTTCTCTTCGGAAAAGCTGAAATGGAAACAGTATTATCAGGATCAACCCGGATGGTGTAATTATTGGCATACCTACCATTATTGTTTCTATGTACTCTTACGCTATATTCCATCCTAAGATCAGAATTAGCTAGATTGGTAAGTACATCCGTTCTAATTTCCATTGGGATAGGTGTTGTAAAAGCTATCTTGTCTATTATTAAACGTTGTGTAGGAATAGCAATATTCATAAAGAACTCTCCTATATTTGAAATTAAATTAACATTTCATTGAAACTAATAGCCCAAAAGTATGCCTAGTTGCATGTCCTTAGAATGTGCTTCGCACAACATAGTCGAATGCGACTGGGCAGAATTGGGGCTGTATTTTGAATTAAGCCAGCAATATAGAGAGGATGAACTGGATCAGTCATAGTTCGCCGACCTGAATGACCCATCTAAAAGGACATCCAGAGAAGGCGAAGGATGACCTATCCACCTCCACCGGTTGAACTAGGACTAAACGCTATCCCACGCTAACCATCAATTCTGAACTCTAATATCCAATTCTAAATGTGCGCCTAACGCGCTGTTAGTCCCCAAACAGTTACAAATTTATATAAATTGCTACACCCGGAATATTCCGAACATTCCGAACATTCCGGGTAGCATACGAGCTAATTATAACGCGCTATCTAGTTCAATATCCAAGTAGTACACTCGTTGAGAATCGCCGTTTAATACAGGTTTTCGCCTAATTGTGGTCTTATTAGGGTCTGTTTTCACCAGGCCGTTCTCTTGTAGAATGGAACGCCAGAACGAAGCGCTATTAACCAGGAGAATTTTCTTTAAATTTTCGGGTACTGACTTGCACATCTTGTTCAGTACGGCAGCTTCGCTCTTAATATAAACTGCGCTTTTTTTCTCGTCGTACCACCCAATGCACAATGAATCAGTTTCGCATTTATTCTCGACTTTTTGATATGTCTCAAGATGAAACTTATTTGTTTTCAGGCCTTTTAAAATGAAATCGCACAACTGTGTGTGAGCCGAGTTTGAGTTTAATATGCGTTCTTGTTCTAACATTACTTGACCAATTAACTCCAGATATTCCCGGAATATTTTATTGGCCTGCTTTTTATGAATGACCTTATGATGTAGAGCAAATCTAACAAAATAATATAATCCGACGAGCAGCGATGCCGCATTATTATATCGTCGAGGATGAAATGTGTTGTTAGTATCCTTTTTTAACCTATCTCTAAAATTATTCGATTTTTTATTTATTTCTTCTTTTATTTTATCCTCGTGTTTAATGATATATTGAATAAAGTAAAACATTAACACCTCGAAATCACCTGCTTTTGCATTTTCGCTCATTCGAGTTAGGGTTTCTATGTCAACATCGGACCGTTCAATGGCAAGAAAAGTAATTCTTTCGTTGAGTGATTGCAATACACCTTCTGGAACATGTTCTCCGGTTGCTAATATCGACGCCCCACCATATTGAGTTTGAATTAGCTGGCCATTTGCCGAGCACCGATCTCGTGAAGTTTTGCTCGCAACACCTCTAAAGAATGTATCGGCTTTGGCTGCATCCTCGTTTTTTTTGTTCTCAACTGTAGTAACGAAATCGTCTGCAACCATAATCCCGTGTTGGATAGATTTTCGCTTGGACTCGATTGCCATTCCCGTATCATTGAAGGTCGCAGGTGCTCCGCTATCACAGAATCCTCTGCCAAAAAATGATTGAAAGTTCATCGCTGCAGTGGTTTTATAAGCCCCCGTCCCACCAACCATAAACAAACTCAGTTCAAGTGGATTTAGATAACTTAATACGGACCTAAAAATGAATCCTTTAATTACAACTGAAACACTTTTGTTATTTTTGTAACAATCTGTTTTATGTAAAATTTCTAATATGTTTTCTTTTAGATCGAAATCCCCACCGTAATCATTGGAAACAGAATATTGAACGAGTGCTCCTGGCACATATGCCTTTATTGAAGTATCAAACCGATCTGCAAATATACAGCCAGACGTCGTAACATAGCCCAACTCTTCTTCAATTTTGACAAATCCGGAAAACCCATAGACACTGAACTTCTGTACATTTTTACTATTCATTTTTATGGCTTTTGCAAGCTTTGATTTAATGCCTCTCAAGTTCTCAATATCGGCATCTAGCCCCCAAGAATTTTCAGGCCAATCCATTTTTTCAAAATCCACTGCCCGGACTTCAACTGTTGGTAATACAACTCCTAGGCAGTTAATGCCGCTTATTCTGTAACTATGTGTAATTACTCCATCTATATCAATGACTGATATGTCCTGAGTAATTTCGGCGACAAAGTTACAAAGTGGCTGAATACCCGATGCATTACTATCACATAACTTACCGTCTTCAATTTTAAACTCGTTAACTTCTTTTGTACTGGTACTATTATTTTTTGACATGTGAGCTACCTCTATCATAATTAAGTTCTAATGAGACGGCGCGCTTGTTTAATCAATCAACTACGCGCCTTTGCCAGTATGATTCGCAAACGAACCGTGCCGGACCTTTAGATTAAACAGGTTATTATTAGGCATTAAAAACCTTTGATTATTAAAAGTATTTTTTATGATTTTTGTAGTTAATTTCAAACTGTCTACGGGGTTTGTAGACCATTCTTAAAAAGTACTTTTTATCTATTACTAAACTTAAATACCTGCAGCGAGGTGGATTGATAACCAGTGATGAGCGGATGGGGTAATGAGATAGCTCGACTGGACGTGCAACTCAATAAGCAATGGCAAGCTGAGCAAGGCGTTGTTCAAGAATTATTTTGTTCACCTGAGAGTGAAGCTGTTTTCAGTGTTAGTCCTGAGTACAACAAAGAAAATGCAATGCCAGTTTTTTGGCCTCGTCGCGATTGTCAATTTGTTCAGTCTCTGGAGATGATTCCTGTTGGATACATCACAAGCATTTGATAATGTATGAAAAACACTTTGATGTGCGGTTTTATTCACCTTCTTTTTGATTTCATTTTTGGATTTTCCGCTATTTATGGCCTCCTCCGAATAATTGCATGTGGTGGCTCAGTGAACTGAAATGCTAAATCGTGACGAACTTAAACGGGGAGGCTCGGATTGCTGCTCATTTGTGGTGCTAGTCTTTTCACGTCTTGGAAGGAGTGTGCTAAATGGACCGTTATCTGCAACAGCTACCGCAGTTATTTGTGGTTTCGACCGCTCAATGGCATGGCGATCAGCAACAGTTACACATCGATTTGCAGCCGGTTTTTCAGCGTCATGACCGGTTGGTTCTGACGGGCTGGGAACGCGGGGTGGAGTGGTGGATTGTTCGCGATGGGCAAATTCTTTTCCAGCCGCCGTTGTTAACCGATGACTGGCTGATTGGCGACGGTTTCGATCATCCTTTCCTTAAGCCTTGGGTGGCCACGTTGCCGCCATCGATCATGGCGCTGTTGATGCGTTATCGGGGGCAGCGGTTGACGCTGTTGGCATTGATTAGCCGCTATCCCGCATTATGCGAGCTGTTTGAGCAACAGCCGACCTTGCTCTGGCTGTTATTAAGCGTCGCCCAAGAGCAGCGATGGTCGCCGGCGCAGTTATTGGCGTACTGTCAGCCATCGACATCGGATCACGCAAATCTGTCTTCATACGCATTAGTGTTACTGACTGCTTGCGGATTACCCGCGACCCAAGCAGCCTTAACCGTGTTAGGCAAAATTCAGAATCCGGTGTTTTGTCAGCATGAGTTTGGACAAATACGAGCACTCATGGCTTTGGACCGGCTCGAAGTACTCAATCAGCGTCACACCTTGCCGATGGCGTGGATTGATCTGCTGATTAAGATCAAAGACCATCAAGATTTGGATGACTATTTGCCGGTCGTTATCCAGTGGCAGGAAGATAATGTCGAGGAGTTGCTAGTACGGTATTTCAAGCATTTGGAATCGTTAGTGATTTGAAATTACCGCCAATCTATTCGCTCGGCTTGACCCCATCGAGCCAGTATAAATTCCTGTGTAACACGATGATGGCGTTCTGCTTGGGTGTGTTTCTTATAATAAAATGCGTTTGCTAACAATGCTAATGGTGACAATATGTTATTTTTCACCGAATTGTCCTCGGACAATAATGTTTATCCACCGGATAACTCGACTCGCTAAGGAGCCAGATTTTAAATGTTTAAAAGACTATATAAAATAATTATATAGAAAGTTAAACATTAAATTTCTGTTTCTGCCAGAAACAATGCTAGATTGCTTGCATTCTAATGTGTGCCTAAAGAAATTACACTTCTTATCGTTTATTCACCGGAAAATACTTGATGTATACTTGAACTTAAATTACTGTAAACGATTTAAAACACCTGTCACTTCGCATCTCGATTAGCCTAGTGCAGGGTAAATTAAAAGTGCCATTAACCATTATCACCAAACATACAGATATGATTGATCTCGATACCAAAAGCCCAGAAGAACTAACCGCCATCATTGCCCAAGCGCAAGCCCAATTATCGGCAAAACAAAATAGCAAGCGTAAAGACACCATCGCCCAGATAAAAGAACTGGCTGCCTCTATTGGTGTGACCGTGGAAATTCTCGAAGGCGATAAAAAGGCCTCTAAGCGTACAGTTTCATCCGTATCGGCAAAATACCGCAATCCCAATGGTCCGGAAACGTGGACCGGACGCGGTCTGGTGCCTAAATGGATGAAAGCCTTATTAAGTGAAGGACGTAGCAAAGACGAATTCTTAATCAACAACTAAACTACCCCCTCGATGAAGCGTGAATCGTCGGTTGATATTCACGCTTCTGCATTGCCTGATTGTTGAAGGCCAATCAGCGCCCCTCATTTCATCTGAAAGTCATTATTGACTTGCGCACGTAAAATGACATTGACCAAAGCTAACCGTATTGCTGTTTTTGTTGACGCCGAAAATGTGACCAATTGGATCAAGCATGATGGCATTTCATTATTGATCAGTGAACTGCAACAAATCGGACAGATCATTATTCGCCGGGCCTATGGGGTTTGGAGTCGTCCTGCGTTAGCGATGCACCAATCGACAATAAATCAGCATGGGTTTGAATTGATCCATTGCTACCATCCGGTTACTGGTAAGAACACTGCCGACATCCAGATGACGGTTGATGTGATTGAATGTGCCTGGCAATTACCCAACATCAATTACTTTGTACTGGTCACTGGTGATTCAGATTTTACGCCGGTGTTCAGGCGTTTACGGGAAATGGATAAAGAGGTCATTGGTGTTGGGCAGCACTCAACCCTGAGTGAATGCGTTAAAACTTCTTGCAGTCGATTCATCTATACCGACGAAGTGATAGATACGCTAACTGTCCCTAACGCTACAGTTGTAAAACCCGTTGTCGTCAACTCGAAAGTGACTGACACCACCAAGCCTTCGCTAACACAGTCCCAAGCAGTATCGATGGTCATTGCTCAATTAAAATCTGCGGCTGAACCTATCAATATCTGCCAGATTAAAAATACCCTTAAGCAGAAAGCCCGAGACTTTGATGAAGGGCATTACGGTTTTAAAAATTTTACCGATTTTGTAAAAACCATTGAAGGGGTTCAGTTGACGAAAAAGGGTACGATTAACTTTGCACAGTTAGCTGATAATCTGAAAACCACTGAGCCAAAGATTACCAATCCGTCATTGGCGGAAACGTATAAAAACTTGCTGAAAAAGCACAATGCTTTTCCAGACAAAGCCGATATTCTCAAAACAATTTATAAACATGCCGTTGCAGTAAAGGACGTCCATTCTGATCCCGCTGCACTAAGAGAGGCTATCTTTGCCATCTGTCATCAAGTAGATTCCAGCATCACGAAAACGACAATCAATAAAGCCTTTTCATTATTTATCAGAATGGATTTGGTTCATACCGAAAAGGCTAAAGGCGGTATTGATGCAGTACGGGTTAGGAAGATTGCGCTCAAGGATTTTTTATTAAAGTCGGATAAATTGGTGATTGCAAAATTGCTAGAGCTAAAAAAGGCGAATGCCTTGGAATTGAAGTCCAAGGAAATAAAGAAAATTACTCTCTCGGCCATCAGCAAGGACACAATCAAGAAGCTAATAGGTGAAAAATAACCCAGTGACTCATATTTTGAGATGAGGAATGCGCGGAACAAGCGGAAAACGCACCACACCGCTCTACATCGATTGCTCAGGGGATAAAGTAGCGGTCGGCAAGCTAGCTCTGGGAGCACAACTAACGACGACGCTTATCATCTACCCAACTCTCAGCATTTGCGCGTCGTGCAGCATCAGCAACTTCTGTCGTCACGATTGTTTGCCCAATGGGTGCAAGCGCAATCACTGCGAGCTTGAGATGCTGAATACCAAAAGGAATGCCGATGATCGTAGAAAAATTGATGACAGCGGAAATGATGTGACCAATTGCTAACCATAAGCCAGCAAATACAAACCAAATCAGGTTGCCGATAAATCCAAATGCGCCTGTGCCAATGTCATCGTGTTGGTTCAATTCGCGACGACTTATTGCTTCCTGACCAAACGGAAAAAATGAAAACTGTCCTATGATAAAACACGCTTTGGCCCAAGGGATGCCAACAATGGTCAAAAACGCTACGATACCAGCGAACCACCAAGCGAGCCCCATAAACGCACCGCCTAGTACGAACCAGAAGAAGTTGCCGATTGTTCTCATGCCTGTAGCTCACTGATGTAATAAAACCTGGACTTGATCTTACAATGCAATGCGCCATCTTGGAATGTATTAACCTTTACTGCCTGGAAGCGACCCGTTGCATACTATCGTCCAATCTGATGCAATTGGCCTGATGGCGGTCACTATTACTTTGCGTCAATTATACAAGGAGAGAAAAAATCAATTCACGGATGAAATAGAATATAGAGGTGCATTTGTCGAAATAAATATTCCAATATATATAATTCTTTTGATCCAAAGAGTGTGGTGGAGAAACGAGAATCGATTGCTGAAATATACTTAACGTTCATCATGATATTAAATTAAAGGCTTTTGATGACCACTTACTGATCTGAACATTGACCGCTAAGGTTAAGGCTGGTAGTGAATTGCACAATGTATGACTAATTGCTAGGTCGAGTGTGGTTCGGTAAGTCGCCTCTCCATTTTAAATAATTCTTTACAAAAAATGAGCAAGAATAGTCAAGAACACGATGATAAACGCATAGATTTTAAGTTTGGAGTTCCTGAGCTACTTTACAAGCAAGCAGGTGGAAGGTGTTCAGTTCCTAGATGCAAAAACCCAACAATGGGCCCCTTTTACGAACGTGAAGGTGCTGTTAATATGGGGGTTGCCTGCCACATACATAGTGCATCAAAGAATGGTCCTAGGGGATGGGGCGGAAAAGATGCAGAATTTATTGGCAGTGAGTGTAATGGGATCTGGTGTTGTCAATATCATGCGTCCCTAATCGATAAAGCCAGCGGTTTTGACTATCCTGCAGAAGTCCTATTTGCGTGGAAAGCCCTCGCAGAAGCACGTACACGAAAACAAATGAACGATAGCCCATCCCCACTAGGCTGGGTTGAATCCATTGAATTTACCTCGTTTCTAAGTTTGAGCCCATTACCAAAGCTAACTCTTTCTCGCAACACAATAATGTGGGGAAAAAGTTGTTGCGGTAAGACCGCACTCTTGGAGGCAGCCGCAGCAATCAGCCAATCTAAATATTCTGATCGGTTTAATGGAACAAAAACAAAAGGTGCAGATGGAAAATATCATCCAGCAACCTTTTGCGCAAAAATTATATATTCAACAGTTGACACCTTGAGTAAAGAATTAAATCTGATGATCACGGGTCAAAAATTAACAAGGCTAGAAAGTTCTATTTTATATATTCTTCCACCTGGTGATTTAGAGATCGTATTCTGCTCGGAGAGCGACAGCCATAAACTCAAATCTGAGGATGACATCGATCTCATGATGAGAGTACTTAATGTTGATAAAAGCGCTCTTTTTGCATTGGCAAGTATTGGGACAAAAACCATCATCCCTGGGGAAATAAAATTTGAGCATGCAGAAGAATGGGATGAAACAAATGACATTGCTAGCCCAAAGCATAAGGAAGATGGAAGTCCTTACTACAAGCTACTTTTTAAGATGTCACCAAGAGCTGAATTTTTACCCTATGCAAACTTATCTAAGAGTGAGAAAGGGAGACTCATAATTGATCTTTTGATTACTAAGGCTCGCGAGATTAGCAAGCAACGTCTAACATTGCTGCTAATAGAAAGTCTCGCAATTAATTTCGATGCTGGAAATTTTAAATCTCTACTCGAGGCGCTTACTAATGAAGAATTCCAGTCTGTTGTGTCGCTACCACCAATCAGAGAGAATGATGTTCTCGATAACTTTGCCGGTCAGCCAAAATTAAAAAAATTGGAATATCTTGAATCATGGCGTCTCGCCATTGTTGGCGAAAAGCCCGATAGTTAAAGTCATTCCTATGGATGGGGTAGCGCTCAGTTCCACCGATATGGATGATCAGTTTGTACATGCAGCGGCCATACATTTCAAATCTTGATTGTCTGAAAATGGCCGTAGTTGCTCTGCCAGGCAAGGTGAAGCATGTAGCCTGTAGGTGTCTGCTATCGGGTTTCGCCTAATCGATGCTGTGAATTGTAACCACTCATTTCTTGCGCTTTTCAATCAGGCTGTTACGTTGTTCTAACCATAAAACGCTTGCCGCCTGTTCGGTAATGCTGCCGTCATCTACCAATTGGCATAAGCCTAAATAATGCGCGTAAAGGTTGATGATACCCTCGTTTGCGGAGATATGAATCAATTAGCGCACATAAATATTATTATTGCTTAACAAATAAATTTACTGACCAAGTGGTAGGATTGGCCATCAGCTATTTTTGATAGCTCTTCTTAGCACGATGCGAGAGATGTTAATGAGCAAGCAGATTTTGTTGTCTTGGTTGGGAATTGCCGATTTGAAGGCTGCTGGATTGTTGCCTAACAATGCCGAAGAACCTATTGGTGATGGGCCAATACTCGGGGCCTTAAAAACTCTCAGCTTTGACGAACTGCATTTATTGCACAATCAAGCTCCACAAAAAGTCGCTGCCTATCTTGATTGGCTAACTCAGATCAATACTATAAAAATCCTGTCGATTCCATGCTCTCTGCGTTCCCCGATCGATTTCGGCGACATACACCAAGCGGTAGATGGCTATCTGCAAAAAATGATCTCTGAAAATCCTCGCCTGGATATCAGCATCCATCTTTCGCCCGGAACACCATCGATGACAGCAGTATCTATTCTGTTAGGTAAAACTAAGTACAACACGCGGTTTGTGCAATCGACTAAGGGAAATGGTGGGGAGTTCGTCACCATCCCATTTGATATATCCGCCGAGTTCGTTCCTCGAATCGTTAAGCGTGCCGATCAAAAGCTCAGTGAGCTTGCCCTGGATCATGCTCCGACGTCAGCAGCATTTTCAGACATCATTACTCAGAATCCCGACTTTCAGCGGGTCATTCGGAAAGCCGAAAAAATCGCGCTGCGCGATGTTCCGGCACTGATCATGGGTGAATCCGGTACCGGAAAAGAGCTTTTTGCCAAGGCCATTCATAACACCAGCCAACGCAAGGGGAAACCGTTTATCACCGTCAATTGCGGCGCAATTCCCAAAGATTTGATCGATTCAGCGTTGTTTGGCCATATCAAAGGCTCGTTTACCGGTGCAGTAACCAACAAAATCGGCTATTTCGAAGCAGCCAACGGCGGCACCTTATTTTTGGATGAATTTGGTGAACTGCCGGAAGATGCTCAGGTGAGATTGCTGCGTGTACTGCAATCCGGTGAAATCAGCAAGGTTGGCGACAGCAAAGTGCAGATAGTCGATGTGCGGCTGATCGCAGCCACCAATCGCGATCTTGCCCAAGATATTGCAGACGGACGTTTTCGCGAAGACCTGTTTTACCGGGTGGCAATTGGCGTTTTGACATTGCCCCCGTTACGAGAGCGCAGTGGTGATCTCGCGTTGTTGGTGGATTATTTAATGACATCAATCAATCGTGAAGCATCCAATCAACCGGGTTACCTAAACAAGAAAATTTCTGTAAAAGCAAAAAACATTATCATCGGCTATGCTTGGCCGGGGAATGTTCGAGAATTGCACGGCACGTTATTGCGCGCTTCGATTTGGGCGGAGTCGGATACCATTACCGAGTTCGATATCAAGGAAGCCATGATTAGCCGACCGGCCAACGGCAAGAAAAGCGAACTGCCGGAGATTGGTGCAGGCCTTGATATTCAGGGCTTACTGGATGACATCAAGCGACAATACATTACCAAAGCGTTGGCGCAAGTAGCCGGTAATAAGAAAAAAGCCACTGCACTGCTAGGATTGCCGCACTACCAAACGCTCAGCAATTGGATGGACAAGCTGGGTATAGAAGAATAATTGGCACGCTCTTCGCAGCAGAAGAGACATGGACAGAATCGACATCATGCAATCACAAAACTTCGAATTCCTAATAAGCGTTTGGCCAGAGTTGGCCAGCTTGGCGGGTTTTGCCGAGCATTATGCCTATCTGAACCCGCAAAGCGCCCTGACCAAGTTGCGCAAAATTGCCGAACGTTCGGTGACCGTCGTTTGTTAAACCATCACATGCCTCAGCAGGATATTGATTCAGGTGGGGCTTTGCGTAATTTTCCGCATGTCAACCAAGTGAGCAGCTGAAATGACAATCTCAGCCATATCTTCTCTTATAGTACCTGCGCTGGCTGCTCTGGTAATTCGACAGGCACGCGTTTCTCTGATAGAGGGGCACATGATCTCTGGTAGCTCCCAGTTACATGGCTGTTCGGTTGGCCTGTCACCAGAAGATCGCAAAGCTATGGCATTGATCTCAAGGGTTTGCCTTGTAAATGGTTTACCCGATAGAGGGTCGGAAATCCACGACCTACTTTGGTGGTGTTCCCGCCCTTTAGGAGAATGGTTGCGCGTACCGGAGATCACGAACTGTGGCTTGGAGACAACATGCTTGATCCAAGAGGAAGATGGTATTCCGACGGCCGAGGCGGAAGAACTGGCAATTGGATTTGGTGGCCTAACCACCGGCCTTGAGGAACAGCTATTCCTCAAATTCATGGAATTGCTAGCGCGATTTCCCGAGCATAGGGCCGACCAGTATTACACCTCAGTCCGTGAGTTTGTGGTTCGGCATCCTGTCGTTATGGGCGAAGCATTCAGCAAGCTAAATGTTAATCTTCCCTCACAAATTGGGATGGCCCTGCAGCAGTTCTATGAGCCGGTGCCTGAATCCTGGCAAATTGATACCACCGTGCCGATTTGCATGCACTGCGGTAATGCCATGAAAAAAGGAAAAGCTGGTCTGGTATGTAGAACTATCGCATGTACCGCAAGCAATTCGGCTAAATCTAGGACTGGCTCTCTTGCGCCCGAGTTAGTTCGTGTTACAAGGGGAATACGGCAATACTGGATCGAACCTGGTCTGGATGAAATACGGTTATATGATTCCCTCATCGAGATGGGGTTACCGGTCGAATTATATCCTTTCCGTGACAGGGTCGATATCGCAGTAGATGATCTCGGTATCGATCTCAAAGCGTATTCCAGTCCAGAAACTTTGGGCCGCAGGTTCAACCGGAATATCGGTGGCCTATCTCATTATCGGAAAAAGTGGGTAGTCGTGCCTGACTGGTTGGTCTCGGCCACTCCTTCCTACCTCGACCGGCTGAGAACGGCCATGGGCCGGGACGATCTAATTTGCCTGACAGTCAGCCAAGCTATCAAAAACTTCAAAAGTAGGACCGCAAATGCGTGAGCCGCTATTGCCTTACAAGGGACACGACCGCATCAACTTCCTCTGTCTTATAGCCACGGAAATGATGGGCGAGAGTCACCTGACTAGGATGCCTGCGCTTCTTGCCGGCTTTGAGAGCATTTGTCACACCCTTGACGGGGATGTCGCCATGGCCTTGAAGAATATCCGGATTGCTGGATTTGCCCCAGTTACGCTTCGCGAACTGGCCTTGATGGTCGACGGATATCGTAATCACCACCGCCGACTAAATGAGTGTAAATCTCGTGGGGACGAAGACGCGAAAATCCAAATGGCGCAACGGTTCGTTATTGACGAAAACCTGTTGATCAGGAAACTCTGGACACACGTTGTTCCTGACGACGTCAAAGAGGCTTTAAAGGCGCTTATGACCCCTCTACCGATTCGGTCACGAACGCTCATAAAGACCCATGACGCTACAATGTCTGCGGAAGTCCAGGACGAATATGGTTACAGTGGTTATATTACGTCACTGGGATTCGTTCCGCCTGAACCAGCTTTATATGACATCAGTAGGTTGGGACGTGCTCCCGGCACTGTGCGTTGGCAAAGCCTCATCCAGATTGCAAGACAGTTCGATGACATTGATCTGGAGGCAGGACGCCAGAATCCTGGTGAGGATGCATGGTTTCGCAGACTCCATGATCTCAATGACAACCCAACGGCCATCCTACTTAAAGCATCTGAATCTGGGTTGGTCACAACAGATGGGATCGAACTAACTGGGCTCAAACACCTGATCGGCCTTCCAGGGTCTGGAAAAACAACCCTCCTATACCTATTGGCAGGTTATCTAGCGAGGAACGGCTATTCGGTTTGTTTTCTTTTTCCCTCCATAGAGGTGGCTACCGGTTTCATAGAAACTTTAGGTCGGTACGACATCGAAGTCGGATTGTTGTCTGGACAGGGGGAAAGCTCCCGAACCAGGCACGCCCTAAACTTCGCGACGGCCATGGCTGGGCAAAATCGGGGCTTTGGCACAACAAGGTCTGTGGCCCAGTTCTTCGCGACGAATTGTGCCTTGGCGGGATTCACCAGCGACGAGGAGGCCGATTTCCCCCACAACAATCCTCCTTGCATGAAAGTGCTACAAAGAGAAAAGCCCCAGAAGCGTGCGCGTCCACATAGGTGCGCCTTGTCGTCTGTATGTGGTTACCAATACAGCGAGCGCAAGTTAATAGATACCCGGCTTTGGGCTGGTCATGTCCTTTCCACAGACCGGAATGTGTCGAAACTGTTTTCTGACATAGATCTACGGCATTTCGAGTTCATTGCCCGCACCTTCGACCTTATGGTCGTAGATGAATGCGATGGCGCGCAAAACAGTCTTGACGTACGCGGGACGCCGATTATGAGACTAGTGGGGGATAAGGACTCTCTCTGGAACACTCTAATTAGAGATATACATCAACCTGCGGCGGGTGGGCGAAATGCTTTTGTGGCAGGTGAAACCCTACCTACACTGCTAGAGATGACGGGACGTTTTGGCCGGGCAACAGAACGTTTCGTCGGGCGTATCACTCACTTTTCGGTGAAATTTCGAGCCGAAAATGCCAATGTCCTGCTCACTTCTCTCTCGATCATTGCCGATATGTTCTCGGACGAGAATGATGGTAATTTTCAGCGGCGCCATGACGCCAGGCAGGCCCTGGAGCGAATTTGGGATGCGGCGGTTAAACGAGTGGCTTTCAGGCATGACCTGATGTATGAGGACGAAGACGAAGTCGATCTTGACCGCATGATATCGGAGACTGCAGAGCTACTAAATGCCCCCCAATATCAGGTGCTCGAATTTCATAGGCAGTTGTTGCTCGCTATTGAGCGTTGGGAACGCGATGGTAATGACGCCGCCGTTAAGGAGCTCGCAGCTACGTTGCGCAAAATTCCCAACCTGTCGTCCCCTTTGGACGATGAAACCTTCTTTTATTTTAGCGGCCTTCTGGTGGCAGTGTCCCTAGTAGTATTACAGCACTTTGGCCTGGCACCTCACCTACGCCTCATGAATTCCGAGGGATTAGTCAGCGACAACGTATTCGAGTCCAGACCATCCAGGGATCAGATGGCGATTCTGCCGGAGTCTCTCATCGGCAGATTGAGCGGTGTGCGTTACACAATTAGTGAGGAAGGCAATGTGGACGTTTCACATGTCAGTTTTGCTGGCACACCGAGGATGTTGCCCGAACGTATGATCAGGCTGAGTGAAGAGAACGGCGCTGGCGGTATGGCCGTGCTGTTAACTAGCGCTACTTCGATGCTGGAGCAAAGCCCAAGTTTCCATGTGGCGGCCGGGCCGCATTACGTACTTCAGCGCCCTAACGCCGGTTATGGCTGGAAGGATTCCCACTATACCTTCTTCCCCAAAATGGATCCTCAAAACGGAGGCGTCCCTTTACGTTTCAGCGGTGCAAAGATGTCCCAGCGCGAGACAATCCTTAAGTCCATGGTGAATCAATTACTGCACGGCGGAACACTCGGTGATGTGGCCACAGCTATCAGTGAGAACAATGTTGTCGACGGTACGCCCCGCAAAGCAGCATTTGTTGTGAACTCCTACGATCAGTGTGAGCTTCTATATTCGCATATTCAAGCAAACCATCCATCCTGGAGGGGACGCGTGCGATATCTCACCCGCGCAACCATCCATAGTTCTGTAAATGACCACGCTGTGACTGCGGCAGAGGTTGAGCAACTGGGCAAAGACCGGAGCTGGGATCTATTGATTTTCCCAATGAATGCCATTGGTCGGGGCGTGAACATTGTCTTCCAGTATGGACCTCGCATTAACAAGGCAATGATCGGATCCCTTTTCTTTCTTACCCGCCCACACCCCCGTAGTGATAGCCTGCAGTTGATCCAGGGACTGGTTGGCCGTGCATCGGAAATCTTCGATCAAAAGACATATTCCAATACCCCGGAAGCGTTGATCGAGTTGAGGGATGCAAGGAAGGAGGCTGTTCACATGGCTGAGTATCTGCTGCGCATGCCCTTGGTTGCACAGTCGCTTGGCCAGTACGCAGAGCCATTCGTGGCAGATCAGATGATCATCATTCTCCAGACTATCGGTCGCGCGATGCGTGGTGACTGTCCAGCATTCGTATATTTTGTTGATGCAGCCTGGGCACCCAATTCCGCTCGGGGGCTGGCTGACTCTGAACGCACCTCAATGCTGGTTATGATGCAATCCATCCTCAAAAAATGCCTCAATCACTCAGAACCAGCCAAACGCGAGTGCTATTGCAACCTCTATCAATCGTTTGCGGAGCCCCTGAACGCAATTTCCAACCTGATAACAGCTAGAACATGAATATAGAAACTAAAACGTTATGGACCCGCGTTGATGGTAAGAAGCCTAAGAGAGAGGCTGTGCTTATTGGGCAACGGATTTCCCCCGATTGGTTATCCAGTAGTGTCAACCTGACCCAGGTGCGGTTCGCAGGAGAAATGAAACAGGCCTTTAGCGACTTGATATCGGCAGCAAAAGACAAGAAGCTCAACTTGCCGGTAGTTTCCCTGCGAACAGCGCTAATCAGTCAGGTGGATAATGTTGTCTCTTTGGACAAAAACCTTGGCATCGTTGCTGACAATATTGGTCGATATCCTTGCGCTATCGAACTTTACACGCCCGCAGAAGAGGACATGCCCGTCGTACGCGAGGCTCTAACTCAGATTGTAAAGCGCTGGATTATGGATGACGTTGAAATTTGGGCGGAGCGCAACAAATTGGGTCACCTTCTCAATAGACTTACGGAAGCCGTTATCCCCTCTGCAATCGAGTTCATTCCTATCCAGGCCCCCTATATTGGAGATAACCAACAACCAAATTACCCTCTAATAGCGCGTTCGATCGGTGATCGTTTAGCTGGTGAAATACTGTTCGACGAGCTAGACCAGAATAATTATTGCGAACTAGTCGCATCACCAGAGTACCGAAGTAATGCGGTCGAGTTGATGACGCTGCCGCGTAAAGGAACCGGACGAGACGAAGTGTATTCGATGGTAGCCAAACTAACGGTTGTCAGCGTGCCGTATAGCAAGGATATCTATTTGTCAGTGTCCGCAATGAAGCGGGTATGGGCAAAGAAGCCCCCAATGGCATTGTTCAATTCGGTATCCTCGGCAACAGCTTATGTTATGGCTATGGGGCGTCCGGTTACCAAGGTCAGAGTAGTAAAAACGCTGACTGGGTGGGAGTTCGGTGAGGAATATGCATCTCTTTGGCGTGAGTCTGAGGAAAAATTGCCTCGCTCTCTTTCCGAGGCTATAGCACAGCGAGACTTCAATTCAGAGATTGGTTGGTGGTCAGGTTTACCTGAATTGCCCTCTCTTTATCGATCCGTGTCTCCTCGGACTGTTTTCGAGGGCGACGAGATTTCCTTGCTACATACCATTAGCAATCTTCTGCATCCCATTGTTAACGGCAAAGCTATTCCCATTATGGAGATAAAGCTCCCCCGTTTTCAGGCAAAACCAAAACAGGAAATGCTGAAATTATCCGATTTTGGCGTAGCTGGAGCGGTCTTCGATACCGAAGAGGATTTCGACGAAGATGAAGAGGAAGATCAGGATAACAGCACTCGCGAGGAAAAGCTTGAATGTTACCGGATACAGAATATGGAGGCCCTCAACCGCGTACACGGTGAGACGATGCCAATTGTCTGGGCGCTATCAGATTACCAAACCGAGTTGGAATTGGTTAAGAAAACAGTCGGTGTGCTTTTTGGCGATTCCATCATAGTCAATACTGAACCCTTGCCAGAAAAAACCCACGGCCTGCGTATAGATTTAGATCAACCTAAATATACGGCCCGAAAACGCTTTGATGAACGAGTTAAGCGATGGCAGGCCGCCGCCGATACGATCAAAAAGGTCAGTGGAGAGCGCCATATCATCGTACTGATTTGTGCTTCGGACCGTGTAGGCAATAAGCCTGAAGATGCTGTCAATTACTATGCCGGCATTCATGCTATGTCCACTATTGGAGCCAATGTTCACCATGTATTGCCGATCGAAAATCCGGATGACCCAAAATCCAAACAAGGTTTTCTGCACAGGCTACAGAGCGCCCTTCTGGATGTGATACTAGCCCATACAGGGGTGGTGTTCGGGGTCAAGGAGTTCATTGGGCGCTTACTGCCGGTCGAGCAGTTTCCATATGCAATTTATGGGGTACAAGCGGTAAGGTCCAGGGCTCAATCACGCAGTGGACAAACCGGGGTTAACTTCATGCTGTATTCACGAATTATCGTCGATAATGGCACGACCGAAGTTAGAATTGGCTACCGTGATGGACCCAGGAACCAGATCACAGACTGGATGCCTCTAGCTAAAGGGCTTTCCTGGATGGGCTGCCAACGACGACTACAGGACGGTGACTCGAATTGGCTCAAAGCTGCATTCACGGATCTCACCCGCCAAGCTCTCTTGAATATTGCCGAGAGTGATCCTAAGGCTATTGTGCTCATCGAATGGGAGAGTGTCCGCAGTCTTTGGAGAGGCATCAGCGACGTTGATCTTGGGTCCAGCAATTCGCCGCGACTCGATTCTGCCAACTTGGCCCAATTCACGAACATGACCTTCATCCGCCTTCGCCGCGGGTCCGATACACTTTCCTTGCGTACGATGGTCAAAACAGCTTTCAGGGGGTGGAAGGAAGTTAGCGGGGAGCGGGTCGATACAGGTGATATCAATCTGGACACTTATGTCACCACCGACATGCGCCTTGTTCAGATTGCGGAGGAGTCCATGTCAGAGGATCGCCGTTTTGGACACTATATCGCTTCAATGGGCTATGCCAAAACGGTCCAGGTTAAAAGGGGCTTCTCCTGTTACCGAGCCATGCCGAGGATGTGCCGCATGGGAAAAGGCTTGAACGAGTTCGAGCAGAAGATTCTGGACGTCGCTTCGATGGATGCTTCGTTGCCTGCTCCTATGGACGTGTCAGTGATGTCTTCCCCTCAAGGTGTGAATCCGAAGCAGTACGCCATTCTAGCCATGGGATTACGTCTAGGATATGCACATTACAATGACTGGACCGCACTACCGATGCCCCTTTTCTTCCGCCGGAAGATCGAGGATTACGCGATTCGCTATCCCGAGGACATCGATGACGGCGAGATAGGCGATACTGCATCGGGAGAGGTTCTTGAAGAGAATGTCGGTTCTACAAACTATTCGAAATTGGTAGTACAGGAAGCCGAAGGCATCCTAGAAGAAATGCCCATACAGGACGAAACCGCGTCGGATGTAAACGATACACTTTTGCAAGAAGATAGTGACGATCTTCTAAGACGTGTGAAGCGTACGACCATGCCGGTCATCATGAGCCACAGAGATGATTACCAAAGCAGACGATTATACCAGCGTATGCTCAATGGAGATGCAGATGTCTTGGTGGAGTTACCCTATTGGGTAAGGCTCCGTGGCATTTTCACGATCATGGGAGCGGTCACTAAACGTCGTGTACAGCGTAGTTGGGATAGGATGAAAGATTTCGGCTACGTAAAAAGTGGAGTATCCATGCCTCGAGTCGATTGTTATATCGATTGGCTCGCAGAGAAGTTACGCATCCCCCAAGTCTGTGCAACGGTCATTATGGCCACTCGCGAGATCGGGCAAATTAGTTTCGCCCCGATGGTCGATTTGATTGAGCGGGACTTCAATAGTGACCATCCTAAGGAGGAACAGGTTAATCCATTCGCAATAGAAGATGAGATGCTTGTGAGGATGGCCAAATGGGCAGACTCCCATCGTCATGATGAGTTGATGGGCTGGCTTGTTTTCATGGAGTCACAGCTGCCCAATCCGAAGCGTTTGTCATTGGTAATTGAGAATATTAATACGATCCCTGGCCCCAGAACCGAACATGCGCTTGAGTATTACTTAGCCACTGCCTCTGCAATCAACATAGCGTTGGATCAGAAGCACCAGCGCGGGCATATTGACGTTCGACTTAATCTCCCCAAGCCAAAATTGGAAGAGCCGCCCACGCCTTTCCCTCAGGATCACAAAGAGAGCTTCCATCAAAATACCTCGAACGTCAAGGAAATACCTTTAGCCAAGCTAAAAGCGACAACCCGACAAGAACAGGAATTCGATCTTACTATGACAACCAAAAAAACGCTCATTCAGCTAATCGAAGAAATCGAACCAGGTTCAAATAACTTCGACGAGACCCTTACCCAAATTCAGGCACAGATTGCCGCATTGTCTGAAATCCATACTGAGAAAAAGTTGCTATATGCAACTGCCGTAGCTATGGCAGACAAAATGAACAGTTTTATCGAGCATCAGATGGCTGTGGCAGAACGGATCAACGGCATGCGTGAATTACTGGAAATTGGCCAAGTTAGTTTACTGGAAGTCCACTCACAAGATCTGGACGCTGCTATTGATGAACTATCAAAGATCGAAGAAGTGATCGCCACTTTATCAGCTCTGCTCACTCAATTGGACGAGCTCGAGCGTTCCCCTGTGCCATTTAACCTACAAGAGCGGAAAAAGCGGAAAGATATCGAACAGCAAATCGCCGAAAATGCCTATTCTAGGGCAGAGAGCGTTCGCAGTCTTCTTCAGGATAGCCTCTGCTTCGATATTGAAGCGCTTGGTAATCCCCCTACTGAGGAGAATGTAGAATGTGATACCTCCGCGAAAACCACTTTTGATGCCACAGCCCAGTCGACACCAGAAATAGCTACGATGCCTGACGACGACAATCCGATTTTGGAACTCGTTGCGTCTGACCCATTACAGCCCATTAATCTCGATGTGCTCTCATCGCCTCAATTGGAAGTTTTGCCTTATTCGGTCACTGGAACAGTCGATTCGGATCTTCCTATCTCTGAGGCCAAGACAAATGAACCGGCAACGTTTGAAATCCACTCTTCCCCGGAGCCCGAGAAGGTGATTCCAATAGCTGCGGATTTCACGGACACGGAACCATCAGATCCCAATGACATGACCGAGAGCTTGGTCACAGAATCCTCCATGGGAGCCACCGCGTTGGAATCTGAGATCGATACTCTGAACATTCTCGTTTCGCGCCGGCTGTACGGCTTGGCTGATGTCCACGTGACCACCATTGGTAACATGATAGGGGGGACAGATGATCAAGAATTACAAGTACATCATGCCATCCTCACTTCTCTGATACAGACACTCAGTTCCATGGACTGTCGGTTCTCCTTCGATGGAAAGATAAATAGCAAGTTGAATGAGTTACTTGTGTCGGAGAAACTGCCTTCAGGAGATATTTCCGATCCAGCACACACTGCCTTGGGCATTCTGGCCGCCAGTATCGGTAACATGCTATTTGACACGTCTGATGTGCAATGGCGAATTGGCAATGCCGTCTCCGCCCGACTGGTTGACTATTCTGCACTATCGGATCTTGTGGAACATCTTGATCTCATCCGTCGACGTGGATTTGTGCTTACCCGGGATCTGTTCGTTCGTTCACGAATAGGTGCAAAAAATGCTATCGAGCATGAACTGGCTCGCTTCCAGACGCGCGCAGAGAGCTGGAAACAGGCGCCGGAAATCCATTCGACTTTCAACCATCGCGGCTTCATGTCGTTACATGAGGAAATGTTCAGCCCCAGCAACCCTATAGGAAAGTGCCTTGCATACATCGGTAAAGGGGACGTCGCGAAGGTGACCAGCGCCTATGAGGAGGCTAAGCGCAAATTCGAAAAACCCGCCCAGACGGTGGACGAGCTCTACAAGAAAGTCGGTGAGAAGTCAAAACCCGACGGTCTTTATCGCGTTCGTGCCATCGAAAACATAGAAATCACTGAAAAATTCGTGGAGTCATACCTTTACCATGTGAGGCAACGAAACTCTCAAAGCGCCGAATTAACTCGCGACGTACAGGCATTCCTAGATGGACTGAACAATAAACTGATAGCTGCAGTCAAGGAAACCAGACAGATCAAGAATCGAACCCACCTAGAAGCACTCTATCAGAACGCGGCAATCAAAGCTTTAGAATGCGTCATGCTGCTCTTCGATACCCGAGAACCAGCAGCGTATATCCCAGATAACAAACAGAAGTTTCTTATACAGCTTCCAATCGGTAAGGACCTGATGCCGGCCATGAGTCCGCCGGATAAAGTAACCCCTCCGTTGTGCACGTATGACAACGTGTTCGAACAGACCCGACGCCTGGCAGAAGAGAACCTGACCCTTGGGGATCCCAGCTCCGACGACGATATAGACAAGGTTCTGGTGGATGCTTATCAAGGGCATATCACCGCGAAGCGGTTTCTGCCCGCATTCTTGATCGAATCAACACTTCCGAAGCCTTTACTACCCAAAGTGCCAACATTACAGCAGTACGCTATAGAGCGTCATGCGTTGATTGCGGAACTTCAGGAAGCACGACAAAAAGTCGCTCATGCAATGACCCTTAGCGCCCTGCCGCAGCAGGAAACAAATCGTATGCAATGGTTGATTGAGGAGCTGTTGATGCTGTGTTGCAGTGAACGATCGATCGGAATGCCGGACGTCGAATCAGCCATATATCCTGATTTTCCACAGGCACGCGCAGCTCTGCGCAGTAATGTGTTACAACCACTAGAACGCAGGCTATCAGATGCCAAGAACAGGCTAGAGATAGAGTTGGAAGAGGAAGAACGTAAGGGCGTGCTACCAATTACAGATATAGTTCGTATCAAAAACATGCTCGAATCAAGCAATGCTGCTACCCTGCGTACCGCACATGATGCGCTAGCCATGTTGAGGCACAGTGGCAAACTGCCTGCCAGAATGCTTAGCAGCAACAACATCGCTGATGAATATGACGTTTTCATGGAAAGCCTCAAGAAAGCTGTCGGTCACAAGAAGAACTTTCTGGAGGCATTAAAAGGGCTACTGAATGCTGATCCATCACCCGAGGTTGATCCGGATTGGCTGGCTAGTTTAGATTTCGATCAACGAAGTGAATCCGCCGAACTCATCAATGCGTGGCTGGAGTTCTTCACTACGCGAAACCCCATGACCAAACCAGAGCTCACCGAGCGTTTGTTTCGGGCTATGGGAATCACCATTCCACCTACTCCATGCCCGGAAACTGCCCGTTTGACACGTGCGCGGTTCATTTTGGACGACAAAACCTTTCTATTCACAACCACAGCCGATGATCCTATGTTCATACCCCCTGCATTGGGGTCATGGTCTTCTAATACCCAATGCTATGCCCTTTTCGGCGTTACCCAGGAAAACGATATTCGCCAGCTCTTGCAGGAAATCGGCAGTTCCCCGACAATTGTCTTAGCACGCACACACCTCAGCATGCAGAAACGAGCGAAAGTGTCGGGTAATTCGCCCGTCGTCCTAGTGGACGACAATCTTATAGCATATGCCGCGTTACATCCTAGCGAACGGCTTCAGATCTTAATCAAGATCGGCATACTGACTTTCACAACCAACCCATATGATGATTACAACACCAAACCGGTGCCGACAGAAATGTTCTTCGGTCGCCAGGAAGAGTTAACACGTCTACGTGGTGTTAAAGGACTTGCCGTGCTGTATGGGGGGCGACGTCTTGGCAAATCGTCTCTCTTGAGCCAAATCGAACAGGAGTCGCGCAATTCACCTGGGCAAGAAGCAGTTTATGTATCTATGGATACAGTTGATACCGCTGGAGAGTACGTAATGTCAGCTTGGGAGTTCATCTACCGGGCACTTCTAAATCGAAAGCTCATCCAGTCGATAGGCATCACGCCAAAACATTGGAAGCCGATCTTACAACATATTGAAAAGGAGCTGATTGAATCGTCGAAGCTAAAATCACTATTTCTTCTCATCGACGAGGCGGATAACCTTATGGGCTGTGAATTACGCCGTAAAAGCAATGAAGATAGTTTCGTGCGGAGCCTTATTCAGTTAACTGACAATGTTAAAGATACCTGTAACGTCAGGATGGTGATTGCTGGTTTGCACAATATGACCCGTATGGCTAACGATGAGAACTCTGTCTTCGGTAAGGCCGAACCAATTGCGCTGAAACCTTTCTCCAGCGCGGACGACGTTCAACGAGGTATCCGACTGATTACCAAACCGCTCGCCGCAATGGGTTATATTTTTGGGCAGGGAGCGGAAGACTTACCTTTGCGCATTCTATCGGTATGCAACTTTTACCCTGCATTTGTCCAACTCTACTGTAAACGGTTGGTTGAGCGATTACAGAACAATCGCCAAGACAAAAGACCGCCTATCGAAATTAGCGATGAAGATCTGAATGCCGTTGAGAAGGATAACAACCTCCTATCTGAGCTCCGTGAAAAATTTAAGCTTAACCTCAATCTAGACAAACGCTACAAGGCAATCGCACTCATTTTGGCTGACGTGTATTATACGGAGATTGAGAGCGGCCAATATAACGGTCTTACTACTTCAGAGATCCGTGAATATTGTGAGGTCTACTGTGGACGGCACTTTGAGAACACTGGTCCGGGAGTTTTCGAGGCCCTGCTGGACGAGATGAGCAAACTCAATGTAGTCGAAAAAAACGGTACCCGTTATGTTCTGCGCAATCCGAACATCGCGATGATGGTTGGCGATCGTGATCGAGTTACGACACTCATCAGTGAACTGGCGAGCGAACCCCCTGAGATAAGCCGCAGCCAGGGCGAGCGCCGTATCGTGATGACGAAGAACAATAGCTACTCCCAAATGATTTTTCCAATGCCAATGAGCTGGATTCGTAACCACATGGACGGTTCAGATGGCGAACTTCTGATCCTTACTGGTAATGCTCTGAGCGGAATCATGGACTTGGCACGTGTGGAGAGAGATGAGTGGCAACTACAGGATGGTTTTTTTGTTTCAGTGCCTGGTAACAGCCCTCAAAATCTTGCTGATGCGGTTGCTAAGAACCGTCGAATCACCCAGGAGAATCGATCACAAAAAATTATGTCAGTGCGTAACGCCGCCTGGCGCGTCGATCAAATCCCTGAATATGCAGCCATCGCTAACAAGGCTAGCAAGTACGGGATTCGGATAATTCTGCTCGCTCATCCTGAGCGGGCTTTGGAAATCACGGCTGCACTTGAATCCGGTAAGCTCACCCCCCCCAGCCCCGATGTTGAATGCTCTTGGCGTGTAGTGCCTATACCACCGTGGTCTGATGATGCCATCTACTATCGTGTGCATGAGAACATTCAGGTAGCTGAGAATCAGGAAGGCATCACCGCAATTCGTATGGCAACCTGTGGTTTTGGGAAAGAAGTAAATGACTTGTGTTCCGATTTAACCTTAGAAAAAGCATTGAAAGCGCCTGAGAATCGACGAAAAGTACTAGCTCCTAACCTCAATTCGTTCTATCAACATATAGGCATACCACCTTCTTTGATAGCGGAACGCGGTGATTCCATCAAGGACTTCCTTGACTTGATGAATGGTGTAAATCGCAGCAACATTGCCGAATTACAAGAGATCATGATGGAGTTTAGCATCACCGAAGATATGTTTCAGTTCCTGTACTGGATGGGCTTAATCCAGGAGGGGGCGGAGCATACTTGGACTGTACCTAAACTTTACGCGGATTTGTAACCTAAGGGACGGAGAAGTGGTTATGTGCACCATTGATGCTGGACTATATTGGCTCCTCCCAGGGCCGCGTGACTTCATTAACAAAATCGCCACACGGATTTCCTCTTCCCGGGTGTTGGTTGCCAACTTACCCAGGTCGATTGTGCCCGGAACTCGAGAATGCATTATCAGGGGGCTTCGTGATGCTCATATCCAAGATCCAATTCAACTCATTATTAGAAATGGAACCGACATCGCTAATGATGTAGGAGTCCATTTCGGAATACCAAGGATGACAGCGCCTCAGTTGGCGGAGTTTCATAGTTCTTCGGAAATAGTCGTTATCCTTCAGGCACAAGACGACAAGGCACAACAGCAGTGCGAACAGTACACTTTAGATTTCATGGAAGCGACAAGCTATTACCACGGTAACGTTTGTTTGGTGACATCTATTCACGACAATCAACATCAGAAGGATTCGCAACTCGGCAAGGTGCAACTCATTAACTTCGATGGTGGGCTTACCCCTGATGAGATGGATGCCTATGTTGCTCTTAGAATGGTGAACAGATCTGGTCCTGGCAGTACACGCTTGTTGAGGGCTATCATCAGTGAATTTGCAGGATTTGATGCACAATTCGCGGAACGTCTCATACAACTTGATGATGCGCAGATTCTAGCTATCCGCGACCAACTCCGCCTGCTGCTCGGCGAGGATCCGGAGCGCTGGCGTAAACTAGATTGGCTTTTAGGAACAACTTCAATCGTGACCCAAATGCCACATGTGCTCCACGATTTCTATCTGTCAGAATACGGGACGGACCAGCAGAAAGAGGAAGCTAAGGGAAGAATTTCCCGCCGCTACTGGCGGGCATGTCTTAAGGTCATTAGCCCTTGGCTTGAGGAAAGGCGCAGGGAAGTGGTGGGGCATTTCCTGCCTCAATTGCGCCAGATTGCTGACAAAGACGCCAGTAGACAAATTCCTGTGCCGATTGGTAAGGATAAATGTGGTATCGACAAATTTCGATATATAGAGCCAGAGGATGTTGAATTCAATAACATTGTTGGCTTGTATTACTCCCAACAAATTAAAGTGGTAAGCATAGATGAGAAAATGGCGTTGAAAATCTGTCAGTCGGCAAAGCCGGTTCGTGACAACATTGCTCATATGAGAGCGCCCAATATTCAGGATTTGATTAACCTAATTCAAGACATGGATACGTTGGTTGAGTCATATAGGTAAGTGATCAAAGCATGATAAAGATGAAGTTGAGTTTCAAATATTGATATGCAAGTAGATGAGACCAATAATTTACAGCCAGAAATTTATAAAAAATAGCATTATTCTGACAAAAGATAACAACTACAGAATTTTGGCCCATTGGGTAAGTAAGGATGCAAATAGATAAAGGCTCTAAATTTTCTTGTTGGCACTCAACCTTTTTAACTCGAAGGTCATTGAAGCAGCCTGATCAGCGACCGTTATACGAATATCAGGTCAGTAATGAGGAGTACGGTGAGTTAAAGCGTTTGCTATCTGAGCTTGGTAATATCGCTAACTTCACCAACGATAAGGGTGGAAATGCTTGTTTTACGTTGTTTTGTGCGGAATGGTATCGGCGTGAATACCAGCGTGATTGTGGTTGGAGTTGGGAACCGATTTGGGCGGCGTTGGGCTTCTCATTGTCTGCCATTGAGTTAAGTCGGGTTGTGCCAAAAGGCCTTGAGGGTGGGTGGGGACGCCCCATCCGGTTTTACGAATCGGAAAGACGAAATTTCCTGGGTTCGTTATTTAGTGAAGGTGGATTGCCATTTCGTCTACTTAAGCAATCCGACAGTCGCTTTCAAGCTGTATTCGGAAAGATCTTAAAACAATACGAAAATGCCGAGCTTTTGGGACAAACCACGCGACAGCTCGTGACTAGCCAAATTGAACAATCAGGCCTTCCACAGGTTTTTTCGGAAGATACCTCGGTGGAGCTGATTGCGCAGATGGCTGACGAGTTAGTGGCTATTGTTAATTTGTATGATCTCGACTCAAAAAAAGAAGAGCCAGTAAATAAGCTTGATGCGGCCTGCCCAAAATGGCGTGAACGCTTTCCGATACCTCTTGACGAAGAAACAGGCACTGATTTTATTAATGGTTTACTCAAATCGGCTTCAATAGGTAAGCCTCCGCGTCGTGGTACTGACAGGCAGTGGAATTGCACACACTTCTTTACCAACCAAAGCAGTGATCTCCTTCAATCAGAAATTAGCTTCCCAAAAGAAGTAACCTTCAATCTGGATGGCGAACCGCCTTCATGCCGTTTAGAACTGGCAATTTTTGAAGCTGAAAAGCAGTTGGTCAGTTTAGGGGTGGGTTACGCAGTATTAGATGATAAGAGAGCTAGAATTCGCCTAAAGCATAAGCTTGTTAGGTGTAATCGGCAGTCGCCGGGTGATGTACTGACTCTTGCCGCTATATACGGGGGTTCCAAACTTACTGAAATACCTATTCAAAATTCAGCGGTCGCAGTTGGAGAAGTTCCACTCGGTTTTGAGCTTGTTGACGAGCATTGGCAATTCTGTGGGCAAGCTAGCTTCAAAACCAAATGTACTGATGTATTGCTTTTGCTACCAAATGGTTCGGAATTAAGCATTGATGAGGGTGCTTACACCGACCGCGAACAATGTCTTGGTTGTCATACCGTCAATGTACAAGGCAACTGTGTTGTCATGGTTCTGGCCGAGGAAAGGTTTCGAATTCGGATAGGTGATTCCGTTTCGGCAAATCTCGATCTAGATTTGAAAGGTAAACCTTTGAAATGGCCTTGCGTGCCCAGCCTAACATTCTTAGGTGTGCCTATTGTGGAATGGGGGAATCCAGATCCGGGACTCGCTACGAAAGGGACGCATATCTATCTTTCCGGGGGATCGGTTAATACGTGCTCATTGCAACAGCAACTGGGACGCCACTATTTGTCGGTTCGCAACAATGATAACGAAACGCTATTTCGAAAACGTATTGGCGTCCTTCCGGCAGATTTTAAGATTGAGCTAAAAAGCGGCAAGCATTCCAATCAAGGAAGTATTCTTTTTTATTCAAAATTTACTTGCCTCTATAACTTGGAAACTCCTCAAGTTAAAGCACGACGTGTGCGTCATAATGACTATACCGAATTGTCCCTCGAAGTAGAAGGAATACCGCCTGCCCATGTAAAGGTACTAGTCACTCCAAATCTCGAAAGTGATCCAATCTGCATAGAACTGCCGTTTCCCGGTTCGGGGTATCTGGCGTTCGATAAAGATGAAAAACCATTGCCGAAATCATTGCCTGTTTCGGATCTTTTGGGAGCACGTCTGTATTTATTCCGACGTGCCGAGCAATCGGTAACCAACTATCGGATGGAATTAAGTTTAAAAGGAAATACAGCCGCACATGCTTTCTATACGTGGCGGGCTCAAGTTCGTGATAAACCGGTTGAAGTGAATCTATTTAATCTGAAAGACCAAATAGAAGGCTTGCTTTCCTTACAAACTGGCATTGACCTAGCCGTTGAGTTGACGATCGACAGTAAGATCGTTTGCCGAATTGGCAGGTACGCTGTTGGTATGCAGCTCGACCCCAGCGGTCGTAAATTAATTTCATTGGCCAATATCAGCAAAGTACCTAAACCTATGTTGATGCTTTTGAGTGAGCCTGAGCGTCATCCTGTCGAATTACGTTCTCGCCTGAGCCAAGGCGTTGCTACAGGCGAATTCGAATTGCCGGCGATTATTGATAAGGCAGGTCCTTGGTTGATCGTTCCAGTAAAAAGTTCATCAGTTACATTTCGACCAGTATTCATACCCGGAAATTCAAATCCGTCTGAGCATGCTGGTGAGATACGCAATTTGCAGAGAGCGGTTTTGACATTCAACCCGACATCATCTTTGAATTCATTTGAGCTAGTCTTGAATGCAATGGCGTTGAATCCAGCGCATAGCAGTTGGCAATTCTTAAGAAATTTATACGACAATTACGGCTACTTACCACTGTCCACTTTTGAAGTTTGGCGAGCCTTGGTAAGAATTCCTGCTGCTCTAGCGATGGCGATGTTTAAGTTTGAAATGTCCGTCGACTTTATAGCCCGCATTGAGACCGAGTTCCCCTTTATATGGGAGTTATTTCCAACTTTTGAGTTGAGAAATGCAGGGGAAAGATTAAAACATTACTTTTTGCAGAAAGGTATCAGAGAGGAATTTGTACCTGAGCTTATCAAGAAAATGTACGAACGCTTTAGTGAAGCAGTTCCCTCCTATAACGGCAATATAAGAAAATGGCTAGAGGACGGTTGTATTTCTCAAGGGGCGCAGATGCCGAATGTCGTGATGCAACATGCCGTCTCCACTTGGTACCAGGAACTGATCCGAACTCGAAGCGACGAAAGCTGGCCTAAGTTTGGTGGCAGTCGATTGAAACGTTGGTGTTTATCTCAGCCAGAAAATCCAATGTCATTCGAACCTGAGGATGATGAACGAAATGCAGTTGTGTATCTGCCCGTGTTTGCCGCAGCGGTAGCAACAGGGAGAAGTAACTTTGATGATGTTTTTGTAAATTCAACAGATGCAGTATTTTTTTTAAGACAAGTAAGAGATTTTGATAGCCAGTGGTTTTATGGCGTGTTTCAGTATTCTCTGCTTCTCTATACCGCAAATAATCAATAAGGAACCGGATGTCCATGACGAAATATTTTTCTTCCCTAGTTGAACAGTCTTTATCGCGCTCAACCGAAGCAACACTGGGTGTATTGGGGATCACCAATCCTGCATTGCGCGAACACTTAACCAGTTTAATGAAATCTGAATGCGGAAAAGAAGGGTCTTTTCTGGCTCAACCTATCTTTGAGCAAATGTTTGGCTGGCAAGAGTCAGACATTACGATGCATGATTTAGCGTTCAAAGACGGACTTTTAAGCCAGGAAGTGGTTGAGTCACTTGATGGCAAGCAAAACGGCCGATACCGTTTCGGTGCAAACTGGCACCCTTTTACGCATCAGCTCGCGAGCTGGAAATCGCTGCTTGAGAATAAACATTCCGTCGTTGTGACCAGCGGTACCGGCTCCGGGAAAACCGAATGTTTTATGGTTCCGGTGCTGGAGGACCTTTACCGGGAATACAGGGACAACGGCAGCAAGCCATTGATTGGTGTTCGTGCATTATTTCTCTATCCTCTCAACGCATTGATCAACTCGCAAAGAGAACGTTTAAATGCCTGGACTCAGTCCTTTGATAAAGGAATTCGTTATTGCCTTTACAACGGAAAAACCGAAGAGCTTCGCGCGAAAGTCCGGAGTGATCAGGCCCTAAAGCCAAATGAGATCTTATCTCGTGAACTGATGCGGGAAGAGCCGGCACCTATCCTCGTCACTAATGGCACGATGCTGGAATATATGCTCGTGCGCCAGATCGATGCCCCGATCTTGCAACAGTCCCGGAAAGAACAGTCTCTTCGTTGGATAGTATTGGATGAAGCCCATACCTATGCCGGCTCACAGGCAGCAGAATTAGCCTTGCAATTACGTCGAGTGATGCATGCCTTTGGCGTGAGCCCCAAGCAGATACGCTTTGTGGCGACTTCTGCGACCATTGCAGGTAGCGATACTCAGCAGCAGTTGAAAAAGTTTCTTTCGGATTTGTCCGGAGTGCCAATCGAACAAATCGATGTTTTGGGTGGAAACCGGGTTATTCCGAGTCTGCCAATTAGCAAAAATGTTCCTGCCAAAGTGGATGATTTGGATGCGATACCGCATATGAATACCAACGCGCCTCATATTCATTCCGAGCGTTACCAAATGCTTACACACTCGCCGGAAGCGAGATTGATTAGGGATATTTTAGTCACTACACCTAAGCCACTAAAGCTGACCGAAATTGCCGATCAGTTTAATCGTCGAACAGGTCATAGTCTTTCTCAATCCGAGCTCCTACGTTGGCTGGATATTTGTACAGGCACCCAACCGTCCGAAGATGAACCCGCGTTCTTGAAACTTAGAGCACATTTTTTTCAGCGTACCATTCAAGGGCTTTGGTCGTGTTTCAATAAAGATTGTGAGGCGAAAAGTAACACGCCTTTACAAGAAAACTGGCCTTTCGGCTATGTCTATGTAAGCCAACGCCATACCTGTAGCTGTGGTGGTCCTGTTTTTGAAGTGGGCTTCTGTAATGAATGCAACGAGCCGCATTTATTGGCACGCGACAAACGCGGTAAATTGATACAGTGGAACGAATCAGGCGGAGATGAGTTTTCTTTATTGAGCGAGGTGAGTAGCGATGACGAAACGCCCTCCAATGGAGATTCGTCTCAGCGTTCCGCGAAAAGTCCGCTTATTTTATCTGCCACTCCCAACGCTGATCTAGGGTTTATTCCCGTTGAGCTGGATAGATACAGTGCTGAATTTCACGTTAAATCAGGAGAGACTGTGCGCCTTGGCCTGAATGATGGAGAGTTGGTTTGTAGTAAAGTTGGTTGTGAATATGCGGGTAGCAAGGGGGCTTTGCCTTTTCGGCGATCATTATTGGGGGCCCCGTTTTATGTAGCGAATGCCGTCCCCACTGTCTTGGAATATTGCCCCGATTTCAAAAATGAAGATGGGCAAAAGGGGCATGGCCCACAATCACTGCCAGGCCGTGGTCGCAGACTGATTACGTTTACTGACAGCCGTCAAGGAACTGCGCGTATGGCCGTGAGCATGCAGCAAGAGGCTGAACGAAATCGAGTTCGTGGCCTTATCGTAGAAGTGCTTTCATCTCACCAAAGGACTCCATCAAATCAATCCACGCCTGCTAAGGGGGTCACGGCACAAGATTTGTTGGATCAAGCCAATAACCTTAGGGCTTTGGGAATGGTTGCGATGGCCAATGATCTCGAAGACAAGGCAAGAGCCATGGCATCAGGTGCGTCAATAACATTGGCCGAGCTCACATGGAGTGAGCTGGCCAATGAGCTTAGGCAAAAGAATGACATTAAAACCTCGATGCTGCTTTATAACCAATACCATAAGCCTGAAATTTTTAAGCCAAGTGATGGGCCATTAAAATTAGCTGAAATGCTGTTGTTTCGCGAGTTTAGGCGTAGACCTAAATTAAAAAACAGTCTTGAAACCCAAGGCTTGGTTAAGGTTGGTTATGCAGGGCTAAAAGATATAACTACTTTGCCGGATTATTGGAAAGAGAGCGGACTTTCTCTGACTGATTGGAAAGACTTCCTAAAAGTTGCGCTAGATTTTTACGTCAGAGAAGGTAGCTTTATCCAACTTGAGGAAGATTGGCGCTCGTGGATTGGCACTCGCTTTTCGCCTAAGGTGTTGCGAAACCCTGTTTCCGAAGAAGCCGACGATAATCATGTAAAGCGATGGCCAAATATTCGTAATGGAAATTACAGCCAGAGATTGATCAAAATGCTGTTATTGGCCGCCAACCTGGATCCAGCCAAAAAGAACGATATTGACCGAGTGAATCTTTGGTTACGGAAAGCGTGGTTGCAATTGACCGAGAATAATCGGGTATTGAAGTCCGATGGGAATCGATTCTATCTGGCAAAAGAACAAATGACCTTTTCGTTAATCGATAAAGCGTTTGTTTGTCCGGTCACCAATAAATTGTTGGATACCGCTTTTAAAGGTTTAACCCCTTACTTGCCGACGCATATCAAGATCAATCGTTTGACTGATGAAGAACGTAACCGCTTTAAGGTTACCGAGGTCATGTTGCCAGAGGTTTGGGAGTTTGATCATTCGCAGGAAGATTATGTCCTCGGATTGGAAAAAGTCAGAAAGTTGGTTGGCGGCAATGAGGCAATTAGAAATCTACGGTCGCAAAATCTCTGGACGAATCTTAACGATAGAGTAGTCGAAGGCGGGTTTTACTATCGCACGGCGGAGCACTCTGCTCAGCAGTCTTCGGAACGATTGGAAGACTACGAAGAAATGTTCAAAAAAGGTCAAATTAACGTACTAAATTGTTCCACCACCATGGAAATGGGGGTGGATATTGGTGGGATTGCTGCCGTTGTGATGAATAACGTGCCCCCACACCCTGCAAACTATTTACAGCGTGCAGGGAGGGCTGGACGCAGTAAGGAAGCGAGGGCACTGGCTTATACCTTGTGTAAGGGTAATCCGCATGATCAACAGGTTTTTGCAAACCCATCTTGGCCTTTTGAAACTGTTATACCTGCACCGGCAGTTGCGCTTAATTCCGCTAGATTAGTTCAAAGGCACGTCAATTCGCTTATGTTGGCGAACTTTTTATGCCATGAGGTGGGAATAACAAAAACCGAAAGGACACGGCTCGATACACAATGGTTTTTTAACGACGAACATGGAGAGTCCCTGTGCGATCGTTTTATCAGTTGGCTTGGTAAAGCAACATTAGATTTAGACACCGCTGTAAACGATTTGGCTAAAGGCACGGCGTTACAAGGTCTCTCGTCATTCCAGTTGCGAAGCGAGGCTATTGTGAAGATCAAACAGCTTCAATCGCGCTGGTTAGAGGATTACCGTTATCTAGTCGCAGAAGAAAGCAACGCAAAACCTGACAGTCCCTACTTAATGCGCATTCAAATAGAAAAGCGTCGTCATTCAGAAGAATATCTTTTACGGGATTTGGCAGCACGCACATTTTTGCCTGGTTATGGTTTTCCTACCGATGTTGTGAATTTCGACAATTTCACGATTGAAGATTACATTCGAGAGAAGGAAAATAAAAAAACTTCTAAGAAAGACCGTGATGATAATGTTTCCAGATATAAGGGATTGCCATCTCGCAACCTTGCTATCGCCATTCGTGAATATGCTCCGGGAGCTGAAGTTGTCTTGGATGGTAGAGTGTTTCGTTCGGCTGGTGTTTCGTTGCATTGGCATAATTTAAATAGTAATACCAACGAAGCTCAGAAATTTGATATTGCATGGCGATGTGACAGCTGTGGTGCGCTTGGCTACGATGAAGGTGTTGTTAGAAATTCGGAACTGCTCTGTTCGAATAGTGACTGTAGGAAACCGATAAAGACCGACAATATTAAAAAGGTTATGCAGCCGGCAGGCTTTGTGACGGATGCGTATGAAAGCGTATCCAATAATATCGAGCATCAAAAATTTATTCCCGTTGAACCATCTTGGGTTTTCGTAGAAGCAAATAAGGTACCTCATCCAAATCCTGTGCTTGGCTATATGGTCTATGGCGTCAATGGGAAAGTCTTCCACCATAGCTCCGGGGAGTTTGGTCATGGCTATGCACTGTGCTTATCCTGCGGAAGAGCAGAGTCAATGGTTACAGCTAAAGATTATCCTTCCGCATTATCGCCATCAGGCAGCCATTTCCCCCCTAGGCCAAGCAAAGACGATAAGGATAATAATAACAGGCGTTTACTGTGTGCAGGATCGGCGAATCTGGTTCCAAATGTCGTTTTGGGAGCCTATGCTTACACCGATGTTTTTGAATTGATTCTTCGTCACCCTGTGTCGGGAGAGTTTCTTGCCGATGGGTCGGAAGAAGCCAAGTCAATAGCGATAACTTTAGCCGTTGCATTACGCGCTGCGCTTTCCGGAATTCTAGGTATTTCTCCTTCCGAGCTAGGTTACGCAACTCGTCCGGCGAGGCTAGAAAACGGTGCTGCCATTCGAGTGATTCAACTGTACGACATAATAAGTGGCGGTGCAGGATTCGCTTCTAGTGCGCCGATTCATATCGAAACATTGCTAGTAAAAATGGTTAAACAATTGGAGTGTAATCACTGCGAAACTGCGTGTAGCGAATGTTTACTTGATTCCCAAACACGCCATGACCATGAGTCACTTGATCGTAAATTAGCTTTAGAATGGCTCGGAGCTAACTTTACAAACTATGTAAGGTTACCTGAAGAGGAACAATTGATTACGGGTGCAAAATACTGCCCAGGCTCAATTGAGGAAGTGTTGCGTAGGCATATCAATGAAGGTGCTGAACGTCTTACACTTTGGCTTAAGGGAAATGAAAATGAATGGGATCTGCTCGCTCCAGCGTTTCGGAAAGCAATTCACAATTATCTTTTACAAGACAATGTGAAGGTTGATTTGGTTATAGGGGGCGATCCCCAAGACCCGGACCTGCAACATGATCTCTATCGCCTGTCCGCTATAGGAGCTCGTTTTTTCAAAAGTGCAGTTGGAGATGAAAATCCTATCGTTGCACAAGTCGTAAAAGGTGAAGCCGTCTACACAATTGCTTCTAGGTTTTCAAATGCGGTGGTTCCAGGCCCTTCATGGCATCAACGAGGAGAAATCGTGGTTGAAACACTAGCAAATGTTTCAGCCAAAGTAACAGAACTCGATGTATCTCGCTGGATTGAGAAAACCGAGTCATCGGTTTTTGATATTGAAATCTGCTCGGAACTTAACGGTGATCTAAACAGTTTCGGTTCTAAATTTTGGGAGCTTATCATCGGTAAACATGAACTGTTAGGCGCCTTATGGAAAAGTGACAAGGTAACTGAGGTTGTTTATTCCGACCGATATATTCAAAATCCTGCTGCCGTATCGATTTTGACGGCTTTATTTAAGCCAGTTTTTGAAAAACAATCGAATATTAATAACTTAACGGTAAATACGCTATTCAAAACACGAGACCGAAATGGGAACCGGGCTCATCATGACTGGGCAAAACGAGATGAATTTAAAGCCTTCGCGCAAACATGGATCAGCAGGAAGCTAAATACCGCAGTGACGCTGAATATATTCGATAGTAATAAAGACATTCCGCACCACAGAAAATTAATCATTAAATTCGACTCGGGCAAGGCGATAAAAATCCGCTTCGACCAGGGTGTCGCTTACTGGAATATAAGATTTGCAAAAGCTGCCGAGAGCTACTTTGACTTCACTGATAGCGTAGATTATCAATTGGTTTCTATGTCTGACTCATGCAAGTGTGCGCAGGCGATAAATAGTGAACGATGGGCAACAGATGTGCTTGTAGAGGTGTTAGATCAAAAGTTGCCTGAGTAGATTATATGTAAAAACAAGCGCTTATGCTGTGAATACGACTTTTATGTCTAGCAAAAAAACGAGCTTGGGTCATGTCCTATCGACCCACTGCCGCCATTCCGATATGGATTCAAGCTTTCGGATACCGGTCATTGGCAAATAAGTACCACAATCGGATAAACTGTTTACAAGAGAACTTAAATAACGAGTGTTATGCCAAATGGTTTTGAGGTAACGATAAAACATTTAGAAGTACAAATCAGTAAACGACCCAAAGCCGTAGCAGCAACTTCGAGTCAAATGAGCTCCTTATGAAAGCCTTGCCGGACTACACTAATGATAAGTATGGTTTGTCTCTACTGCCGTAGGCGGTAAGAACGACATTTAACTATGAGGCTAGCAGTATTGGATACAGCACATAACAAGCCCCAAAGCAATCCGCTAGCTTCACCCCAACGTGAGACCGTTGGTGCAAAGACGTTCGAAAAGTACGAGTACCAATACCATTGGGCATTATGCCGGATTCTTGGGGCGCATGAACATTCCAATGATTACGTGGTGTTTATTGAACTTCACGAAGATGTCGTCTTAGCAACCTCGTCTGACGCAGGTATCGCGGAGTTTGAGTTCAACCAAGTAAAGAATGTCAATGATTCCCCTTGGAATTCGAAGAAACTGACTTCGAGGCCGAAGGGTAGTACAAAAAAAGAAAAGAATTCGATCCTTGGAAAAATGCTGTTGGGTGTTCGCGACAAGCCGTTTATCGATAAACTCAACTCAATAAATCTTATTACTACATGTGGATTCGACCTTCCACCAAAAACAGAAGGTTTAAAGCTTTCGATAATTTCGATTGGCGAAATCCACGATGAATGCATAAATGACATTCAAGCAGCAATAAACAAAGAGCTTGGGTCATACCCACTGCCAAAAACGTTAACATTCGTCACTCCGGACTTACCAAGCACAGGGTTTCAGGATGCCGCAATTGGACGCATATCGAAACTAGTGGAACACGTTGAGCCTGGAGCTAAATGCAGCGCACAAAGCATTTATCGAGTTCTAATAGATGATCTCCATCGCAAGGGTAGTGTGACGTTTGACTATACCAAGTGGAGCAACCTTGTGAAAAACAAGGGAATGACATATCGGGATGTGGAACGGGTAATCGCTGCCTATACTGAAAACAAGGGTATTGATAGCTTCAATTCGGATTTTGACGATATTACTGAAGAACTGGGGTTGAAATACAACAATAAAGTTGGCCTAAGAAGAGCATTTGAACGATACCACAACGCAGTTCGCCTAGAGCGCTCACTAATCGCCATGGACAACCAGCAAGCGGTTAAAAATGCGGTTGAAAATCTGTTTTCAGTGTTTGAAAAGCACGGCCTTGTATCACTAGTTGAGGCGGCTTTGGGAGCGTTACCTGAAAATGTGAAGAAAAATCTCATTGACTTGGAATCAGCACAAGCCGCAATTATTTACGAATTAATTTCCAAGTGCCATGAAAAGTAAATCATCTATTGATCAATTCAAACTGCTAATAAGAAATCTAAGGACCAAGCAGCATGCCAAACTTAGTATTCAAACGTCTAACGATAGCGTCCGATATACTAAAGTCGGCAAATCAATACAACTTCAAACCACGATTCAATCTAATAACGGGGAATGACAATAGTCTTGGCAAGTCGACACTCGCAAAATTATTGTTCTGGACACTAGGCGGCGACCCTAGTCTTGACTTTACTTGGCAGTCTTTCGATGTTCGCGCCCTTGTTGATTTCACCATCGGAAATGTTGAATACCAAGTTGGTAGGTATGGCAACGCGATGTTTCTTAGACGCCCCCAAGGTGAGTGGGAGAGATTTCAAAAAATAACTGGTGAATATTCCGAGGCCTTTGCTGAGATTGCAAAATTTGGTGCACTACTACCAAACCGAAAAGAAACCACTAAATTAGAAACCCCGCCTCCAGCTTACTATTTTCTTCCTTTTTACATAGATCAGCAGCGCGGCTGGTCACAGGCTTGGAACAGTTTTCCTAATCTTGAGCAATACGCTAGATGGCAGAAAACCATTATTCGATACCACACTGGCTATTTGTTACCCGAATTCTTTTCTATCGAGGAAAAGATTGCTCAAAGTACCCTTGAGAAAAAAAACGCAGAATCTGATGTCAGAAAGATTGAGACTGCCATTGAGGTGGTTAAAGCCTATATTCCAACGAACGAGAAGACTGTTGCTCTAACAAGTAGCGAGTTTGATGCACTCTCTGCTGAAGTTAATATTGAAATATTCAAGCTACAAGCTAAACAAGAAGAGTTGTTAAGGATGATCGCTGAAATTCAAACTGAGCGAGTTTTTCTCCAAGGACAACTTGATCTTGCAAAACTAGCGTCTGCCGAACTCGAAAAGGATTACACATTTTCTGTGGAGTGTGTGATAGGTGAAACACTTATTTGCCCTCTGTGTGGGACGGTTTACGACAATTCCTCGCCTAACAGAGCGTCTATTCTTGCTGATAAGGATGAGGCGGACAACCAAGTGCAAGCGCTCACGACGAAGATATCCAAGCTGGAAAAGAAATATATTCAGAGTCAGGAACGCTTAACAAAAACACGCTCTGAAATCGACATCATAAACAGCAAATACAATCAGGATGAATTTTCCTCCGAATTAGATGCAGAGCTCAAAAGTGAGAAGACCTCATTTTTGGATAGCCTTGCATCCCGATCTGTTCAAAAACATGTTAAGCAGACAATGGAGACGAAAACGGCTTTTATCTGCAATATCGACCGAACAAATCGTATCTTGAAAGACAATCAAAAAAAGTTACTGTCCAAAGAAGAGCGGGAAGAGATGGATGCTGCCTTCAAAGATAATCTTGCGAAATATGTCAGTGAGTTGAAAGCACAAGGGGTAAATTTATCCCCTATTGAGTCACCTATGGATTACAAAAAACTCTACGGAAGTGGTGGAGCTGCAGAAAGTACACGAGGAATATTGGCTTATTACATGGCGGTTCTTAGCCAAATTTATGCCGCAAAGAACAAAGTTTTTTCAGCAGTGATCATCGATACACCAAATCAGCAGGAACAAGCAGATTTTAACTACGAAAAAATTCTTCAATTTCTCATGAATACAATACCTTCCGACGTGCAGCTTATTCTCTGCGCGATGAATCGGAACGAAATTGAAACTTACAAACAGTCAGCTCACGTAATAGCTTTGGATGACGACAAAATTTTGAGTCGAACGAAATACAATGAATTCAGGACAATCCTTAATTTTGATGACTCAATCTGACCTTGAGGGGGAATCGAAGGAGTTCTTTGTCAACGATAATTGAATTTCATTATGCTATATTCTTAGCCATAAAGCGGTCAGTCGCGACCCGCAGCAATTGGCCGGTCGGCACCACTGGCAGGTTTCGATTGGAATGCCAGGGTGTTTTGAAATTGGAATACGCATAGGGTACGGATGTGTCGAAACAGGCTAACGCATGACATCACCCGCAATATTTATGTGTATTAGTCCCGACTTGATCTGACACATCGACTTGAAAAGATGAGAGTTACCGGTTTTGATAGGGGTGTCGAATCCTTACACAAAACACAAGAGGTAACTCTCATGATCCATACTAACAATCCGATCATTAAACACAAAGCGGGGCTGTTAAATTTAGCCCAAGAGCTGAATAACGTCTCCAGAGCCTGCAAGGTGATGGGCGTATCGCGCGATACGTTTTATCGTTATCAAGAACTGGTGGCTGAAGGCGGGATTGATGCCTTAATAGACAAAAACCGCCGGTCTCCGAATCTGAAGAATCGCGTGGATGAAAGCATAGAACGGGCAGTTAAAGCCTATGCGGTTGAGTGGCCGGCGCATGGCCAGCACCGGACCAGTAACGAACTGCGTAAACAAGGCGTATTTGTATCTGGTAGCGGCGTTCGCTCCATCTGGTTACGGCACGATCTGGAGAACTTTAAAAAGCGTCTCAAGGCACTAGAAGCCAAAGTCGCCACCGAAGGCTTAATTCTGAGCGACGCGCAGATTGCGGCGCTGGAGAAGAAACAACACGATGACGAAGCCTGCGGCGAAATCGAAACCGCCCATCCCGGTTACCTGGGTTCGCAGGATACGTTTTACGTCGGCAACCTCAAAGGTGTCGGGCGGATTTACCAGCAGACTTACGTGGACACCTACAGCAAAGTCGCGCACTGCAAACTGTACACTACCAAAACGCCTATCACCGCTGCGGATATCCTGAATGACAAAGTATTGCCGTTCTATGAAGCCAACGGATTACCCGTGCTACGGATTCTGACGGATCGCGGCACCGAATATTGTGGCAAGGTCGAGCAGCATGATTATCAGTTGTACCTGGCGATCAACGACATCGACCATACCAAAACCAAGGCCATGTCGCCGCAGACCAATGGGATTTGCGAACGCTTCCATAAGACCATCTTGCAAGAGTTCTATCAGGTCACGTTCCGCAAAAAGCTCTATAGCGACCTGGATGAACTCCAAAAAGATCTGGACGAATGGCTAGTTTATTACAACAATGACAGAACTCATCAGGGCAAAATGTGCAATGGCAGAACGCCAATGGATACGTTGCTGGATGGAAAACAGATTTGGACTCAGAAAAATCTGAGCCAAATCTAATCTGACAGACACCCCGTAAAAACGGTAACTGTCAGATTAAGTCTGAGCTAGTACAATTTATGCGTGAATTTTGCGTGTTTCGATTGTGACTCGTTATGCTCTGTCGTGCAAAGTCACGCAAACATAGTTGAATAAAAAACAATTAAATCAATAAGTTAATTCTGAATAACGTGATTTGTAATCAGCCGGTCGCGGGTTCGAGTCCCATCGCCAGCTCCATATATATCAAAGGCTTAGGTTTTTTCACCTAGGCCTTTTTTATTGCTTGTACAAAATACCGTCCAAAATCGTTTGTGTAATCGGTAAAACCCCTGGTGACAAATTTTCACCCGGTTCTTAATTTCCCTGTCACCGATAGGGACTGCCGTTAAATCTCCCTTTCCTCCGAAACGTGCGTGCGGTTTTCTGTGCGCAGTTCTCCAGTTGATGCTTTTCTCATGTTGGGTGTCTTTCGGTGTTACTGAAGCAATTCTGTATTCTGGAAATATTTGATGATGTGCCGTTCTGCACATGCCAATTCGCTGAGGTTTCTTGAGCAAAACAGAGAAAATAAGCAGTTTTCGTCCATTCGGACTTATTTCGCCAAACTTTTTTTAGGGACAGGAGTGCAATATCCGCTCTTGAGCGTCTTGTAGCCTAATGGCCATGCTGAGTCCCTGATGGGCACGACGTTTGTCGCCAGACATCGTCGGGGATTCAAATTCTTCTGGGTTGAAGGGCAGGAGTGGCTGCCAGTGGGAGTAGATAAGGTGATTTTAGTCGCAACATAATGAGTACTAGCGGCGTATTACATGTCACGAAAACTTAACAGAACTGCAACTTTAATTTCTTGAGCGCTGGTTAACATTCTTTCTGCAAATTCTGTGAGGCAGATTTTTGCGGAAGACCAAAAACAATTAACCGACTTTGCTTTAGGAATGACTTTTTTATGAAAGCTTTTAAATTAACTCTGATTGCCGCAGCTGTTACCGCTGGCGTTTCACCTTTGACTGCGCAAGCGGCTTCTACCGAATTCGACAATTTTACGCCAATGACAGGCAACACGGTTCCTGTTAACCCAGGTTCAGCGACACCTTATAAATTGTCTTCGCCCAATTTTACTCAACAAACCATCGCCGACCGTAAGACCCAAAACACCTTGGTGCCAGGTTCCAATTCAGGTAGCTGGGATATGATAGCCGCCAACGAAACCGGTCCTGACGCCGGTCGTTATTTGTTCATGCCGTTCGAAACCGGTTCCGCGGGCGTGCAACGTATCGATCTTTGGAATAACGACTACAACTCGCGCACCACCACTATCGTTGCGCCAGGTACGCAAGGTTTTGTTTCCGGCGATGCTTCTTTGTGGACACCATGGGGCGGCTATTTGACGGCTGAAGAATCTTGGGGTGCAGGTAGCAGTAAGGGCCGTTTGTTTGAAGTGACCAATGCCACCACTGCGGCGGCGAATGGCGGCACATTTATCCAACGTTCCATTCTGCCGCGTGTTTCTCACGAAGGTTTGGCGTTCGACAAAAACAACAACTTGTATTTTGTCGATGAATTGAACGGTGGTTCTGTATACAAATACGTATCGGCCAATCCATTTGCCACTAGCGGCGACAGCTTTTTTGCCGCGGGGCAAACATTTGCTTTAAAAGTAGGTGCAGGAGCCCAATTTGAAGGCACTACCGGTGCTGCTATCACCGGTGCATCAACATGGGAAGCTATTACCGATGTCAACGGTGGCGTTTTAGCCGGTATTTCCGCACAGCTTAGCGACGGCACGATCGACGGCCGCGTCAGCGCTGATAATGCCGCTGTAAAAGGCACAGGTTTTAATCGCCCTGAAGACATGGAAATTCAAAACTTGGCTAACGGTAACCAGTTTTTGTACTTCACGACTACCGATTCAGACACCGACGGCAACCAAGGTACCGGCCGCAGTCGCGTTTATTCTATTGATCTTGGTACTAGCGAAGTCAAACTGTTTGCCGACAGCAACACCATCGATTTGGCGACTGGTTTGGCGGCAGGCGGTGAATTCAAAAATGCCGATAACTTGGCTATTGATGCCGAAGGCAATATCTACATCGTTGAAGATCAAGATGGTGGTGTGGAAGATGTATGGTTTGCCAAGGATGCAGATCGTGACGGGGTTGCCGAGTCTCTCTCCAAATGGATCAGTTTGACTACTCAAGGTGCTGAAAGCACCGGTTTGTATTTCGACAAATTCAATCCAAACAAAGCGTATATCAACGTGCAGCATCCAGCTGATGGCATTGATCGCACCATTGAGTTGACTGCTGCGCCAGTACCGGTGCCAGGTGCTGTTTGGTTGTTCGGTTCAGCAATTGCCGGCATGATCGGCCTGCGCCGCCGTAAAGCCTGATTGCTTAGGGGGTAGGGCATGTTCCCAAATTGATTGATCGAAAGCCCGACTTTATGTCGGGCTTTTTTGTGATGGGCAGTCTTTCGGGCCCGATAAGCAGTCCGGAAATGTCTTCTTGACCACCAATAATTAAGAGAATCCAAACATGAACAAAAAAATGATGATGGCTAGCGCGCTAGTGGTTCTATCTGTAAGCGCCGGCGCGGAAGCGGCTGTAATTACACAATGGAATTTCAACTCGAATCCTGCTGATTCTGCCACCGGCACCGGCACAGGCGCCCCTAGCATCGGTAGCGGCTCGGCTTCGCTGGTAGGAGGCACCACAGCAACTTTTGCTAGCGGCGATGCGAGTGGCGGTTCATCCGACCCGGCGACAGGCGATGACAGTGGTTGGAATACCACCAGTTATGCGGCTCAAGGTGCCGGCAATAAAACCCGCGGTACGCGGTATCTGGTTAGCACGGTGGGTTTCAATAACATTCAGGTTAGTTACGACTTACGCCACAGCAATACGTCTTCTAAATATGAGCAAGTGCAATACACTACGGACGGTAGTACCTGGACTGATTTTGCCTTGTTTAGCGGCGCAGCAGGCGATACTTGGTTCAACGGCCGTTCAGTCGATTTCAGCAGTATCGCCGGGGTAGCCAACAATGCTAATTTCGGCTTTCGTGTCTTAGCGGCATTCGCGCCTTCAACAAGCGCATACGCGGCATCTTCTCCAACCGGTACTTATGGTTCTACCGGCACCTGGCGTTTTGATATGGTAACGGTATCAGGCACTGCGTTAGCAGCCGTACCAGTCCCTGGCGCAGTTTGGTTGTTCGGTTCCGCATTGTTAGGTTTTTTGGGCGTTCGCCGCAAAGCTTAATCACCGTAGTTCAAGATATTGGCAATTTCTTTAGGAATGGCGACATGAGGTGGCTTGCTTCAAAGCCGTTGGCAACTCACTGATCAGGAAATGACCTTCTTGGTGTTGAATTGATCGCAGATGAAACTGAAGATCTTTTAACGCCATGCCTGTGGATTTCAGGCATGGCGGAGATATTTTCAGAGTCAGGAGTAGATTACGTGCGGTTTGCCGTCGCCGATGACGATTTCGCCGATGCTGAAGGCGGTTTCGCCTTGCTGAGCCAATATTTCCAAGGTAGCGGCTTCGTCTTCTGCTGCGACGCAGACTATCATGCCGATACCGCAATTAAAGGTGACCAGCATGTCGGCTAATTCGACATTGCCTTGTTCTTGCAGCCAGGCAAAAATCTCCGGCAATTGCCAGGCGGAAAGCTGAACGCTGGCGTTCAAACCATTTGGCAATACGCGCGGCAGGTTTTCGGTGATCCCGCCGCCGGTGATATGGGCCATTGCGTGTACCGATACGGTTTTCAGTAGTTCCAGCAGGGGCTTGACGTAAATACGGGTTGGAGTCAGCAGGGTTTCGCCTAGTGGTTTGCCGTTGACATTGTCGGACCAACCCAGACCACTACGGGCGACGATTTTGCGGATCAAGGAATAGCCGTTGGAATGCGGGCCGGACGAGGCGAGGGCGATCAGTTTGTCGTCGGCTTTGACTTGGCTGCCGTCGATGATGCGATCTTTTTCGACGATGCCGACGCAAAAGCCGGCCAAGTCGTAATCGCCGTCGGCATACATGCCGGGCATTTCCGCCGTTTCACCACCAACCAAAGCCGCGCCGGATTGCTCGCAGCCTTTGCCTATGCCTTCGATGACGTTGGCGGCGGTATCGACTTCCAGTTTGCCGGTGGCGAAATAATCCAGGAAAAACAGCGGTTCAGCGCCCTGGACGATGATGTCGTTCACACACATGGCCACCAGATCGATGCCGACGCTGTTGTGGATGTTTAAATCCAAAGCCAATTTCAATTTGGTGCCGACGCCGTCGGTGCCGGAGACCAACACCGGCTGTTTATAACGATCCAGCGGTAATTCGAACAGCGAACCGAAGCCGCCTAAACCGGCCATGACGCCCGCATTACGGGTTTTGGCCGCGATGGGTTTGATGCGCTCGACCAAAGCGTTGCCGGCTTCAATATCGACGCCCGCGCTTTTATAATTCAGGCGGTCTTGTTGTTGTTCGCTCAATGTCAGTCTCTCGTTAAAGTTAAGGTTGAAACGGGCGATATTGTACTATAGTTCCCATTAATGCACTGTCAGGGTAGGCTTGTGGTCAAAGTTTTTATGAAGGGTAAATCGGGGTTTTTCAGCCTATGTATGTGGGGATTGTTGTGCAATTGCCCGTTAACGGAGGCTGTCGAAGTAAAAGGTTTGTATGAGATTGAACTGATCGCCAACAGCCAATCCGCAGAGGATAGGACGCAAGCAATCAAGCAGGCCATGTATGCCGTTTTGAGTCGGGTCTTAGTGTCTGAGGATATTTCCAAAATTCCGGTAGTGCAGCAGGCGTTGTCCAGTGCGCAGAACTATGTCAAGCAATCGCAATTTTCCTTGATTTCCGCCGATGAACTGCCTGATACCGACGCGCGCTTGCTTAGAGTGCAGTTTGATGAAGATCAACTGATGGAAGTCATGCGCAAAAGCCAGGTGGGTATCTGGAGTGAAATCCGGCCCGAAACTTTGGTGTGGTTGGTTGTCGATGACGAAGAGGGGCGGCGGTTTTACAACGCTGACAGCATGCCGGAGTTGGAAAGTGCATTGGCGTTTGCGTCGAAAATTAAAGGCGTACCGATGATATTTCCGATGCTGGATTTGGAAGAACAGCAAAAAATCTCGCTGAGCGAAGTGCTGGGTGCTGATTCCCGCAATTTGTTGGCGGTATCCGCTCGCTACGAAGTGACCTCCGTGATGGCGGGTCGCATCGCCAAAAAAGGCGATTGCTGGCAGGGCGAATGGGCGTTTTATTTCGATGGCAAGATCAAGCAATGGAGCGGGGCTTGTTTACCTTTGAAAGCGGCAGCGGTTGCGGGCGTGCAAGGCGCCTATGATGTGCTGTCGAATTATTACGGCGTTAAACCGGAGTCCTCAGCCGCCCACTAAGCTGTAGATGCCGTAGGCCCCGCCGTAAGTGGTTAGAAAATAGAATAAAGACACCACCAAACTGGCCGGCGTATTAACCTGCAATACGTCTTTAAATATCCGCGCAATAATCGCCATGTCCCACATCAAAAACAACGCCAAGGTTGCATAGCTGGGCGTATCTTCCGCTACGGTCACCCAAAATACGATAGGAATCAGAAAGATAGCGACGACATTTTCACAAAACAAAATAGCCGACGCGACTTGTATGAAGGTGTTAAAAGTTCTATTCAGCAGTAACACCAGCGCGATAAAGCCCAGCGTTAGCAAGGTCTCCAGTAGCACTTCGAAGGCCGAATCAATGTCGTCCGACATGTTGAATTGAATAAAAAACACCGCGATAAAATAAAAAATCGCATTGTTTTTAAAAAAGCGCGTCGATCTGGGTAGATCCAATACCGAGACATTGAACCAGCACAGCGGGAAATAATGTCTGAAAATTTCCATCACGACGCACGCTACTTAATCAGTTTTCCTCTGAGTCGGCATAAGAATATGCGTCGTATTGGCTGCGATATTCCGGTTGCTGACCGTGGCTGAACTGGTCGTTCAATGCTTGTACCAGATCTTTGGTTTGTTCTATGAGACCGTTCAGTTTTTTGCGGTTTTTCTTGTTTTTACCGACTGGGTCGGTGATGGGCATTAAAATTCGCCAGAAACTCAGGCTTTTTTCAAACAAACCCGCCAAGTCTTCACTGAGATTCAATTGTTTCTGCCGCTTGTGCAAGTGCTTGATCAGGAATTTGGCATGCACGCGGCTGACGATTATATGTAGCGGCGTCAATAAGGCAATCAGTGTCGCGAGGATGGCCGGGCCGATAATCGGGTCGATCAGTAGTTCGAGTATCCCCACCGCAATTTCCGCAAATAACATCAGCATTACGATAAAGCCCAGCACAATGAGGGTGGAGGCGTTGCATCTGTCCTTCCAGGTGGTTAACGCTTCTTCCACTTCCGAAAAAATGGTGTCGTCGATGGCACGGATGCTGTTTTCCAGCGTACCGAGTATGCGGTAAGAGCGATCGTTATTGATGTTGTTGAAGCGCTGGTCGAACAGCGAAGTATCGCCCGATTGCGATAACACAATAAATTGGCCGGTGTGGATGCCCAGTTCGGCCAGGCGTCGTTGCCAGGATGCGGCGATTTCCTGGCTTTTCAGCGCATCGATAGTTATTTCCGAATGGTCGATCACGAAAATGAATTTATTGGCATCCTGGTGGGCAACGATCTCGGCCAGGGTGTCCTTGATCAAATCGGCATCGGCCTCGAACAAGTCGTTAAATACCAATACCAAATCGGAGATGCCTATCACGTATTTTCGCAACAGGCCGGAGACTGGATTTTCCGCGGCCGGATTTAATACCGGGGTGTCGATCAACAGCTTGTTTTTTAATTTGCTGCTATTGACCGTGACCAGTTCCAGATAGCCGTTCAGTTTGCTACCTTCGCCGTTGGCGACCAAATCGATTTGACGGCTGATTTGATAGAAAGGTAAGCGGTGGTCGGCGTCCAGTGCGGTGCCGGGCAGCGTCGCGGTATTGGTTTGTGGCGTATATTGCAGTACGGTGAATTTATGGCGGGCGGTGTGTAGTTGCACGCCCAGGTAACGATTAACAAAGTCTGATTTGGCGGGCGAGTAACCGCCCAGCGTGCTGACGATGGGCCACCAACTGGTTTTGCGTGCGGTGGTCTCGTCGTTATCGATCAACCCCAGTTCAAACTCGATTTCATCCAGGTCCTGGAATATCTTGGCGGTTTTTTGCAAAACCGGATCGTTCGCCGCGAACTGCCGTTCAAGATTGCTCAGGTGTTTACTTACCGTTTTATCCGCCATTAGATATGAACCTTCTCTGCTTGTTATTGAGGTTAATCAGACGGCGGGAGTATACACCGATGGCATTTAAACGGATAAAAAACCTGCCGGTTTTTGCCGGTCAAAATGCCCGGGCAAACGGCTGTCGCAAATACCAAGCTGCGCCGGAAATGGCGGCTTTCCGGCCGCGCTTATTCTCTAATATCCAGCTCCTTGATTTTGCGGGTCAAGGTATTACGGCCATAGCCCAACAATAGTGCTGCTTCGTGTTTGCGGCCATGCGTATGATTCAACGCGGCCTCGATCAACAGGGTTTCCAAGGTGGGGATAGCCTGTTTGGCGATGTCCACTTTACCGGTCGATAATTGCTGCTTGACCCAATTTTTAAACTGGCTCTCCCAATCTCCCGGTGTTGTGTCGCCGGATGCGGAATCGCCGCTATTGTGCGTCAGTTCCGGCGGTAAATCTTCCAGATGAATTTCCCGGCCCGAGGCCATCACCGTCAGCCAGCGGCAGATATTCTCCAATTGCCGCACGTTGCCTGGCCACCTCAAGCCGCTTAAAAATGCCTCGGTTTCCGGTTTTAACAGTTTGATTTCGGTATTCAGTTCCTTCGCGCTTTGATAGAGGTAATGCCGCATCAACAAGCCTATATCCTGCCGGCGTTCGCGCAACGGTGGGATATGAATTCGAATCACGTTCAGGCGGTGAAACAAATCTTCGCGAAACCGGCCTTGCGCCACCAACGCTTCTAGATCCTGGTGGGTGGCGGCAATGATGCGCACGTTGACTCGCACTGAGGTATGCGCGCCCACCGGATAAAACTCGTTGTCTGCCAGCACCCGCAGCAAGCGGGTTTGCAATTCGGCGGGCATGTCGCCGATTTCATCCAGAAACAGCGTACCGTTGTTGGCTTGCTCGAAACGGCCGATCCGCCTGGCTTGAGCGCCGGTAAATGCGCCTTTTTCGTGGCCGAACAGTTCCGATTCCATCAAGTCTTTGGGGATGGCGGCCATATTCAAGGCAATGAATGGCTGGTCTGCGCGCGGACTGTGACGATGCAGGGCTTTGGCGACGAGTTCCTTACCTGTACCCGACTCGCCGTTAATCAGCACCGTGATGTGCGAGCGGGCCAGACGGCCTATCGCCCGAAACACTTCTTGCATGGCCGGCGCTTCGCCGATGATTTCCGGGGTTTCTTCGACGGTAGGTGGTGCTTGCACAATGTCGCTTTGCCGTTGTTTGCTGTGCGCGCAGGCGCGTTGCACAGTTTCGACGACTTCGGTGACATCGAAGGGTTTAGGCAGGTATTCGAACGCCCCGCCGTGAAACGCCGACACCGCGCTTTCCAGGTCGGAATGTGCAGTCATGACGATCACCGGTAAATCCGGATAACTGTTTTGAATGTTCCGCAACAACTCGAAGCCGTCCATGCCCGGCATGCGAATATCCGTGATCAGCACTTGCGGGAGTCCGCCGGGGAGCGATTTTAGCAATTCGTTGGCGCTGGCGAAGCTTTGGGTATGCACGCCGGCTTTTTGCAAGGCTTTTTCAAGTACCCAGCGGATGGATTTGTCATCATCGACAATCCAGACCTTGTCAGGTATTTGCATGATTCGTCTCCAAAGGTAGGTAGATGGAAAATACGGTATTGCCCGGCTCACTCTCGCATTCAATCAAACCGTTATGCTGGTTGATCAAAGATTGAGCAATCGACAGGCCAAGTCCGGTACCCTCGGCGCGGCCGGTGATCATCGGATAAAAAATCTGTCCCATCAGCTCGGGTTTGATGCCCGGGCCGTTATCGATAATGTCGATTTTGACGGTCAGCTTGTAGCGTTTGCGGCCTATAGTCATATGCCGCTGCACCCGGGTTTTTATCGTAATCACGCCATGGTTTTGCACGGCTTGTACGGCGTTGCGGACGATATTGAGTATGGCCTGGATCAGCTGGTTTTTGTCGGCGAAAATCTCCGGGATGCTCGGATCGTAATTGGTATGCAGCATAATGCCGTGGGCGGCCTCCACCGTAACCAGATGCCGGACCCGTTCCAGTACCTCGTGAATATTGAGCTGGCTTTTATGCGCGGGTTTGTTGGGGCCGAGCATTTTGTCCATCAGATCCTGCAAGCGGTCCGATTCGGCGATAATGATTTGCGTATATTCCTTTAATTCAGGATCTTGCAATTCCAAGTCCAACAATTGTGCTGCGCCGCGCAAACCACCTAGCGGGTTCTTGATTTCATGCGCCAGGCCACGCACCAGCATGCGGCTGGTGTTTTGCTGGGCCAGCAACTGTTCTTCTTTGGTGATCCGCAAATGCCGGTCTACCTGTTGCAGTTCGATCAGGATTTCGCTTAATTTCCCATCCTCGAGCAAGGGTGTGGCGCTGAGGTTAACCGTAATCGATTGGCTGAGCCGTTCTAGGATTAATTCTCTATCGACCAGCGGCTCGAGCAAATACAAGCGCGGTAATAAATCGTTAAATAGCGTGTTGTGCGCGGTTTTGAACAGTTTGTGCGCCGTTTGGCCGAGCAAATGCTTGGCGCTGTCGGCAAGCAGCATTTCGCCGGCGGGATTGATATAGGTCAGGCGCAAGTCCTTGTCGAACAGCAGGATTGCTTCGTTTAAATGATCCAGTATCTTTTTGTGCACGGGTTAATTTAAGTGTTAAGAGTTGTAGTGAATAAGCAATTTGTACGCCAAGCGTAAAGTTGCCTTATTGCTTCATTTGTCTGATAAAAAACGGCTCTAATGCACAATATTGGTGCGTTCGCCCAATTTGATGGTTCATGTTAGTGCAAGGGTGGATGCGGAGTGAGATTTTTATCGCTATCCCGGCTTTAAGCCTTATGCTTAGGAATACGATCAATATCGATTAAGGCGGCTAAAATGTTTGGGAACCCTATCAGCAGCTCGAATACGTGGTTATGTGTCATATGGTTGCACAATATTGGTGCGATAAGGGTTGAGTTGAATCAAGCGAAGTCCCGGGGTGAGAGTGACCCATTCAAGCCGTTTGCATCGTGTATTCTGGTCGCTGTTCCCGCGGAGATGAAGGCGTCATGGGTTGAAAGGCTAGTGAATAAACCGGTAGGTGATCTCTGGCAATGGCACACTTTGATCTGAATTGGTGCGCCTTTCGGTATCGGTAACCAGGCTGGTGCGTCAGTCGAACAGCTGCTTCGCTAATTCGGTGCGTTTGTCGATTGGTGGCTAGTCTGCGTAATCAACGATCAATGGCGCATGGTCGCTGAAGCGTTGCTCTTTAAAAATGCTGGTTGACTGTGCACGATTGGCGATACCTGGCGTGGCGACTTGGTAATCGATTCGCCAACCGACATTTTTGGCCCAAGCCTGGCCACGATTGCTCCACCACGTGTAGCAGGCATCGGTAGTGTCGGGATGTAGTCTGCGATAAACATCTACCCAGCCCAGCTCATCATATATTCGGGTCATCCAGGACCGTTCCGCCGGTAAAAAACCGGAGTTTTTCTGGTTGCCACGCCAATTTTTCAAATCGGCTTCCTTATGGGCGATATTCCAGTCGCCGCAAATGAGCACTTCCCGGCCGCTGGCTTTCAAGTCGGCAAGATGCGGATAGAAGCGTTCCATCACGCTGTATTTGACAGTTTGTCGTTCCTCGCTGCTGGAGCCGGACGGCAGATACAGGGAAATGACCGATAGATTGCCGACTTGCACTTCCAGGTAACGGCCCTCGCTATCAATGTCGGCATAGCCCAAGCCCTCAATGACGTTATCGGCCGGCTGTTTGCTGTAGATACCGACGCCGCTGTAGCCTTTCTTTTCGGCATAATGAAAATAGCCGTGCAGGCCGTTCGGTGCCAGTATCTCGGCTGTCATATCGCCGGCCTGGGCTTTGAGTTCTTGTAGGCAGACGAAGTCTGGATTTTGGGTGTCTAACCAGTCGTAAAAACCTTTTCTGGTTGCCGAGCGAATGCCGTTTAGATTGGCGGAGATGATGCGGAGCATGGATTTTGGTTGGGGAATAGGTTAATAAACTGCGTCGCAGTTTAACAGTTTCGATGCCATCGCCCCAAAGCGCTTACGGCCGCTTGGCCGACACTCCGCGCACGTCTGTCGGGAATGAGGCTTTAGCCCTTACTCAACAATTGCCGGGCTCGAGAATCCGCGCCCGATGGCAATTGGTTCGGGCCGATTTTTATCCAGGCCACGATGTCCTGCCAGGCGGTGGGGGCTTGTAGGTCGCGGAGCAGCATGTGGTAACCGTTCTGGTAAATGGCCACGGTTTTTTCCGCGGTATCGGTAGTCAGCATTTGTTGCAAAAAAGCGTAGGTCGGTTCTTTGGGGATGACTTCGTCTTTCTCGCCGTACAGCATTAGCGTATGCGCCCGCAACGAGCCGGCGCTGTCGAACGCCGTATCCATCAAGTTAGTTAAGCCGTAGACCGTTTCTACGCGGGTGGCCTTGATCACCATCGGATCGCGGCCCATCGCCCGCAACATATCGATATTATCCGACGGTAGAATTTCCAGCCCGCTGCCGGTCAAGGTCAGCCAGGGCATGCTATGCGCCAGTGTCCATAGTAAGCTGGTTTGATACCAGGGCATGGTCGATCTAGCCCATAGCGCCGGCGCGGCCAGGATGATGCCGGCGACGTCCGGCATGTTTTCCTGTTGCATGGCGGTAATCACAATCGCGCCGCCCATGCTTTCGCCCAGCAGGTAAAGCGGTTTGTTCGGGTAGCGCTGTTTCAGCAGTCGGGTTAATTGCTTTAAATCCTGTGCGTATGCGTCACTGCCGGCCCACAAGCCGCGCTGCGGTGCCGCGCCGAAACCGCGTTGGTCGTAAGCGAAACAGGCGATGCCTAGTTTGCTGAAATAGTTGCCTGGTGCATCAAAAAAGTGACTGTAATCGTTAAAGCCGTGCAGTGCGATGATCACTGCATTGGGTTCTGCCTCGGGCAGCCACCGCCGTAGCGGCAGACTTGCACCGTCTTCCGTGAGAAATGTATTTTCTCCCAGCTGTGCGGTGTTGATTTTGGCGCCGGGCGGATAGCTCATCGGCATGCAGCCGCTCAGTGAGAGCAGCACTAACAAGCCGGCCAGGGCTCTGGCGTGCTGCATGCGTTGTCGATAGGGTTTGCGAGCGTTCACTATTTTCAAAACAAGATTGTTCATCGCTAACACATTATTTCAGTATTGAATTTCCCAAAATATCCCCGAGTGTGATGCGCAAAACGGGGCATTGTTCCGGTCAAACTTATCTTAGCTGAAGCGGATGCTCAATTTTATGACAATTCAGGAATGGCTAGTTTCCTGTTATCGAACTATTCATCGTCCCATAAAACAGGAAACGCTTTACGCACCCGTTCGATGGCCTCCTGATCTACGTTTTTGCCGCGCAAGGTCAATACCAAGGCATAAATATCCTGGGTGCTGACCTTAAACGTGCGTTTGGGGTCGGTTTTAACGGAATTGGACAAGCGCTTGATTGTGGTGTGGAAGGGCAGGGGTTTGGCGACTGCTTGCACGGGCCGCGATAGCTCACTTTCGATGATCTGTTTTTCGTTGCCTGGCGGTGCGTTTAAGGCTTTGCGCAAGATGTCGCGTGCCCTGGCCCAGGAAAGCTCTCCACCCGCCAGTTTTTCGCGCATGGCTTCCGTCGTCAGTGGCGCGTAGCGAATGATGTCGTCGATCCAACTGACGCCTTTGTCGAAGAATTCGGCGATGCGGTCCCTGGACCAGTTGGCATTGTTCAAGTAAATCACCGTTTGAAAATAATCGGTGATGCGGGTATCGACTCGGTCGGAATTCAGCTTCAGATTCAGTGCCTTGATTTCGTCCGGATCGCCGGTGACGATCCTGACATCCACTCTGTCGAAATAGCCGGGATTGGCGCGGCGGATGCCTTGAATGGCCTCCATGCGATGAAAGCCGCCGACCAGATAGTATTCGCGATTGTTACGTTCCCAAACCACCAGCGGCTCGAACAAGCCGTTGACCACGATGTCTTTTTCCAGATGCGCGACCTTAGCCCGATCCAGTTCTCTATGGTTGGTGAGGGTGTGATGAAATTCGATTTGGTCGATGGGAAGATATTCATAGCGTTTGGTGGCTAGCATATTCGATTCTCCGAGAAAGCGGGGTCCGCCTCGGGGTGTGTCGGCCTGGTGCCTATTCCCTTGTCCGGGCAGATAAGCAGTCACCATCGCATTTTTTCTAACGAAATTCAATCGTTTGGCATTGGCGATACGCGGCTCCTGCGGACGGTGGACGGCTTTGCGAGGCTAACCGAGTACTTTCATCATGATGGATAAGTAGTCTGTATAACCGATGGCGGCGGCCACGATAATTAGCAGCATACCCTGAAAAATCGGGCGCTGCACAAACGGTTTATAGGTACCTTCGGCGTAGCGTTCCGCCAACTCGGAGAGGCTGGTCAGTTTACCGGCGAGGGATGAATCTTTCACGTTGCCATGATTGGCTATCGATAATCGGCGCAGGTTTTTCATGGCGTTTTGCTCGGTTTCATCCGCTAACGCTTTCAGGCGGAAGTCGCAATAGAACAAGTATGCGATGCAAACGCCGATCACGATCAGCAGGCCGGGCGGCGTATGCCAGTTATCGAAATAACTCATGCGCGCCAAAACCATCAGAGCGGCGGCGAATAGCGGATACGAGATCAGGCGGCTTGTCTGTTGCGTCATATCGCCGACCAAACGTATCGTCACCCAGTCCTGAAGGTACGCTGCATCGATATTCAATGTGTCGCTGTATTCCTTCGTCATGGACGCCGGCCAGGGCGCCGCGCGCGGAATGGTGCGGATAAACTGGATGATCGCTTGCGCTGCCTCGGTGACGCTGATCATCAAAAACAGGAATGCCGGCACCAAGATCGCCTTCAGCAGGATTAAATCGAGGTAATAGACGAAAGGGCCGCGATACGGCGTAAAAGGCACGCCCAAGGACAAAATCACCACAAACGATAAGATCCACGCTAAAAATGTCAAAATGCTGATTCGCCTAACATGCATATTTCGTTTCAGTCGCCTGTCCAAATATCTATCATGCGCGTAACAGCGATTGTCGGCGGATACGCCGAACTTACCGCTGAAGTTCAGCTGTTCCCAAAGCAATAGCGGAAACTTGGCGGTTTCGATAACCCAATACACTGTGACAACCAGTGCGGCGAAGCGGATTGCCTCCGTCGACCACATGCTTACGCCTTCGATTAAGGCCAATGGTTCGGTTTGTGGGGTATTGAGCACCAAAGCCGCTAGTCCGCAGCCAATGGCGAAAGCGATTAGCAACCAGACTCTTTGCCGGCGCAGCACGGCGGCTTTCACCGGTAGTTTGGCGGCAGTCGCGATTTTGATTTTGCGCCGAAAATACAGCCCTAGCCCGATCAATACGAATGCGCCGATTAAAATTTTCAATGTCAGGCGCGGAAATCTTGAAAACGGTTGCGCGGCTGCCGAATCCGGTGTCGGCGCGGTGTCGCTGAGATCGCCTCCGGATTGTATCAGGGTCTCCATAGGCCCTAAGGCATCACATTTTTGCCGGTCGGTTTTGCCGGTGTCCGTGTTGAGAGGGAAAGCTTTGCTACGGCCGATTTCATGCAAGGCGGGTTGATTGAATACCTCGCTGTCCAGCAATTGTTGGCGCGTGGTCGTATCGCACCCGGTTGCTGCGCCAGTCGCTTCCGAGGGCTCATGGTTGGAATCCCACAAGGCCATTTGCGCGGCTAAAAAATATGCAGTTTGATAGCTGTCGCGGAACGGCGGGATACGAGTTTGTAATGCCGGCGGTAATTGCAAACCGAAACTCGAGACAACAATCAGGTTACGAGCCCACTCGTTTTGCTCCGGGTGTAGAAGTCGGGCATCCATCACGTTTGTGAAATACCAAACATCCGGAAATTTGGCATGCAGCGCTTGCAGCACCAGTAGTTTGTCGTAGACATCACTGCCGAGGATGCCGATGGCACCTATGGCTTGGTCGTGGTCTTCCAGTTCCTGTTCCAGTTCTTCAACCCTGTCGGTTAACCGGCGCATGTAATCAAACTGACTGTCGCCGTCGGCATGCTCCATGGCTTTGGAAGCCTCGGCGGCACTGTTGGTATCATTGTTGCCGGATTTGTTGCCGGTGCTGGTACTACTTTGGCCGCGCAGGGTTTTGCCGTCCAAGCCTCGGAAATAGGTGTATTGGTGTACGTATTTTTGCAAGTAATTCGTGCAATCCGCTGTTGAAATCATGGGGTCGCGGCATGCGCCAAACGAGTGTTTTCCGTTCATGGCGGTTTCGACTAACGCATCGGCAAATGTGGTGCCAATATGGTAGGCGTACAGTGATTCGGTTTCGGAGATCAATACCACGTGTTTAGTGGGCTTAGCCAGCTCGGCTTGGTCGCCGATCCGTACGCCGCGGAGTTCCAGTTCCTGGCTCAGCGCGCCCGCCAGCTGGCTGTCGGTCGCCGTGGTGCGGAGGAACGACAGGTGATTTTTGAAGTGCTCGGCCAAGTTGCTCGGTTGATGGGCCGTTGCCGCTTGGTTGCCGTACATTAATTTACCTTCATCGACCGTTGCTCGGGGCGAATACATTCGAAACAACGGCGCGTCCTTGGGCTTGCCGACTTTCAGTGCCTCGCTCGCCATGGCTTGCAGATCGTCCGAAGTTGCCGGTCCCAGTACGTTGAGCTCTAGCTTGTTGTTTTTCTCGTAAAGTTTGCGCAAATTCTTGAAAAGATCTTTTAGCGGCTCATAGCCGAAGGCTTTGCTGTCAAGGTATAGCAGCAAAATAGGCGGATGTTTCTCCGCTTCTGGACTCCGGGCCATCGGTTGGGCTTTCCAAACCAAATGTTCGAATGCGATCAAGGTACTCGATTTGTTCAGCAGGTAATTGACGTAACCGATATGCTCCTCGTCGCTTGGGCCGTACTCTTGTTTGGAATTGCCGATTAACCCTGATAATACCGCGTAACGGATACGGCGCCGGGTTTCCACGTCTTCTTGATAACGACCATTGGGCATTAGTGTGGCGATGACGATTTGCCGCCCGTCGGGAATGTCTTCCAAGTGGGACTGAAGGGTTTTTATCAATTCCTTCTGGTCTTTAAATTGCTGATACCCCTGACTATTCAGATTTTGGTTGGCGATAGCTTCGAATGGATCTTGCCACAAGCGCGCGTCTACGTCGGACTTAAAGCCGGCTTGTTGCAATTGCGATAAGGACGCTTTATTGGGTCTGGAATCGTTGAAAGGGCTTTGGCCTACGAACAGGCTGCCGCCCAAAATGATCAATAGCACGCTTAATAAGTTAGGCGAGATCGCTGTGGATTTGTTTTCTTTAGACATAAGCGCCAATCTCTGATTGCGATGGAGAGTAGTGGGGTATACCCGGTTGTGCAACTAGACTAACACTAGAGGTTTTCGGCTTCAAAGGCAGAAACTAACAACGTTTTTTGTAAAATTACACTATCGATCAGGGCGTGGATTCCAAATTTCGCGAACCGAGACCATAAAATCCATGTTTATTTTCGCAACAACCAAGGATTGCCGCCGATAGCGGTGAGGTTGGTGGTCAGGGTTTGTTCGTTGGCAAAGCGTTGCAAGTAATGGGGGCCGCCGGCTTTCGGGCCGGTGCCGGACAGGCCCATGCCGCCGAACGGCTGCACACCCACCACCGCGCCTATCATGTTGCGGTTGATGTAAATGTTGCCGACCTGCGCGTGCTCTTGGATGTAACGCATATTGGCGTTGATGCGGCTGTGGATGCCCAGTGTCAAGCCGTAGCCGCTGGCATTGATGGCCTCGACCACTTTTGCCAGCTCGTTGGCTGGGTAACGGACTATATGCAGGATGGGGCCGAACACTTCGTGGTCAAGGAAGGATAGGGCAGGTATTTCCGCTAACGTCGGTGGAAAAAAACAGCCGTTTGTTAGATCGTCGGTCAAGGGCAGTTGATATAACAGCTTGGCGTCGTGTTCAAGCTTCTCGATGTGCTGATGCAGGGCGGCTAACGCACGTTGATCGATAATAGGGCCGACGTCGGTGGCAATATCCAGCGGCGAACCGACCCGCAGCAAACGCATCGCGCCGATCAAGCGCGCAATGACGCTGTCGGCGATAGCCTCCGGCAGAAACAATACCCTCAACGCCGAGCAGCGTTGGCCCGCGCTGTTAAATGCTGATTGTATTGCGTCTGCGACCAGCTGTTCCTGATGCGCCGAGCTATCGGCGATCATCACGTTTTGCCCACCGGTTTCGGCAATCAAGCTGGCGATGGCGCTGTCACGCTCAGCCAGTTGCCGATTGATCAGGTGGGCGGTGGCGCTGGAACCGGTAAACGCCACGCCGGCGACGCGCTCGTCGCTCAACAAGTGCCGACCAATCTCGGCGCCGTCGCCCGGCAAAAACTGCAGTACCTGTTCAGGGATGCCGGCGCTATGCAACAGGCGCAAACAGGCCATGGCCGTTAATGATGTTTGTAGCGCCGGTTTCGCGATCGCCGTATTGCCGGCCACCAACGCGGCGGCGATTTGGCCGATGAAAAGCGCAATCGGAAAATTCCACGGGCTGATGCAGACAAACACGCCGCGCCCAAAATGAAACAATTGGTTGTCTTCGCCAGTTGGTCCGGGTAAGTGCAGTGGTTGCGCGAATTGTTCGACTGCGCAGGCCGCGTAATACCGGCATAGATCGACCGCTTCCCGCACTTCCGCCAGCGCGTCGCGCACGGTTCGGCCACCTTCGCGAATGCACAGTGCCACCAATTCCAGGCGCTGCTGCTCCAATAAATCTGCCGCTTTTAGCAGATACCCGGCACGGCTTGCAACCGGGCATAAACGCCAGTCATCGAACGCGCGCGTGGCTTGTTGCAAGGCTTGTTCTATATCATTTGCGGAACTGAACACCACCTCGCCAACTAGGCTGTGTTGGTCGTGCGGGCTATAAACCGGATGCGGTTCGCCACGAATTTGTTGACCAGCAATCAATGGTGCGGCTTGCCAAGTCTGGCCCCACATGGCAGCCAATTCCTGTTGCAACTGCTGTAACACTTCGGGATCGCTCAAATTCAGCCCCACCGAATTCCGGCGTTGCGCGCCGAATAAGTCGCCGGGTACAGCTAGCGGCTTAGATTCCACTTGGTTTAACTGGGTCAACGGATCGCCGGACAGCATGGCAGCGCTAATCGCCGGATTTTCGATTTGATTGATAAACGAGGTATTCGCGCCGTTTTCCAGTAAGCGCCGAACCAGATAAGGCAGCAAATCCCGGTAACTGCCGACCGGCGCATAGACGCGGCAGTTGATCGAGCCTTGATTCAACAACTCGTCATACAAAGCACTCCCCATGCCATGCAGGCGCTGGAATTCAAAACCCGGATGGTCTTTGCCGAACTCGCCAATCGCCGCCACGCTGTGGGCGTTGTGTGTGGCAAATTGCGGATAAAAAGCCTGCGGCTTTGACAGGATCAGTCGGGCGCAAGCCAGATAAGACAAGTCGGTGGCGGCTTTGCGAGTAAATACCGGGTAGTCGTCCCAGCCGTTTTCCTGGGCGCGTTTGATCTCGCTATCCCAGTACGCGCCTTTCACCAAACGGACGGGAATCAGGCGTTGCTGCGATTCAGCCAGAGCCGCCAGCCATTCGATCACCGCTACAGCGCGTTTTTGACAAGCCTGCACCGCCAGACCAAAACCCGGCCAAGCGGCCAGCGCCGGATCGTCAAATACCGCCGTGAAAATATCCAAAGATATATCCAGCCGTTCGGCTTCTTCCGCATCGACAGTCACGGAAATATTCGCCGCGCGGGCCAGCTTAACCAAAGCTAACAGCTTGTCGCTGATGACCGGCACCGCATAACGCTGCTGTAATGGTTCGTAACGCGGATATAACGCCGACAGCTTGATGGAAATGCCGGGATTGGCGAATAACTCGGCGTTCGCCGATTCGGCCAGAGATTCAATGGCGCGGCGATAGGCCGCGAAATAGCGTTCCGCGTCCTCTTCGGTCAGGGCTGCTTCGCCGAGCATATCGAAAGAATAGTGATAGGCCGGATTGCGGCCGGATTGTTTGATAGCCGCGTTTATGTTTTCGGCGATGACGAAATGTTCGGCCATTTGCTGCATGGCTTGCTTGATCGCTGCGCGGATCAGCGGCTCGCCCAGCCGGCTTAATAATCCATCGAAAACCCGCTGCCGAACCAGTTCTTCCATTTTGCCGCTGATCCATAAACCGCCGCTAGCCAGATTCACCGGCAGTGAATCGCTGTGCAGCCAGTGGCTATACCAGTCGGCATTGGCCAGTTTATCGCGCAAGAACAGGTTTTGCGTGTCGCTGTCCGGTATGCGCAGCAAGGCTTCGGCGATGCTCATCAAGACGATGCCTTCATCGCTGCTCAGGCTGTATTCGTGCAAGAAGGCTTCGAAAAGGCCCGGCTGTTTATGCTTGGCGCGTACTGCTTCGATCATCGCCTGCGAACAGGCGCCGATGGTTTGGCTATCGTAATATCCCAATCTGGCGATTAGGCTGGAGATGGCTTGCGGTTCAGCTTGGGTAAATGCTTGATTGATGCGCCGGCGCAGTTCGGCTAAACGGTTGGCGTTGCTCATGGCTATCACCTGTTGGACTGACAGCCATAAGCATACCGCTATCCGGAAAAACCGGCTGGCTTGTTGGACCGGGTTTGCTCTGCTACTGTTGATGGTAAAGCGTTGAATGCGAGGAGACTATATGTCAGGCAGAATTGATTTTACGATGGGTTTTAATGCCGGAAAAACGGCCAAGACCGGCGGCGACAGTAGCTACCGGGTTTATATTTTCGGCAATTTTTCCGGTGCCGCCGTGCCTTGGGAGCAAAGCAAAATCCGCAAAATCGATGTCGATAACTTTGAGCAAGTGCAGGCGCAAGTCACACCCTCACTGGAAGTCAGCTTGGGCATCACGCTGCAATTTCCGGCGCTGGAGGATTTTCATCCCGATGCCTGGTTGGGAAAAGTCAAGCTGCTGGCCGATTTGCGGACTTTAAAATCGGAACTGGGCAACCCCAATACCGCCGCGCAGGCGGCGGCGAAAATTCAGGCCTTTTTTCCTGGCGTAGTCGCCAGCGAAGCAGCAGCGCCTGTGGCGGAAACGGAAAGCCAGGACGATATGTTGGAACGCCTGTTGGGGAAAAAGCCGGAAGGCGCGGTCGCGGCGTCCGATTCCTTGGATAGTTTGTTGAAACAGATTGTGGAGCCGCATGTCGCCAAAGACGCCAATCCGCAGCACGGGGCTTTAATCAATGTGATCGACGCCGCGACCGCGCAGTTTGTGAAAGCCTTGCTGCATCGGCAGGATTTTCAAGCGTTGGAAGCTTTGTGGCGGGCGACGTATGAATTGGTGCATGAAGAAGCCGCCGACGCGCAACAACTCTATTTGCTGGACATTAGCCAAGCCCAATTGCTGGCGGAGCTGGAAAAAGGCGGCGAGAGCGTGGTCCAGCGTTTGCAGCAACATATGCAAACCGGTGACGGCGAGCAGGATGTGTTGATCGTGGCCGATTATCTGTTTGCCGATAATACGGACGATAAGGCTTTGCTGGGTTATTGTGCGGATTTAGCCGCCAAATGTGGGGCGGGTTTTCTGGCGGGCGCGGGGAACGGTTTGGTGGTTGGGGCTTTGCAGAATACGCCGGATTGGCTGGCATATCGCCAGCAGATCCAGGCCGACAGCGTGATCCTGACTTATCCGCGCGTGCTGATGCGTTTACCTTATGGCAGCAAACGCGATCCGCTGGAGAGCTTGGCGTTTGAAGAGTGCAGTAATATCCCGCAGACCGACGAGTTGTTGTGGGGAAATTCGGCCTTTTTAGCGGCCAGGGTGTTGTTGAGAGCTGCCCAGGATGACGCCACCGCGGAGCAATTCTTTTTTGCCGATGTGCCGGCGTTTAGCTACGAACTGGACGGCGAGCAGGTATTGCAGCCGGCGACGGAAGTGGTGTTGAACGAAGTGCAGGCGAATAATCTATTGGCGCAAAACATCATGCCGGTAGTCAGCTATCGGCAACGGCAAGGGCTGCGCTTACTGGGGTTAGACACCCTGGCTTGACCGGTTTCGACCAAGCTGAGCCCGCATTTTTTCTGTATCCAGCTCGCCTTCCGAATGTGACACCACTATCGTCGCTACCGCATTGCCGACAATATTGGTCAAGGCCCGCGCTTCCGACATAAAGCGGTCTATGCCCAGGATCAGCGAAAGTGCCGCGACCGGTACCGCCGGCACTACCGCCAGTGTAGCCGCCAAGGTGATAAAGCCGGCGCCGGTGACACCGGACGCGCCCTTGCTGGTCAACATTGCTACCAACAACAGCGTTAATTGTTGCGTCGGGTCTAAATCGACATTCAAGGCCTGGGCGACGAATAGCGCGGCCATGGTCAGATAAATATTGGTGCCGTCCAGATTGAACGAGTAGCCGGACGGTATCACCAAACCCACCACCGACCGCGAGCAGCCCAGTTTTTCCAGCTTGTTCATCAACGGCACCAGCGCCGATTCCGACGACGAGGTGCCGAGCACCAGCAACATTTCTTCCTTGATGTAGCGCAACAGCCGAAAAATATTGAAGCCGGTCAGTGCGGCTATGCTGCCTAGAATCAAGACGATGAACAAGCCGCAGGTCAGATAAAAACTACCCATCAGCGCGGCCAGCGGTTTCAATGCGGCCACGCCGTATTTGCCGATGGTAAACGCCATCGCCGCACCGGCCCCGAACGGCGCCAGCTTCATGATCACGTTCATCATCGCAAAAAAGATATGCGAGCATTCTTCGATAAACACATACACCGATCTGCCGGCGCTGCCCATTTGCTGCAAGGCAAAACCAAACAACACCGCCACCAGTAACACTTGCAGCAAATCGCCCGAGCCGGTGAAGGCGTCGGTAAAGGTTTTGGGGACGATATGCAGCAGAAAATCGGCGGTACTTTGTTGACTGGCCTGTTTCACATAACCGGAGACGGCTTGAGCGTCCAGCGTGGCTGGATCGACGTTAAAACCTTGGCCGGGCTTTAGTACGTTGGCGACCAGCACGCCCAGCGCCAGCGCGAAAGTCGAGACAATCTCAAAATACAGCAAGGCTTTGACGCCCACCCGGCCAGCCTTTTTCATATCGTCGGCACCGGCGATGCCCAGCACAATAGTGCAAAACACCACCGGGCCTATCAGCATCTTGATCAGGCTGATAAAGCCGTCTCCTATGGGTTTGAGCGAGATAGCGTGTTCGGCGTCCAGGTAACCGAACAGGCCGCCGGCAACGATAGCCAATAGAACCCATAGATAAAGCCGGGCGGAGGGGCTGGCTGCTTGTGACGATGGCGGTTTGCTGAGGTTTTCCGAGTTCATGGTTTAGCGCGTGGCTCTTAGAATGTAGCGCGGGTGTTGAGCGCACTATCGTTTAAAAGCTGCGCGTATGGCAAGGATAAGTTACGAGGCCAACAGCCCGTCTTACGATGGTAGCGAATCGTTTGTCGCCAACTTAAACCACAAGGCTATGGTGGGCTCAAGTAGCGTTAAGGGGCTAGCGGATCTTTTCGACTTCGACAAAGCAACTGTTAGCGCCTTCCAGTTATTTGTCTTCCTTCTTGTCAAACACCCCGCTGAAGCTAAAGCCAATATCGATTTTGCCGATTTCCTCGATCACTTTCTGACTCAATTCATCTACCGGCTTATCGGAAAACACCGCGTAGCGCATTAGATTTTCCGTGTAGGTTTGCTTGTCTTTGTATTGGCTGTAAAACGCGAACATCAACGCGGCGATGCCTGTCACCGTGGTTTGCACTATCGCCGACTTATACCATTCGCGCTCGCCCAGCCGGTCTTTCAACAACACCCCCAGCGAAGGCCACAAAAATACCGCCACCGCCGAAATCAGCGACAGCCAGAAAAACACTTTATTTAAAATCGCATAACTCCTGGCTTTGACATACAAATCGTAAATCAACACCAGCTTGCGCTCTTCGTCTACAGTTGTAGGCTTTGCCGTGCTCGTTGAATCTGTCTTACAGACGGCGGTTTTGGCGTAATCCATCAGCAACTTCGCGCTGGTTTGATTGGGGTTGAGGATGCTCACCACATCTTTATCGCAGGATTCCGACGCGCAGCCGCTCAGCGCAAGCAGTGTCATGATGATTAACAGAAATTGGTGCATGGTTTTGCTCCGTATCGATTTAGTGGGGCAATTGTGACATAAGCGGCGTGATGGATTGTCCGTAAAATAATGCCCGGCGAGATTTGGCAGAGTGTTTTTCGGTAGTGTTTTTCTGCGATGGGATGTCTCGAACTTTTGGGGATCGACAAACATTTGCCCTTTACAGTCTGTGGCATTATCTGGTTGATTGACTAAAATTTATCGTTACCAATTATTGTAACTCGAAGACATTATAAATGCGGCGAGAAATGTTGAATATTTTCTAGAAACTGCCTCATCTCTGACTAATTTCTGGAAAGTATAGGGACATCATGCAACCGCTTGTTATGCTACTCGTGATATTTCGTAATTAAATGAATTTTGGATTTAGCGGTGCAAAAGATGCGTAGCAAACACAAGGAAATAAAAAAATTTATAAAATCTAATATTTGTTTTCTATTTTTATTGTTTAGTTGCATCGCTGAAGCAAATAAGCCAGGTTATGTTGGCCCTGTAATAAAAGAAATAAAATTTTCGTTAGAAGATAAAAATGTTATTTATGCGGTTATCGGAAATTCAGATAAATTCATAAGTTTCGATAAAGGCTTATCGTGGGCTTATCAGAATCGAAGGACTAAGCTATCTTTTGACATAAAAACTAGAAATACGAGCAAGAATAATATTGGCGAACTTTGTGTTGATGGAGTAGAGGCGCCTTCGTCGCCTAATATTATTTATGCAATTTGTTATAGAGACTCCAATTCAGGAGGCCATAGCAACTTCAAGAAAAGCATTGACTATGGCGAAACATGGGAAATACTAGGTGATGGTTTACCAGGCAGTTGGTTTGCCACCATTTTGGCTGTTGACCCGCGCGATCCTAACCTATTGTTCGCAGGATGGCTTGGCGGCGGACTCTTCCGTTCGCTGGATGGCGGCAAAACTTGGAAGCCGTCCGACAAGGGTTTGATAGACACTCATGAATCGTTTCGCCGTTATTTGATGCAACCTGATTTACACAAGGCGGTGCTCGATAACGATTTAAAACAGGCTGCGAAAGCATTAATAAAAGGTGCTGATATTGAAGAAGTATCTGAAGGGATGACGCCTTTACTGTTAGCAATAGATTTAAATCTAGTAAAGTTAGCTCAATTTTTGCTAGATCATGGAGCTAATGCTCATGCCAAAGATTCTTACGGTAACACTGCACTCTATCTTGCTATTCGCAAAAAAAATCCGGAATTGGTGAAACTTGTTCTTAATGCGGGAGTTGATGTTAATGAATCAATTTCAGATCGTTATACCACTGCGATGATGTTTAGTATTGATGCGCCGATAAACATGGATATAATCAAATTATTGGTAAATAGAGGAGCCAATTTAGATGATCCGGGATTAATGGCTCGAGCCATTGATTATAACTTAAACTACCTTGATTTAGAAGAGAGTCAGTTAGAGCTGGTGGAATACTTTTATGAAAAAGGTGTGCCGTTGACGTACGAAAATAATGGTAATAACTTAGTCCTTTATGCCGCTTGGTTATGCAAGCCGAAAATAGTACGATTTTTTCTGCAAAAAGGCTTTTTATCAAACTTAGATCAAAAGTCAATCCCAGGTCGCCCGCAAAATGCGAATCTTGCTTGTTTTGATGGTTCAAAGGAACTATTTAATCATTTGATAAAATAGTATGCGTGTCAGACTAAATATTAGGGAGCTTAGTTTGCCCTGCGCGGTTTTAACAAGGATTTTTTGTACGCCCTCTGTGATCGTTTTAATTGGGTTTTTAGCCCATCCAATTAATGATGTACAGGCCGAAATAACGAACAAAGTAGTTACTCAAGGTGACACCCTCGTACGAACCAATCTGGTGAGAAGCATTTACAACTTGAGCGGTGAGGGTATTACCGTCGCCGTTATCAGCGACAGTTTCAATTGCTTGGGCGGTGCGGATATTGGGCAAGCCAGCGGCGAATTGCCACCAACAGTGACGGTAGTGAAAGAAGCCGATTGTAAAGGCGAAAAGACGCTCGACGAAGGCCGGGCGATGCTGGAAGTGATACATGATCTGGCGCCCGGCGCCAATTTGCTGTTTCACGCGATGGGCGACAATCCCGACGATTTGAGGCAAGCCTTGAATCGAGTGGCCGATCACGATGCGCAAATTATCGTTGATGATGCCGTGTATTTTAGCGAGCCGATGTTTCAGGATGGGTCTGCATCGCAAACGATTGATCGGCTGGTAGCCGAACGCGGCATTGCTGTTTTCTCGTCGGCAGGCAACGCCGGCCTTAACAGCTATCAATCGGCATTTGCCGATAGCGGTCGCTATCCTTTGGGCGAAAAACATGGCGTCGCCCACGACTTCAATCCCGATCCTAACAAAATTGACATCTGCCAAACGATTACTGTTGGCGCCGATGCGTTTACTGTATTGAGTTTGCAGTGGGACCAACCGGCCAAGTCGATTAGCGGCGGTATTGGCTCGGCTAGTGATCTGGACGTTGTGGTTTACGACGATCCGGCCTGCAAGCGCGCCAGTCAAGCCTGGGTCATCGGTGGTTCAACCGATAATTTGGGTGGGGACCCCGTCGAAGTGGTCGGATTCGATAATAAAGGCAACCGCCGTCGAAAAACCGTCGGTTTGAGCATTTTGAAAGTGGCCGGTCCCTCGCCTAGCTTACTGAAATACATCCTGAGCGGCAGCTCGCTACCTAGCGAACACCCAAGTATCGACGAGTACCGCAACAATCCGAAAACCATCTCTTCAGTGTTCGGTCATGCTAATGCTGCGAACGTTTTCAGCGTCGGCGCCATAGAAGCCGGCCAGGGCAAAATGCCGTCAGCGCCAAGCTATTATTCCTCGCCCGGCGGCTTGCCGGTCTTATTCGATAATCAAGGCAAGCGTTTAGCTGAGCCTGTCGTCCGGCAACATGTCGATGCCGTGGCGCCCACAAACGTCAATACCAGTTTCTTTTCCAAAACCCGTCCGGACCTGGAAAAAGACGGCAAGCCAAACTTCACCGGCACTTCTGCGGCTGCTCCCCATGCCGCCGCAGTGGCTGCTTTAGTGCTGCAGGCTGCGTCGAAAAAAGGTCTGAGTTTGCAGCCTCTCGAACTTTACGACGTGTTACGGCGTAGCAGTTTGGATTTGGGAGACATCGGTTATGACTCGTCAACGGGATATGGGTTGCTCGCCGCCGACAAAGCTCTGAAGGCTTTGTCCAATGAGTAATAATTCCCGCATATCGGGGCGATAAGCTTTATTAGGCAACTAGGGATCACCATGCGTAAATTACTGAGTTCTGCCGCGTTACTGTTGATACAGGCATGTACAACAGAAAAGCCTTTAGACAATTCTAATTCGACCAATGACACCCTCATTCCATTTACTGTCGAGCAACCACTGAGTTGTAGTTTCGGAAATCTGGAGTTGAATGACAATGTTGTTGTCTTGGCGGCTGGCGGTGGGGAGGGTAAAGAGCTTGATTTTGTCATAGAGCAAAAAAGCGGTAATGCTGCTAAAAAAATAGATGTTGCAGTCAACTCAATCGATAAACCGGTTGTATTGATGCTGGGTACTTATAACCCCACGATTTGGAATATAGGCTGGACGCCTGGCACCAAAATTTTAGCCGTTTCCGTTTTTGGTTATCACAAACAACGTGTTTCAGGATTACCGGCCGGTACGCTGGTATTGGCAAGTAGCCATGATGAAGGTGGCCCGTGCGAATTAACGGCGCTAACAAACAATAAAACGGGTTCGAATGAAGACAAACAAGCCCAGCAACTTTTTAATCGGCCGATAGCGAGTTTTAGTCGAGTGGCGAGAGGTAAAGTGACGATTGGTGACCCTATAGCTTATGGTGTGAGTTTGGTGACTTCAAACGCAACCCCACTCGAATCATTTCGTGAGCCGAATACACCGCTAGCCGGGAGTGCCGGCTTGGAACAGGCCTTGAAGGAAAACATATTAAGAAAGGCAACATTAAACGATGTCGCGGAATGGACCAGATTGCTTACACAAAAGTATGCTCAAATGCATAAAAAGCCACCTGATATTCCTCCGTATCTGGATAATGCATTTATGGTCTTGAAAGAATTTGTCTGTCCTGCCGGATTATATGGTAGCCATTCTGCAAATTTCTATGTCGCCAAAGGAGTTCCTTACCCGAAGGGCGATTGCGGCCATTCGAGTATTTACGATTTCAATTCCATGATGCTCGAATGTAGCGCGGGTAGTGCTTGTGGGGAAGATATCCTTAACGGAAGAATCGGCGCAGGCGCGATGCGGCGCATGACGACTATTAACTCGGGTCCTAGTAAGCCCGGCGATTAAATAGAGGAAGCGTGTCGGAAAACTATTGGACTACAATCGTCGAATGCAGATAAACATTCGGCATTGGATATTTGCGTTCGGTTTGTTTCGTAAACGCTGATTGCATGCTGGTCTACTTACGCTATCTGCACGTAAGCAGACGCTGAAGAACCGGAGTTAAACGGCAACTCTTGGCTGATTTTTCAGTAGTCCCGGCAAGATCAGCGAAACCCCCTTCGATTTCCCCAAGGCATAAGCTATGCAAACACCCGCAAACAAACTCTACTGCACCGCCCAAATCCGCGAAGCCGAGCGTTATGTGATCGACGAACAGGGGATTCCTGGTAGGGAATTGATGCGGCGGGCCGGATACGCGCTGTTCGAACAAATACAGCGGCGTTGGCCGGAACACGCCGCGATCACGGTGTTTTGCGGCGGCGGCAATAATGGCGGCGATGGTTATGAGGTGGCGACGCTGGCCTTGCAGGCTAATTATCAGGTAACCGTTTACGCCTTGACCGATCCGCATGGATTGCCGGGCGATGCGCTTGCTGCGTATCAAGATTTTTTAAATGCTGGAGGTTGTGTCAGCGACTTCGAAGCCGGGCAATCCAGGCTGCAAGGCGTGATCGTCGATGCTTTATTCGGAATTGGTTTGAGTCGGGAAGTCGGGCAAGGTTATGCGTTAGCTATCACCGCGATTAACGATTCAGCCTGTCCGGTAGTTGCCGTGGATGTACCGTCGGGCTTACACGCCTACACCGGTTCGGTGTTGGGCTGCGCGGTTAAGGCCGATGTGACGGTGACTTTTATCGGTTTGAAGTGCGGCTTGTTTACCGGCGCAGCACCGGAATATTGCGGTGAGATTATTTGCAATAATTTGGATATCGACGCGGCAGTGTTGGCGGCAATGCCCCCGTTCGCGGAATTGCTGGAAAAGTTAGCGTTACCGCGCCGTCCGCGGACGGCGCACAAAGGCCATTTCGGTCACGTACTGTTGATCGGCGGCAACCTGGGTTATACCGGGGCCATACGCTTGGCGGGTGAGGCGGCCTTGCGTTCCGGGGCCGGTCTGGTTAGTATCGCCACCCGCGCCGCGCATAGCGGGCTGATCAATATCGGCCGGCCGGAGTTGATGTGCCACGGCGTGGAATGCGGCGAAACGCTGCACGCCTTACTGGATAAAGCCAGCGTCATCGTGATCGGGCCCGGCCTTGGTCAGGACGATTGGGCCAGGGAAATGTTTGGCACCGTCATGGGTCGCGATAAGCCTTGCGTGCTTGATGCCGATGCGCTGAATTTGCTGGCGGAGCAACCGCAGCGCCACGACAACTGGGTTTTAACACCGCACCCCGGCGAAGCCGCGCGCTTGTTGGCATGTAATACCCGGCAAATCTCGGCAGACCGCTTTGCAGCCTTATCGGATATTCAGAGTCAGTACGGTGGTATCTGTTTGTTAAAAGGCGCCGGTACCTTGATTAGCAACGGTGAAACGGTATATGTCGGCACCACCGGTAATCCCGGCATGGCCAGCGGCGGCATGGGCGATGTGTTGTCCGGCTTGATCGGCGGTTTGCTGGCGCAAGGCTTGAGTTTGGAGCAGGCGACTAGGCTGGGTGTTTATGTGCATGGCGAAGCGGCTGACAGTCTGGCTGCGGAATTTGGCGAGCGCGGCTTGTTGGCCGGTGATTTGCCGGAACGAATCAGGAAATTATTGAATTAATGAACATCACGCTGGAAACCCCCGAAGATACCGAAGCGTTGGGCGCCGCGCTTTGGCAAGCCTTGCCGGAAAAATGTCTGCTGTTTTTGTACGGCGATTTGGGTGCCGGCAAGACGACGCTGGTACGCGGCTTATTGCGCGCTGGCGGCCACTCAGGCGCGGTGAAAAGCCCTACTTACACCCTGGTCGAGGAATACGAAGTCGATGGCCGGCGCTTGTTTCATTTTGATTTGTATCGGTTGAAGGATCCGGAAGAACTGGAATGGATGGGCATGGACGATTATCTGAATCAAGATGCGTTGTGCTGCATCGAATGGCCGCAAATGGGGGCGGGATTTTTGCCCAAGGCCGATGTGGAGGTTAGCTTGAATTATTTTCAGCGGCAACGTACCGCTGAAATCAATGTGTTAGCAAAAAATCGGCTTGGCGACATAAAACTAAACTGGAAAAACAATAACCTACTGCTATAATTTCAACGAAGTTGTCACTAGTGGAAATGTGGGGTATGCAGCAGATGTCTAAAATTTTCTGGATATGGGGTTTGTTATTACCCACGTTTTCGGTGCTCGCGGCTCAGACTGAACTGGGTCCGATCAGTTATTCATCCACCAATCAACTGCTGGTCAATTTGCCGAGCACGGTCAAGCATCATGCGTTTGTGTTGAAAAGTCCTAATCGTCTGGTTATGGATTTTAGCGATGCCAAAATGGCGCAGGATTTGAATCAACCGGTTGCGGATCATCCCTTGTTTGGTTTTGCCCGCAGCGCAATGCGTAACAACAAGGATTTGCGTATCGTCGTCGAATTGAAATCTGATGCGGACGCCAAAGTCGCGATGGTCGGTAAGAATTTACAAATCGATTTGGCGGCAAAAGATCAGCCAGCGCAGCCGCAATTGACAGCCAAGCCGGCGGAAAGAGCATTTACTCCGGTTGCGGCGGTTAAAACGGAAAAGCCGACAGCTACCCCCGAGGTTGCTGCTGCCGAAAAAGCCGATAAATCCACTAAAAAATCCGAGACCACTGCCAAACCTGTCGCGGTTAAATCGGTCGCCAAAGCCAAGGGTCGTCACATCATTGTGGCCATCGACGCTGGCCACGGCGGTAAGGATGTCGGTGCGCAGGGCGCGAACGGCACGCAGGAAAAAGACGTGGTGTTTGCGATTGCCAAGAGTCTGCAAGGTATGGTCAACAGCCAGCCGGGTATGAAAGCGGTGATGATTCGCGATGGCGACTATTTTGTGAAATTAAACGAACGCCGCCGTATTGCCCGCGTGGCCAAGGCCGATTTGTTTGTGTCGATACATGCCGATGCGTTTAGCGACAGCCAGGCGCACGGTGCCTCGGTATATACGTTGGCCAATAAAGGCGCGTCCAGTGCCGGCGCCACGTGGCTGGCTAACAGCGAAAACGCGGTGGATGGCGGTGCCGCCGAGGACAGAGATGACACCTTGACCTCGGTGTTGATGGATTTATCCAATAAGGCGGCGAAGGAAGCCAGCCAAAACATCGGTAATAAGGTGTTGAGAAGTGTGAAGGGTGTTGGTCATTTGCATCGCAATACCGTGCAAAAAGCCGGATTCGTCGTGTTGAAGTCGGCGGAAATTCCGTCGATTCTGGTGGAAACCGCTTTCATTTCCAATCCGGAAGAAGAACGCCGTTTAAACACCAAGGCTTATCAAAACAAAATGGCCTCGGCGGTATTTAGCGGCATTGTCGGCCACTTTAAACAATATGCTCCGGCCGATACGATGATGGCGCAGCTGAATCGTTTCGGCAAATCTAAAGCCGTGCAATTGGCGGCAGTGGATGTGGATGACAATGAACCGGTGGCTAAAGCAAAACCGGAACAAAAACCGGTGTTGGCGGCTAGAGAGCTGGATGCCGCTCCCGCCACAATCGCGAGCAACAGTGCCGGCACGCATCATGTCATCAATCGCGGCGAAACCCTGTCCGGCATCGCCCAGCAATACGGCATAAGCATGCGAGCCTTGCGGATGGCCAATGCGATGAATGACGGCAATGTGCGCGTTGGTCAGGTGTTGCAAATTCCGCATGACAGCTGATTAAACTATCTTAAAGCGGGGCGAATCATTTCGCCCCGTTTCATTTCCATCCGCTAAAATACGCGCTTTTGTTTGAGCGCGGCCAATGCGGATTCATGCTTTACCTACCCAATTAGTCAATCAAATCGCCGCCGGCGAGGTGGTCGAGCGGCCGGCGTCTGTGGTCAAAGAGCTGGTGGAAAATTGTTTCGATGCTGGCGCCACCCAGATTCAAATCGATGTGGAGCAGGGCGGCACCCGGCAAATCCGAATCCGCGACAATGGTTGCGGCATCGTCAAAGACGATTTGGCGTTGGCTTTATCCCGGCATGCCACCAGTAAGATTGCCTCGTTGGATGACTTGGAACATGTGATTAGCATGGGCTTTCGCGGCGAGGCCTTGCCCAGCATCAGTTCGGTGGCGCGTTTGACTCTGATTTCCCGTACTGCCGATGCCGACTGCGCTTGGCAAGTCAGCGCCGACGGCACGGAGCAAAATTTCGACCCGCAACCCGATCCGCATCCGCCCGGTACCACGGTGGATGTGCGGGATCTGTTTTACAACACCCCGGCCCGGCGTAAATTTTTAAAAGCCGAGAAAACCGAGTTTTCTCACATAGAAAGCCTGATTCAAAAATTGGCTTTGGCGCGTTTTGATGTCGGTTTTCTGTTAAATCACAATCAGCGCGAAGTGCTGAATCTCAAACCGGCTGACACCCAAGCCGCCCAGGAAAAACGCATTGCGGCAATTTGCGGCTCGGCTTTTGTCGAGAATTGCGTGAAGATCGATTTTGCGGCGTCGGGCTTGCATTTACATGGTTGGGTCGGCTTGCCGACGTTTTCCCGCAGTCAGCAGGATATGCAGTTTTTCTACGTGAATGGGCGCTTAATCAAAGACCGCTTGGTGGCCCATGCGGTGAAGCAGGCCTATCAGGACGTACTGTATCACGGCCGGCATCCGGTGTTTGTATTGTATCTGGAACTCGACCCAGCGCTGGTTGACGTCAATGCGCATCCGACCAAATTGGAGGTGCGTTTTCGGGAAGGACGGATGGTGCACGATTTTCTGTTTCAGGCTTTGCACCGCAGCTTGGCGGATCAACGGCCCGGCGCTACCGCGGTAGCGCAGCACATTGAAACTGTAGGCGAAGTTTCGGCGGCGCAAGCGCCGATGACGCAGTTGCGGACGCCTTTGAATCAGCAAACCTCTTTACCGCTGACGATGCCGGAGTCGGGTGTGGACAGCATGCCGCAACGAGTTACACCTGAAGCATTCGGCGCTTATCGCTACCCGTCCGAACGAGCAAATATGTCGGATGTGGCCGAGCAAATTAAAGCTTACGGCAAGCTGTATCCTCAGACCGAACGCGCCAGTCCAATCCAGACAGCCGGCGAGTCGCCGATACCGCCGCTGGGTTTTGCTTTGGCGCACATCCACAATATTTACATTCTGGCGGAAACGGCCAACGGCATTATTTTGGTCGATGCCCATGCCGCCCACGAGCGGGTGACTTACGAGCGCCTGAAACAGCATTACCACAACCGTGCCATCGTCTCGCAGCCGCTGTTGTTGCCGATCAAATTGCAAGTCACGGCCGCCGAGGCCGATCTGGCCGAGCAGGAGCACGAATTTTTTATGAACCTGGGTTTCGAAATCAACCGCTCCGGGCCGGAAACCGTGGTACTCAGAGCCACGCCGGCCTTGCTGGCTAAAACCGATGTCGACCAATTGGTGCGCGACATTCTGGCCGATTTGGCGACTCACGGCGTCAGCCATAAAGCCCAGGAAAGCATCAATCAAGTTCTGGCGACGATGGCTTGCCACGGTTCGGTGCGGGCCAAGCGCAAGCTCAGCATCGAAGAGATGAACGCCTTGCTGCGCGATATGGAGCAAACTGAGCGTATCGGCCAATGCAACCACGGTCGTCCAACCTGGGTGGCGCTAAGCCATCAGGACTTGGACCGGTTTTTCATGCGCGGGCAATAAATGAAAGAGACACATAAACCATCGGCGATTCTGTTGATGGGGCCGACCGCATCCGGCAAAACCGCACTGGGCGTGGCGCTGGCGCAAGCCTTGGACACCGAAATCATTAGCGTCGATTCGGCCTTGGTTTACCGAGGCATGGACATCGGCACCGCCAAGCCTACCGTCGCCGAGCGCGGCGGCGTGCCGCATCATTTAATCGATATTCTCGATCCCCACGAAAGTTTTTCCACCGGCCAGTTCCGTGACCGTGCTTTAGCGTTGATGGCGGATATGACTGAACGTGGCAAGTTGCCGGTTTTAGTGGGAGGGACGATGCTGTACTTTAGCGCCTTGACCCAAGGTTTGGCGCAATTGCCGGCCGCGGACCCAGAGATTCGCCAACGATTGGACGACGAATTGCAAACCTTGGGGAAAGACGCCTTGCATGCCCGCCTGGTGCAAGTCGATCCGCAAGCCGCGGCGCGGATCCACGTCAACGACCCGCAACGTATTCAACGGGCGCTAGAGGTCTTTGAAATCAGCGGTCGGCCGCTATCCAGTTTCTTCGACGCCGATCAGCAAGCCGAGCATCCGTATCGGTTTATCAAATTGATTATTGCGCCTGAGCAGCGCAGCACTTTGCACGACAAGATTGCCGAGCGCTTTGATTTGATGCTGAAACAAGGTTTTCTCGACGAAGTGCAGGCTTTGTGGCAACGCGGCGATCTGGACGAAAGCATGCCGTCGATACGCTGCGTCGGGTACCGGCAGGCTTGGTCCTATCTAAGCGGCGAATACGACCTGGCAACCATGCGGGACAAAGCAATTATCGCCACTCGTCAATTGGCCAAACGGCAATTTACCTGGCTACGTAAAGAACAGGATGCCCAGCATTTGATCACCGGCTCTAAAGACCTAGTCAGCCAAGCCTTAGCCTATTGCCGCGCCTATGAATAAAGCAGAACAACGCCAAATCGCCTACGCAGTGCGTCATGCTCAGGCAGATAAAGATGCGATCAGCGCCGACATTTGCCGGCGTGTTGTCGAGCAAGCCTGGTATCAAGCAGCTAAGACGGTGATGTGGTATTTGCATTGCCGTTCAGAGGTGCAGACGCTGTCTAGCGTAGAAGCTGAACTAAATGCGGGTAAGCGGGTCGTCGTGCCTTATTGTACGGTCGATGGCGCGGGCCATAAGCAACTGGGTTTGTGGCAGTTGGAATCACTCGACGAATTGCAAGCGGGCATGTGGAATATTCTTGAGCCGCCGCGTGCACGTTGGCTGGAGCCGGCTAAGCAAGTGGTTGCTGATGAGCTGGATGTCGTCGTCGTGCCCGGCGTGGCGTTTGACAAGCAAGGCGGGCGCTTGGGCAACGGTGCCGGTTATTACGACCGGCTACTCCAAAAAGTGCGGCCCGACGCGGTGTTGGCGGCGATTTGTTATGAAGCCCAACTATTGCCGGAGGTGGCAATGGATACACACGATGTGTTCATGGACTATGTGCTTACCGAGCGCGCGATTTATTCAGGCAACAGGCATGCTTAACGATGAATTGGGGCGAGCTAAAGCAACAAATTCCCACTAGCCCCGCCTTGGTGCTGGACGAGGCGCAAATTTTTGCCAATCTAAAACCGCTGCAAGCGCTGAAGCAGGCAAGCGGCTGCAAGATTTTGTATTCGATGAAGGCGTTGCCTCTGGCGGCCTTGCTGGCGTTGATAAAAGATCAAATCGACGGCTTTTCGGTCAGTTCGCTGTTCGAAGCGCGCTTGGCGAGAGAGGTGTTGGCAGATGCAGGCGGTGGCATCCATTTGACCACTCCGGGCTTACGCCTCGACGAGTTCGCAGAGTTGGGCCGGCTTTGTAGTCATATCAGTTTTAATTCCTTGCCGCAGCATCAGCGGCTAAAGGCGTTGGCTGACGGTTATTCGCCAGGTTTGCGGGTTAATCCCAAGCTGTCTTTTGCTGACGATCAACGCTATGACCCGTGCCGGCCGCATTCGAAATTGGGGGTCGATATCGAACTGCTGCGGGATGGTTTGCCGGCTGATGTGGAAGGACTACATTTTCACACGGTATTTGCCTGCCGGGATTTTACGCCCTTGCAACAGACGCTGGAAAAGCTGCGGCCCATTCTAAAGTGCAATCGGCTTAAATGGCTGAATTTGGGCGGCGGGTATTTGTATCACACCATCGCCGATCATCAGGATATTGCCGAGTTGATTAGGGCTGTGCGAGCCGAATTTGGCGTTGATGTATATGTGGAACCGGGTAAGGGGCTGGTCGGAAATGCTGGTTATTTGTTGACCACCGTGCTGGATCGCTTCGTCAGTGACGGCAAGCAGGTGTTGATTTTGGACACCTCGGTGAATCATCATCCGGAAGTGTTCGAATATCAGATGAAGCCGCGCTTGCTGGAAGAAGAGGGTGCCGGTGAACAATCGGCAATTTTGGCGGGCTCGACCTGCCTGGCTGGTGATGTGTTCGGCGAATATCGGTTTAGGCGGATTCCTGAGGTTGGAGAGCGTTTAGTGTTTGCCGACGTGGGGGCGTATTCGCTGATCAAGGCTAACCGGTTTAACGGTTACCAGTTGCCGGATGTTTACATCGTCAATCCGGCCCGCTGGGTGCTGCAAAAGCGCGATAGTTATGCCGATTATTGCCGGCAATGGGCGAATAGCGGCGATTAGCGTTTCGCGCTGGTTTTGTGTTTAAGGGTGGGCGTGCGGCGGTGCTTGCTCTTGGTCCAGGCCGCTCATTAGCGCTTCCATCTTCTGAATGCTGGCATCGCAACCTTCGATGCTGGCTTGTACCTTGGCTTTAAAGCGCAAGCCCATGTGTTCGCCATCACTTTCCCGTTCCGCATATTCGTTCAACAGATGACAGGCATCGTGCATAGTTTGTTCGGCATTTTCGAAGGCCTCATTATCCGGCAATTGCTCGGCTTCACTGAGCATCATCAGTCGGCTTAATAGCGCACTCTGGTGGCGGAATACCGATTCGGCGTAGTCGGCAAAGCTGTCATGCTGGCTATTGGCCGGCACGCTGGCGCAACCCACTGCACCGCATACCACCAATGAAAATAGAGTCAGAAACTTCAAACGCGGTAAAACCATCGGCATCGTGTTTAAGCCTTTTGCGCAGTAAAAATGCAATATTCGGTGAGTTTTTCGGTAAACAACTGATGTTGGGCCAGACCGACCAAATAATTGGCGGTTTGTGCCTTGGAACGTAGCCCCAGCCATTGGCTGATGGTTTGTACCGGTTTCAGGCGTTTGGCGACTTTGAACATGTGCTCGACTGAAGCGTGGGTTTGCGCGGTGATGTCGTGGCAAACGATGGCTTGAAAACCTTGCTGTTCCAATAAGTCAGTAAATTCGTCGCGCGCACAAAGATTCGGTACGGCCCAACCGTTCAAGCAGGTTACCACTGCCCGCCATTGATGTTCATCGAATTGACGCTGCGACACAAAGCCGTCGCAAACCACAATCCGGCCGCCGGGCTTTAACACCCGCCAGGCTTCGCGCAAAAAGTCGCCTTTGTGCAGCGCATGACATGAGCTTTCCAAAGCCCAGACTACATCAAACGATGCGTCAGGAAATGGCGTGGCGCAGAAATCGGCGACCTCGAAATCGACCAGTTCGGCAACGCCATGGCGTTTGGCATGTTGGCGGGCGTAATCGGCTTGCTTGGCGCTGATGGTGATGCCGGTTACCCGGTTGCCATGCTGTTTGGCCATCCAGATCGTGCTGCCGCCGATACCGCAGCCGGCGTCCAGAACTTTATCGCCGGCTTGAATGCCGGCCTTTTCATAAAGAATCTGATTTTTGTTCAGCAAGGCTTGATGCTGATCGTAGGGCTTGGTCTCGTCCCAATAGCCGTAATGTAAGGCCAAATTGTCGCGGTTGCACCAGGCCACCAGATAGTCGTTGTAGCAATCGTCGTAGTGTTTCGCGGCGTCCGCTTGCAGTTCGGTGCTGGATAATTCGGCGTTATCGCGCAGGCTTTGGTCGCGGTAATCTTGATTGGGTTCTAGGTTGTACATCGTAGCGGGAATCGAGGAACGGGACGACTGAGCGTAAGGCAAGGTAAACGGCCGGATTAGTTGGGTTGCCGGCCATTATAATTCAGATCGGCGATTCGCTTCATGCTAGCCGACAGATTGTTGAGTTGCGGGTGATTGATTTCCAGCGCGGCGAATATCTGTTTTATGGCTAACTCTTTGATTTGCTCCGGTTCCATGCCAAAGCGAATCTTGAACAAGCGCCGCTGTTTGCCGACCGGTAGCGCTGCCAGAATTTCGCTTAAACGTTGATCGATCAATTGACGAGCTAGAGCAAGTTCGGGACTTAAACCTTCGTCCTTGGCTTGGAAAGCGGGTTGGGTGGGCACGGGGATTGGCTGATTTGCCGTGGCCGCGCGCTGACGCATCTCCTGTAAACGCGAACTTTTGCCAGGATTGACCAAGAGCGAATCCGCTGGACGGGTGGGTGATTTAGCCATGATGTTTGTGGTGGGTTGAATGCGCGGGATCGTGAATCAAATTGCGTATCACCACCGAGGCGCAGACGCCGCCGAAAGCCGCCGGCAAATAAGAAATGGTGCCGTATGCCGACTTTTTATAATTGCTGCCGTCAGTAAACATCAACGAATCCTTGTTGACCACTTCCGGGGAAAACACCACCTTCACGCCGCGGCTGATGCCGTGTTTGCGCAGGCGGGTGCGGATGAATTGCGCAAATGGGCAGTTGTAGGTTTTGGAGATATCCACCACTTTTAGATGGGTCGGGTCCATTTTGCCGCCGGCGCCCATCGAACTGACGATTTTCATGTTGCGGGCCTTGGCGGCGCGGATCAGCGTGATTTTTGGCGTCAAGCTGTCGATGGCATCGACCACATAGTCGTAATGCTGGCTCAATAGCTCGTCGGCAGTATCGGGGGTGATGAATTCGTGTTTGATGGTCAGTTTTAAATCCGGATTAATCGCCAGCAAACGCTCGCCCATGATGTCGGCTTTGGATTGGCCGTGCGTCGTGGACAGCGCCGGCAGTTGCCGGTTGCGATTGCTGGGATCGACGACGTCGCCATCGACGATAGTCATCTCGCCAACCCCGGCCCGGCAGATGAATTCGGCGGCAAACGACCCCACGCCGCCCATGCCCACTACCAGCACATGAGATTGCTGGAGCTTGTCCAGTTTGGGCTTGCCTATCAGCAGTTCGGTGCGGGACAGCCAGCTTAAATCAGTCATTAAGAAATACTCGTTTGAAATTGCTCAGGATTTGTTGGCGCAAGGTCGCGATGTCTAAGCCAAGCATTTTAGCCGCAGCGGCGTATATTGCGTCAATGGATACGTTTGCGGCGTCGGTTTCCAGGAACAATTGATCAGCTGGCGTGCAGCTTAGCGCTTTGCCGGCATGGCTGCGAGGATTCAGCAACGCCGCGCCAAAGGAAAGATAAACCCCGTGTCTTAGTAATTGTTCAGCCAAGGCAGGTTTGCCGCTAAAGCCGTGGATGATCCAGGGTGTCTCGGTGTTTGGTGTGGATTTTTTAATCTGAATCAGCTCGTTGAAGGCGCGCACACAATGGATGATCAACGGTTTGCCTAGTTGGCTGGCGAGGGTGATCTGGTGAATGAATGCTGGAATTTGCATCGCCAACGGCGTGGCAATAGCTTTATCTAGTCCGCATTCGCCGATTGCCAGTAGGTGTGGATCCTGGCTTGCCGCGCTGATTTTCCGTAGAGCTGTTTCGGCGTCTTCTTCGTCGAGATGCCAGGGATGTAAACCCAAGCTGTAAAAACCGTTGTGTGTTGCCGTGACGTCGAAATCCTGGGTGGTGATGCTGAGTATTTCAATGGTCTGAAGGGCGCCGGTTTGGTGGCAATGGATGTCAATGTAGGCATCGGCCAAGCTCAGCGCCTCGTTAGCTGTTTCAATTTTCACTGAATTACCATCGGTTACTCGATAAAAATTAACACCCTTAAAAAACCGTTATCGCACGGTATAATGCTATTTTATTTCTTCAGCAGAAAAACAATGGCGCAATATATTTTTTCGATGAACCGGGTCGGCAAGATCGTACCGCCCAAAAAGTACATCCTTAAAGACATTTCCTTATCGTTTTTTCCAGGCGCCAAAATAGGTGTGCTCGGTTTGAACGGCTCCGGTAAATCCACGCTGCTGCGCATCATGGCTGGCATCGACAAGGAAATCGAAGGCGAAGCGATTCCGCTGAAAGGCACCAAGATCGGCTATCTGCCGCAAGAACCGCAATTGGATCCGAATAAAACTGTGCGCGGCAATATCGAAGAAGCGGTTGCGGAAATCAAAGACGTGCTTGCTCGATTGGACGCCGTCTATGCCGCTTACGCGGAGCCGGATGCCGATTTCGACGCGCTAGCCGCCGAACAAGCCAAGCTGGAGGACATTATCAATGCGTGTGACGGGCATAATCTGGATCGCACGCTGGAAGTAGCGGCCGATGCCTTGCGCCTGCCGGACTGGGATGCCGATGTCACCAAATTGTCTGGTGGCGAAAAGCGCCGTGTCGCGCTGTGCCGCTTGCTGCTATCTAAACCCGATATGCTGTTGCTGGACGAGCCTACCAACCACTTGGATGCCGAGTCGGTAGCTTGGTTGGAGCGTTTCCTACATGACTACCCGGGCACCGTTGTCGCGGTCACCCATGATAGATACTTCCTCGACAACGTCGCTGGCTGGATCTTGGAGCTGGACAGGGGGATGGGGATTCCCTGGGAAGGCAATTACTCGTCTTGGCTAGAGCAAAAGGAAAAACGTCTGGAGTTGGAGGAAAAACAAGAGTCTTCTCGACAAAAAGCCATGAAAGCAGAGCTGGAGTGGGTGCGCTCAAACCAAAAAGGCCGGCACGCGAAGAGCAAGGCGCGTCTGGCGCGCTTTGAGGAGTTGTCATCGGTCGAGACGCAAAAACGTAACGAGACCCAGGAAATTTATATTCCACCCGGTCCACGGCTGGGCGATGTGGTGATCGACGTCGAGAACATCAGCAAGGGATTTGGCGACAGATTGTTGATCAACAATCTCAGTTTCAAATTGCCGCCGGGAGGTATCGTCGGCATCATCGGTCCGAACGGCGCTGGTAAAACTACACTGTTCCGGATGATGGCGGGATTTGAAAAACCGGATGCCGGCGAAATCAAATTCGGCCAAACCGTGCAGATGGCTTACGTCGATCAGTTGCGCGACGACATGGACAACAACAAGACGGTTTGGGAAGAAATTTCCGACGGTCTGGACATGATTACCGTCGGCAAATACGAAACGCCGTCGCGGGCGTATATCGGCCGGTTCAACTTCAAGGGTGGCGATCAGCAAAAACGCATAGGCGAATTGTCCGGCGGCGAGCGTAATCGCGTGCATTTGGCCAAGTTGCTGAAAAGCGGCGGCAACGTACTGCTGCTCGACGAGCCGACCAACGATTTGGACGTGGAAACCTTGCGGGCACTGGAAGAGGCTCTGCTGGCTTTCCCTGGTTGCGCGGTGGTGATCTCGCATGATCGCTGGTTCCTGGATCGTATCGCCACACATATGTTGGCGTTCGAAGGCGATAGCGAAGTCGTGTGGTTTGAGGGTAACTATGCCGACTACGAGGCCGATAGGCATCGCCGCCTGGGCACAGATGCCGACAATCCGCGTCGTATCAAATATAAAAAAATCGGCTAAGCTGAACTTAAGCAGCCGTTGTTATTTTCGCAACGGCTTTGCTAATAAAGATTCGATTGAACTTGAAATAGCGGCTAGCAGTCCCAAAGTCACTAACAGTTTTTATTGATCCGCAAGCCCGCGTGTTGAAATTGGTGGGTGTAGCGGGTAATGTATTAATAGCGCACCGAACAATAATAAGGAGAAATAGGATGTCGAAAGCACAAAACTTGCAGGACAACTTTTTGAATGCCCTCAGAAAAGAACACACTCCCGTGTCGATTTTTTTGGTTAACGGTATCAAACTGCAAGGCCGCGTCGATTCTTTCGACCAATACGTGGTGATGCTGAAAAACACTGTGAATCAAATGGTTTACAAGCATGCCATATCCACTATCGTTCCCGGCAAAAATGTCACGATGCACCGTGACCCCGACGTTAGCGACGAAAGCTAAGAGGTTATTTTTTGTTTGAACGTCCCGATGCGGGTGAACGAGCCATTCTCGTTCACCTCAATTTGCAAGTTGGTCAAGAAGACCTCGACGAGCTGAAAGAACTAACCAAATCCGCAGGCGCCCAACCCACTCATGTAGTCACCGGTAGCCGGTATCGGCCTGACCCGAAATATTTTGTCGGCACGGGCAAGGTTGAAGAAATTAGGTCGGCGATCATTGAACACGAAGCCAATATCGTTATCGTCAATCATCCACTCACACCCAGCCAAGAGCGCAATCTGGAGAAAGCCCTGGAAGTCAGGGTGGTGGATCGCAATGGTCTGATTTTGGATATTTTTGCGCAGCGGGCGCAAACCTTCGAAGGTAAATTACAGGTCGAACTGGCACAGCTTAAACATTTGTCGACTCGATTGATTCGCGGCTGGACTCACTTGGAACGGCAAAAAGGCGGTATCGGTTTGCGTGGTCCTGGCGAAACCCAGTTGGAAACCGATAGACGATTGTTGGCGGTGCGTATCAAGCAGATTCAACAGCGCCTGGGTAAGGTTGAAAAGCAGCGCCATCAAGGCCGAAGTAAGCGTAAAAAGGCCGAAACTCCTACCGTATCTTTAGTTGGCTATACCAACGCCGGTAAGTCCACCTTGTTTAACACCTTAACCGGTGCCGACATTTATGCGGCCGATCAATTGTTTGCCACATTGGATCCCACCTTGCGGCAATTGTCGCTGAGTAATGGCGGCGAAATTATTTTGGCCGATACCGTGGGCTTTATTCGGCATTTACCTCATGAATTGGTGGCGGCGTTCAGATCTACGTTGCAAGAAGCCAGCGAGGCGGATTTGCTGTTGCACGTGATTGATGCGGCGGCGGAAGATCGCGAAGATACGATCTATCAGGTTAACCAAGTCTTGAGCGACATCGACGCCGCTAAAATCCCCCAGTTGATGGTATTCAACAAAATCGATTTGCTTGAGGATGTGGCGCCGCATATTGATTACGATGCTGACGGTAAGCCTGTCAGCGTCTGGATTTCCGCGCAAAACGGGGTAGGCTGTGATTTGTTGCAGCAGGCTCTGTCCGAATTATTCGCGAGCAGTAAGGTGATTCGAAAGTGCTTTTTGCCAGCCAGCCAAGCCGGATTAAAAGCAAAGTTATTCACTTTTGTGAAAATAATCGACGAGGTCAATAACGATAGCGGCGATTGCGAATTGACTATAGAAATCGACAAAAAGCATTTGGGCTTGTTGAAGGGTATTGACGTTCATGAGCAGGCTTAGTCGGGGGATTGACGTAAGAATCCCCCAGTTATTTGCTCGGAAATGGTTAAGTTACGATAGAATGGCGACTTTTCGGATAGACCAGCCAGTGCTTCGAATCATCGAACAGGCGGTCATTACGAAATAGCTTTAGAGTTTTCAAATCCAATCTTTGGAGTGTTTGGTATGTCTTGGAATGAACCCGGCGGTGGTAAAAAAGACCCCTGGAGTGGTCGTAATGATAAGAATGATCCACCCGATTTGGACGAGGTAATTCGTTCGCTACAGGACAAGCTGGGCGGTATTTTCGGTGGCGGTTCTAAAGGTGGTATCGGCAATGGCCCGTCGATGAAAGGTGTCGGTTTGCTGGCTGCCGGTGCAATCGTTCTATGGGGTTTGAGCGGATTCTATACCGTCGACGAAGGTACGCGCGGCGTGGTGACTCGCTTCGGTGCCTATGTCAATACCACACAGCCCGGTCTGAACTGGCATATCCCGTCGCCTATAGAGCAAGTGGCGGTCATCAATGTCGAGCAACAACGCTTTATCGAAGTGGGTTACCGTTCCGGTGGCGGGCAGGGTATGGGTTCAGTGCCTAAGGAAGCGATGATGCTGACTAAAGACGAAAATATCGTCGACGTCCGTTTAGCCGTCCAATACCAAGTCAAAGATGCCAAGGACTATGCGTTCAACGTACTCGACCCTGCCTCAACGCTGAAACAAGTCACCGAAAGCGTGCAGCGCGGTGTGATTGGCCGTAGCGATATGGATTTTGTGCTGACCGAAGGCCGTAGCGACATTGTTTTGGCGGTTAAGTCAGAAATTCAAGCGGTCATGGATGCCTACAAAACCGGTATTTTGATCACCAGCGTCAACTTGCAGGACGCGCAGCCACCTGAACAAGTACAAGGTTCCTTTGAAGATGCCATCAAGGCGCGGGAAGACAAGCAGCGCTTGATCAACGAAGCTGAAGCTTATTCTAACGATGTAGTGCCCAAAGCCCGTGGTGCCGCTTCACGTATCGTGCAGGAATCTGAAGCCTACAAAGAAAAAGTGATTGCCCGCGCAAACGGTGATGTCAGCCGCTTCTCGCAATTGCTGGCCGAATACAAAAAAGCACCGGCGGTAACCAAGCAGCGGATGTATATCGAAGCGATGGAATTGGTCCTGGGCCGTTCCAACAACGTGCTGGTGGATGTCAAAGGCGGTAACAATATTATGTATCTGCCGTTGGAAAAGTTGGCGAATAAGGCTGCTGAAGATGCCGCCCCGGCCCCCGTAGTCAGCCACGAGCCGGTTTCTTTAAGCCCCCAACCTGTGAAAGAAATTAAAACCGATGTGCGCACGTCAAGCCGTGAACGCGATGTGAGAGGACGCTAAGATGGGAAATAAGATTTTAGTCGCCGTTGGCGCAGTAGTAATCTTGCTCTCGATGTCGGTATTTACCGTGGCAGAAACCGAGCGGGTAATTAAGTTTCAATTAGGCGAGATTGTCGGTGCCGATTTCCAACCGGGCATGCACTTTAAACTACCGTTTATCAATAATGTTAAAAAGTTCGAAGCGCGCATTCTGACCATGGATTCCACGCCGGAGCGCTTTTTAACGGCGGAAAAGAAAAATGTTATCGTTGATTCGTTTGTCAAATGGCGGATAGGTGATGTCAAGACCTTTTACACCACCGTTGCCGGTGATGTGAACCAGGCTAATATTCGTCTCGATCAAATCATCAAAGATTCCGCGCGTAGCGAATTCAGTAAACGCGAGATCAAGCAACTGGTATCTACGGATCGCAGTGCCATTCGCGATGCTTTGATTACCAATGTCTCGCCGCATGCAGCAAAATTAGGCATTACCATCGTTGACGTTCAAGTCAAGCGTATCGATTTGCCGGCTGAAGTGAGTACCTCGGTTTATCAAAGAATGGAAGCCGAACGGGCGCGGGTGGCTCGGGAGTTCCGTTCACAAGGTTCGGAAGCCGCCGAGCGGATTCGCGCTGATGCAGACAAGCAGCGGGAGATCATTTTGGCCAACGCTTATCGCGATTCCGAAGTAATGCGAGGTGAAGGTGACGCTAAAGCTGCGGATATTTTCGCTAAAGCATACAGTGAAGACAGCGATTTCTTTGCGTTTTATCGCAGCCTGATAGCGTACAAAGAAAGCCTGGGCAAATCCGGCAACATCATGGTGCTGGAACCGAATTCCGACTTCTTCAAATATTTCAAGAATCAGAAATAACCTCCATTTGAGTTACGTGTAGTCAAACGCCCCGCCATGCGGGGCGTTTGCTGTGTTTGAGACAGACAAAATGCAAAAAAAAGACACCTGGCTATTGCCGGAAGGAATTAGCGAAGTATTGCCGGAACAGGCCGCGCATCTGGAGAAGTTGCGTAGAAAGCTTTTGGATACTTTTGCCTGCTGGGGTTACCAGTTGGTCATTCCTCCGTTTGTGGATTTTCTCCACTCCTTGCTGATCGGTTCAGGACATGACCTGGATTTACAGACGTTTAAGCTGACCGATCAATTGAGTGGCGAAATGTTGGGGGTACGCGCAGATATGACGCCGCAAGTGGCGAGAATCGACGCTCATCACTTCCAGCACGACGGTCCGACTCGCTTATGCTATGCCGGCACCGTGCTGCACACTTTGGGCGATCCTCTGGAAAAAAGCCGTAGCCCGATGCAAATTGGTGCTGAACTTTACGGGCATGCCGGCCTGGAAAGCGATTACGAAGTCATCCAGTTGATGCTGGAAATGCTGGCGATTAGCGGTTTGCAAAACGTGCACTTGGATTTAGGGCACGTCGCTATCTACCGAGCTTTGGCTGAACATGCCGGTCTTGATCCGCAACAGGAAGCTGAATTGTTCGATGTTCTGCAGCGTAAGGCCAGAACTGAACTGGCGGAATTGCTTGCCGAGTTTAATATAGACACGCGCTATAAAGACGTCTTCAATGCTTTGCCTAAACTGAATGGCGGCCGGGATGTACTTGATAAAGCTAAAGCCTTATTGACCGGTTTTGCCGGTGCCGATGAAATTGCCGGCGCCTTGGCGGATTTGCAGGGTATAGCCGATAAATTACGCCGAGATTTTCCGGCGTTGACGGTGAGTTTCGATTTGGCCGAGTTGCGGGGGTATCACTATCATACCGGCATGGTATTCGCCGCTTTCGTGCCTGCTTTGGGCAAGGAAATTGCCCGCGGCGGCCGCTACGATAATATCGGCGAAGTATTCGGCCGAGCGCGAGCCGCTACCGGTTTTAGTGCAGATTTAAAAGTATTGGCGGGCATGTATAAAGTCGATGACGAAGCAGCGCAGTTAGTGTTTGCCCCTTTTGCGGAAGATGCTGATTTGCGGGAAGCTATTAGAGATTTACGTGCGCAAGGCGTGGCAGTGATTCGACATCTGCCGGAACAACAAGGCGGCGCTGAACAGCAGGGCTGCAATGCTATTTTAGAAAAACACAATCAACGCTGGGTTGTTAAATCAATAAGCTGTCGTTAGATCAATAAGCTGTCGTTAAACCACTAGTTTAAGGTTAGAAATATGGGAAAGAATGTTGTTGTTATCGGCACGCAATGGGGCGATGAAGGTAAAGGTAAGCTGGTCGATCTTTTAACCGAACAAGCTGCTGCGGTGGTGCGCTTTCAAGGCGGCCACAATGCCGGTCACACCTTGGTGATTAACGGCGAAAAAACCGTATTGCATCTGATTCCGTCCGGTGTATTGCGGGAAGGCGTGCAATGCATGATAGGCAATGGCGTCGTGCTGTGCCCGGAAGCATTATTGAAGGAAATCGAGATTTTGGAAAAATCCGGCGTACCGGTCCGGCATAGGTTGCAGATCAGCGAAGCCTGCGCCTTGATTTTACCGATACATGTTGCTATCGATCAGGCTCGTGAGAAGGCTAGAGGCAGCAAGGCCATCGGCACGACTGGCCGCGGTATTGGGCCTGCCTATGAAGACAAGGTAGCCAGACGCGGCTTGCGAGCCGGCGATTTGCGCAATACCGAAGAATTCGCCGCTCGCTTAAAAGAGCTGGTCGAATATCACAACTTCATGTTGATTAATTATTACCATGTCGAGCCGGTTAATTATGACGAGGTACTGGCAAATACCTTGCGTTTGGGTGAGATCATCAAGCCGATGCTGACCGACGTTGGCGAGGCTATCTACAGCTATCAAAACCAAGGCGAAAACGTGCTGTTCGAAGGCGCGCAAGGCGCACTTCTTGATATAGACCACGGTACTTATCCCTACGTCACTTCATCCAATACCACGGCGGGCGGTGCGGCTACCGGTACTGGAGTAGGGCCTTTGGCGCTGGATTATGTGTTGGGTATTACTAAAGCCTATTCCACTCGCGTCGGTAACGGCCCGTTCCCCACCGAATTGCTGGATCATTACGGCGAGCATCTGGGCGTGAAAGGCCACGAGTTTGGCGCCACCACGGGCCGTAAACGCCGTTGCGGCTGGTTCGACGCGGTGTCCATGCGTAAATCGGCGCAATTAAATAGCTTGAGCGGTATCTGCCTGACTAAGCTCGACGTGCTGGATGGTCTGGATAAAATTGGTATCTGCACCGCTTACAAGATTAACGGTGAAATGACTGAGACCGCCCCGCTAGGTGCTGATCAATATGCGGCGTGTGAAGCCGTTATTGAGGAAATGCCGGGTTGGACAGGTACGACTGCTGGCGTTACTGATTTTGCACAATTGCCGGAAAATGCCAAAGCCTATATTGCTAGGCTGGAACAACTGGTCGGTGTAAAAGTCACGATCTTGTCTACCGGCCCGGATCGGAACGAAACCATAGTCTTGGAAAATCCGTTCCAGGCTTAATGCTTAAGCAATAAACCTGCCTTTAAGACGCTGAATATATTCAGCGTCTTTACAGTTTTAATCGTTCAGAAAATACAGCACCGCTGTTTCGGTTTATGCTGGGGTCAATCTCTAGCGACAGCTCTGTTCCGGTTGGTAATCCATTCGCTCCATGAGCCGGCGTAAAGTTTTGAACCAGTCAGTCCTGCAATTTCCATCGCTAACAGGTTATGGCAGGCGGTCACACCCGATCCGCACATATGTACTACTTGCTCGGCTGGATAAGGAGCTACTAGTGCGCTAAATTGCTGGCGTAGCTGATCGGCGGGTAAAAATAATCCCGATTTGTCCAGATTGGTTTGCAAGGGCCTATTTCTCGCTTTGGGTACATGGCCGGCTACTGGGTCTATAGGCTCTTGTCGGCCATGGAAGCGTTCAGGTGCCCTGGCATCTATCAAGGTGATTTTTCGTGTCGCCAAACCGTTTGCCACTTGATCGGCATCCAGCCATTGTTTGTTGTCCAGATAGACGCGGAATTGGCTGGCGGTAATGTTTGGAAGCACGGTAGTGACCGGAAAATCTTGCTTTTGCCAGCGTGTAAATCCGCCATTCAGCACCGCGACTTGAGTATGGCCCATGGTGCGCAGCAGCCACCACATCCGCCCGGCAAACGCGCCACCGGCATCGTCGTACACCACGATTTGGCTGCGGTTGTTGACGCCCCAATTGCCCAACTTTTTACCTAATACGTTAAAGTCAGGCAATGGATGGCGACCAGTATACGATTGCACCGGTGAAGACAAATCCTGATTTAAATCAGCATAGCGCGCACCGGGAATATGGCCTTGTCGATAGGATTTATGACCGGCTGTCACATCGGCAAGCGAGAAACGGCAGTCGAATATTCGCCAATCCGGATTGTCCAAGTTAGCAGCTAGAATGTCTGCGGAAACCAGTGTGGTGTAGGACATGCTTATATCTCCAAAATAATTTTACCGATATGTTGGCTGCTTTCCATACGCTCGTGGGCTTGCGCGGCCCTAGCTAGTGGAAAAACCGAATCGATGATGGGTTTGATTTGGCCGGATTCCAGTAGCGGCCAAACCTTTGCAAAAAGTTGTTGGGCTATTTTAGCTTTGAAATCATCGTTGCGGGGGCGCAAGGTGGTGCCGGCAATGGTCAGGCGCTTCATTAGCACGGATGCCAGATTGATTTCGCTTTTACCGCCGTTTTGGATGGCAATTTGTTGGAGTCGGCCATCGATAGCCAGACATTTCAAGTTACGCGGCAAGTAGTCCCCGCCGATTATGTCTAAAACGACATTAACGCCTTTGCCATCTGTCTGATGCATAACGGCTTCGACAAAGTCCTGCTGCCGATAATTGATCGCCAGGTCCGCCCTCAGTTCTCGACAAAACTGGCATTTGTCATCGCTGCCGGCCGTCACAATCACTTGCGCGCCAAATGCTTTGCCAAGCTGAAGGGCGGTGGTGCCGATGCCGCTGGTGCCACCATGCACCAGTAACGTTTCGCCGGCTTGCAGTTTCGCGAGATCAAACAGGTTGCTCCACACCGTAAAAAAGGTTTCCGGTAACGCGGAGGCCTGAATAAAACTCAGACCTTGCGGTATTGGCAGGCAGCAACAGGCGCTTGCCAGGCAATACTCCGCATAACCGCCGCCGGTCAGCAATGCGCAAACCGAGTCGCCAATGTTAAGGTGTTTTACTTGGCTGCCAAGTTCAGCGATAGTGCCCGCTACTTCCAGGCCTAGAACCGGGGATGCGCCGGTTGGCGGAGGGTACAGGCCTTTGCGTTGCATCAGGTCCGGGCGGTTTACTCCGGCTGCGGCCACTTTGATCAATACTTGATGTGGGGCGGGTGAGGGTAGAGCTTGATCGGTGACGATTAAATCGGTCAACTCGGCGGTGCGATAAATCTCGATGACGCGCATGATGATAAGCTTTGCGGAGAGAGTGTCGTATTATATGCGCCGCATTTGACTAACAGTATTTTTTCAACGAGAACATTCATGATACGTGCAGGCATTGTCGGCGGTACCGGTTACACCGGTGTCGAATTGTTAAGAATTTTAGTGTTGCATCCGCAGGTCGAGGTTAGCGTCGTGACGTCCCGCGCGGATGCCGGAATGCGAGTGGATCAGTTGTATCCGAGTCTACGGGGCTGCTGTGATGTGACATTTAGCCTGCCGGAACTGGACAATTTAAAAGACTGCGACGTGGTGTTTTTTGCGACGCCGAACGGCACGGCCATGCTGATGGCCGAAGCCCTGCTCGCGCTTGGTGTCAAGGTTATCGATTTATCTGCCGATTTCCGGATTAAAGATCAACAGGAATGGGAAAAATGGTATGGCATGCAGCACAACAGTCCGGATTTAATTGCTGAGGCGGTCTACGGTTTGCCAGAAGTCAATCGCGAGCAAATCAAGCAAGCCCGTTTGATCGCTTGTCCTGGATGCTATCCGACTGCCGTGCAGCTCGGATTTTTGCCGTTATTGGAGGCCGGGGCGATTGATGAGCAGCATTTGATCGCCGATGTAAAGTCTGGAGTCAGCGGCGCAGGGCGCAAGGCGGAAATCTCGTCCTTAATGAGCGAGGCAGGTGAAAGTTTTAAAGCCTATGCGGTCAGCGGGCACAGACATTTGCCGGAAATCAGGCAGGGTTTGCAAAATGTCGCCAGGCAGGCGGTTGGTTTAACTTTCGTGCCGCATCTGACGCCGATGATACGCGGTATTCACGCCACGCTGTATGGGCGTTTAAATCGGAAGCTGGATTTGCAGAGAGTGTTTGAAGAGAAGTATCGGGAAGAAAGATTTGTCGATGTGTTGCCAAGCGGCAGTCATGCCGACACTCGCAATGTGCGCGGTAGTAATCGCTGTCAAATTGCCGTGCATCAACCGCAATGCGGTGATACGGTAGTGATTTTGTCTGTGATTGATAACTTGGTGAAAGGCGCTTCGGGGCAGGCGGTGCAAAATATGAATCTGATGTTCGGGCTGCCCGAGTATCTGTCTTTAGAGACGGTTGCTTTATATCCTTAATATGTATTAAAAACGTGGTGCATAAAAAAACAGTCTTCCGGTTTTATTCGGAAGACGGTTTCTTATTTAGAGCTTCTGTGCGCTTATGCGGCCAAGGCTTGAGTTTTGCGATTCATTCTCCAGCCCAGCATGCCGCCAGCCAGCAACAACAGGCTGGTTGGCTCCGGCACGCTGCCGGCACCGCCGCCACCGCCTGGCGTTCCTGATGTGCCTTCAAGCTTGGTGAGCTTGAAGTAGTCGTTGCTGTTGTCGACGTTAGAGTCTCCCAAGCCGGAACCCCATCTGCTGCTGTACGCGCTAATCAGCCAAAGACTTGAAGACAGGCTGTTTGGGTTGATGTCTTCAGCCACGTCGCCAACGGTATTGTAACTACCTACGAATTCCCAGCTGTTGCTAAGAAGACTGGAAATACTTTTTCCGGAAATATCTGCTGCGCCAGTAAGCGCACCGGTAGCCGGTACCGTGCCTTTGTATCTGAGAACCGATATATCTGAGTCGTAGGCCGTGGTATCCGGCCAACCGACAGTTAGTTTGTCTAAAATCGTGCTGCCATCAAACCGAAATAGTACCGCTTCGATTCTGCCGTTGTTATCAACCGCATGGTCTGGGTAGCTATTTGTCGTCTCCGAGCCGCTTAATACACCCAGGCCGTTAGCACTACCGTACCAAGCTAGTGTGGCTGCTGAAAAAGTTGAAGTGCTTGTAGTCCCAACTGAGTATGCAGCCATACTTTGAATGCCCGTCGGTGTCACTGAACTAGTACCGTTTATAGTCCATATGGTGGCGTTAACCGACCACGGGGCCAGCAGCAGAGTTGCTATAGCCAAGAGTTTTAGGGTCATAATGTCCTCGCAATTTTTGAAATTTTACCTTCCGGTATTGTCTTCGTCGGCCTGGAAATAACCATTGTACTATTGGTCATGAACAAAGTTTTACGGTCTGTTTATATCTGAGCACTTATTGGGCCATAGTAAAAATTATTATTCTAATACAATGCGTTAATTGTTTTTTTGTGAATAAAATAAGTCGGCGATTACGCATGGTGTAAAAAATTACGACATGTTTTGAAAAATCGACTATCTGCTCAGCTTTTCAAGCAGTGCTTTGGCTTGTTCGCGGCCATTGAAAATAGCTTCGCCTTTTAGCGCTTCTTGTAATTCTTGCTTAGCCTCTTCCTGGCGTTGCAACTGATTGAGGGCAACTGCGATATGGTAGCGTATCTCAGAATCTTGCGAGAGTAGTGAGTGTGCATTTCGTAAGTAATGAAGCCCCTGTTCTATTTGTCCCGTGTTAACCAGAATCCAGCCCAAGGTGTCGTTCGTTGCCGGTTGGTCAGGAGCCAATTTATGGGCCTGTTCGGCAATCGACAAGGCTTTGCTGTTGCCGTTATTGAGATATACATAAGCAAGGTTGTTCAGGAACTGCGGTTCGTTGGGGAATTGTTTCAATAGCTCGACGTAGTACTTTTCCGCCTCTTTAAACTTTCCGCTTTTCAGTAATTCGTTTGCAAAGGCTGCCATCGGTAGCTGGTCTTGAGGATGCTTTTTGACCCACTGATCCAGTAAATTGTAGGCTTTGTCCGGCTGATCGATTTTTTTCAAATTTTCATAAAGCAGCATCAATGAAGCTGTATCCGGCTCCAGCTCGAAAGCTGTTTGGTAATGGCTGTTGGCCAAACTAAGGTTTTTGTCATGATCGGCGATGTTTCCCAATAGTCGGTGGGGAAAGGCGCGTTTGGGATATTGTTTTAACAGGCTTTCTGCGCGGCTCAATGCAAATACCGGTTTCCCATGGAGCAGTTCCATTTCCACCAAGGCAATTTGCGAAGGTATATGATTTTCGTCGACCAAAACGGCTTTTTTCAAGGTCTTTATGGCTTCAAAATAATCGCCTGCATCTATTTGATAACGAGCAGCTTTGTAAAGTTGTTTGACATTAAACCGGGCTTGGTCAGCCATGCGGATAAATACACCTAAGGCTTTGTCCTTATTGTTATTAGCCAAGTAACTTCGAGCCAGGGCGTCCATAACCTGGGGGTTGTTCTTGTCGATCACTTCCGCTGCTTGTGCGGCGGCATTAGCCTCAGCAGCTTTGCCCATCTTCAGATTCAACTCAACCAAAGCCAAAAGAGTCGGTAATGATTTTTGATCAATCATCTTCGCTTTTGCCAGCCAGTCATTGGCTAGCTCATAGCGTCCGGCACTTTGTTCGACTTTGGCCAGTTCAATAAGAATATCGATGTCGCTCGGATGATTCTGCTGCAAGGTTTGCAGGCGCTGTCTGGCTTGATCAAGTTTGTTCTCGCCGACGTCCAGTTTACTTAGGTTAATTTGCGCGTCGAGAAAATTGGGGTTCAGTTCAATCGCCTTCTCGAAACTTTGCCGGGCCAGCTTGTATTGCCCGGTATTGACTTGAGCGGTCCCCAGTAAATTTAGTAGTGTAAAGTTTTTCGACGCTTTTTCATGCAGGGCTTGTGCGGTTTTCAACGCTTTTTCCGGTTCGCCACGGCTCATGTAAAGTGCCACGAGAGGAATACCGGCCTTGACCGCATCCGGATTTTTTTTGAATGCCACTTCAAGGTCTTGAACTGCTGCCTGCTCCTGGCCCATTGCTAATCGGTTAAGGCCTATTTCGGCTTGTAGGCTGCCACTGTCATTCCCTAAAGCAGCGGCTTTTCCAAACATATTATTGGCCATATCGTGTTTGCCGGCCTGCATGAAAGCGCTTCCCAATAAAAATGCCAGACGCTGATCCTGGGGATTGCGGATTTGCACCGGGCGGAGCAGATCAATAGCTTGCTCGGGTTCGTTTTTTTCTAAAAGTATGGTGGCCAACAATTTATACGTGCCTGATTGTTCCGGGTATTGCTTAACGTACAGACGCAAATACTCCGCTGCCAAGTCGTATCGTTGCAGGCTGTAGTTAACCAAGCCGGAGAGCATTAAAGTCGGACCATGTGCCGATAAATATTCCGGTTTGATGCCGGTGATGATGTCGGCCGCCACTTCCAATTCTTTGGTCGCCGCTTCTTTCTGGTTATTGCGTTCGAGTAAAACCGCATGTAGATAGGCTGCTTTCGGTTCAAATGGATAAGCCCGGCGCACATATTCCAAATCTTGCCGTGCCCGATCATCTTGCTTCAAGTCCATTAACAGGCCTGCTCTGGCAAGTCGTGTGTCTACGTGATCGGGGTTGAGCTCAATTGCTTTGTCGTAAAATTTTAAAGCTTCATCCAGTTCCATGTTGGCATGCTTGATCGAGCCTTTTGTATACCAAACGCCGGCATCGCTGGCTTGGATTTGTATGGCTTTCTCGGCAGCTTGATCGGCGCCTTTAATGTCGCCACGCTTTAACAGGGCATTCGCGCGCCCGATTGTGGCGTTCACCTGATTGGGAGCAATTTGCAAGGCAATGTCGAATTCATTCAGGGCTTCGCTGATTAGATTGAGTTGCAGGTATGCGTTACCGCGGTAAACATGCAAAACCGGACGCAAACCGCTATTGAACTGCGCCGGATCGATTTCCTTCAATAGGTCGTTGTAACGGATTTGGTAGGTATAGAGCTTGGCCAGGTTTTCCGCAATTAAAGATGGGTCCGCGCCTAATTGTTTGGCTAAGCCAAGTTGGACTTCTGCTTCCGTCAACGATTTCTGTTGCAAGTAAATTTCGCCAAGCAGCATGTGAGCCGAAACATATCTTTCATTTTGCTGTAGCGCATTTTTTAACTGGATGATCGCTTCGGCGTTGTTCTGATTTCTGTAGGACTGTAACGCCTCTTCGTAAAACTTGCCGGCCTGGATGTCGTCGGCAAAGCTTATCTGCATGGGGTTGAGCGCCAGAATCAGCAGTAGTTTATTTAACGGGAAATTGGGTTTCATCGGATTTTTGCGCATAACGAAGATGGAGTTGCTCAAGTGTGCACATAGCATAGTCGCAAAGCCAACTCGCCACCAGTCCGGAGCTAACAGCCGGCTTCTTGTCGTCAAAAACTTGACTGGTTGCATTTAAGAGGATGATTTTAAATGTAAATTTAAATGGTCTAAATTTTGCTTTTAGCGTCTAGACAATCAATTAGGCGACTAAATATGGGTACTTTAGAGTTGCATCAACAACAAAAAACCGAGCGTTTGACCGATGCATTCCGGATATTTAACGAACTTTCAGAAAATCTGGCGCATTCTTACCAAGGTTTGGAAGAGCAAGTAGCTAAGCTGAATCGCGAGTTGCAGGCCGCGCGTAGCGAGCGACTAAACACGCTGATCGAGAAGGAAAAACTCGCCAGCCGCTTGCAACAAATTCTGGCAGCCTTGCCGGCGGCAGTGGTTGTGCTTAATTCGCACGGTTTAATCATCGATTGCAATGTCCATTCCGTGGACTTTTTGGGCGAACCTTTGCTGGGCCAATTGTGGTCGAGTGTGGCGGCGCGCAGTTTGCAACCGGTGTTCGAATCGCCGCATGAACGACAGCTCCGAGACGGACGTAAAGTCAATATCACTCATAGTTCATTGGGTAACGATAACGAGCAAATTATTTTGTTATCGGATGTCAGCGAATTGCGTTCCTTACAAGACACGCTGGCTCAACATAAGCAGCTAAGCGCAATGGGCGAAATGGTGGCCGGTCTGGCGCATCAGGTACGCACACCGCTGGCAACCGCGATTTTGTATGCGTCGCAAATGAGCAAACCCGCGATAAGCGACGAAAAACGCCAACAGTTCTCCGAGAAAATTTTAGAACGCCTGCATCACCTGGAGCGCCAAGTGAACGACATGCTGATTTTTGCCAAACAGGGTCGAATGGCCATGCAAAGCTTTTCATTGCGGCGGCTACTGGCGCATCTTGCCGAAGCGGCTGATAGTTTTGCCTGCGAATTTAGCATTGAAAATCGCATCAGCACCGATCAGTTACTTGGCAATGAGGATGCGCTGCGAGGAGCGCTACTGAATTTAATCAATAACGCGGCCGAGGCGGGTGCGCGCAACATTGCATTAACGGTCCGGCGTAGCGATTTAGGCTGCATCGAGATCAAGGTGACGGATGATGGGCCCGGTATAGCCCAAGCCCAGCAAACTAAATTATTCGAACCGTTCTACACCACCAAATCCAATGGCACCGGCTTGGGGTTGGCGGTGGTGGACAGTGTGGCACGCGCCCATGGCGGCAGTGTCATATGCCGTTCGACGCCGGGGCTGGGGACGAGTTTTAGTTTGAGTCTGCCCTGTGTCAGTCAATACACCCTCGGCTTATCCGTCGGTCATGCCAAAATGGAGCAAAATGATGAAACAGTATGATGTACTTATCGTCGAAGACGACATGGCTTTATGCGAGGCCCTATGCGATACCTTGGAAATCGAAGGCTATCGGGTCATCTCAGCTAAACACGGTATCGAGGCTTTGAGCCAATTAGCCAAGCATCCGGTCCGGCTAGTAGTCAGCGACGTACAAATGCCGGTGATGGACGGTTTTCAGCTCTTACAGAATATTCAGCAAAAGTTCGAACAGTTACCGGTGTTGCTGATGACGGCTTACGGCACCATTCCCAAAGCGGTGGAAGCTATGCAGTCCGGTGCGGCCGACTATCTGATCAAACCGTTCGAAGCCGGGATGTTGGTCGATAAGGTGGCGTCGTTGATTACGCGGCAAGCTCCAGTGGTTAACGAGCGGGTGGTGGCTGACGAGAGCATGAAAAAGCTTTATGCACTGGCCAGTAAGGTAGCCAAAACCGACGTGACCATGTTGCTGGAAGGCGAGAGCGGTACCGGTAAGGAAGTGCTGGCCCGTTACGTTCATCGCAACTCGCATTATCATGCCGGCCCGTTCGAGGCTATTAATTGCGCGGCGATTCCGGAAAACATGCTGGAAGCGATGTTGTTCGGTTATGAAAAAGGCGCATTTACCGGCGCTATTCAATCGGCGCCCGGCAAGTTCGAGCTGGCGCAAGGCGGCACCTTATTACTGGACGAGATTTCCGAGATGGATATTTCGCTGCAAGCCAAATTGCTGCGGGTGTTGCAGGAAAAAGAGGTTGAACGCCTGGGTAGCCATCGCAAAATTGCGCTGAACGTCAGAATTTTGGCGACTACCAATCGCAAATTAAAAGAGTATGTGCAGGATGGCCGGTTTCGCGAAGATCTTTATTTCCGCTTGAGCGTATTTCCACTCAAAATTCCGCCGCTCCGGGAACGGACGGGCGACATTTTGCCGTTGGCGCTGGAGTTGTTGCACAAACATAGTCCGTCTGGGAAAGCGGTTGGCGGCTTTGACGAGGCGGCCATGATCAAGTTGTCTGAATACAGTTGGCCGGGTAATGTCAGAGAGTTGGAAAACGTGGTGCAGCGGGCCTTGATCCTGCAAAGCCGGCATCAAATTGGCGCCGACGACCTGATTTTTGAGGAAGATATGTTGGTTTTGCCGAGTTTGCCCGCTGCTGTGCAAAGTCTTGCCGTAGAATCGCGGCAAACCGACGGCGAGAATAGCCCTTTCGAACTCGGCAGCTTGGGCGACGGCGTGCGTTCGGCTGAGGAAAAAATCATTTTGCAAATGTTACGCGACGTCAGCGGTAGCCGGAAAACCACAGCCGCCAAGCTGGGGATCAGTCCGCGTACTCTGCGTTACAAAATTGCGCGGATGAAAGAAGCGGGAGTGATGGTACCAGGTTAAATCTTGGCTTGAAAAATGCTTATGCTAAGCAAGGCAACCTAAAAGAGTCATTATCATGTCAGATATGAATGTTAACCAAGTGCTCGCCCAGATGCGGGCCATGTCCATAGAGGCCGGTGCCAAGCCACAGCCTAGCGACACCTCCGGCGATTTTGCCGCCATGTTGAAACAATCCATCGACGCAGTGAATAACACTCAGCAAACCGCCAGCGGTTTGGCTAAATCCTTTGAGATGGGTCAGAGCGACGTCAGCTTGGCGGAAGTGATGATTGCCTCGCAAAAAGCCAGCGTTTCCTTTCAGGCCATGCTCCAGGTGCGTAATAAACTGGTGGATGCTTATAAGGACGTGATGGGCATGTCAATGTAGGCAGCGGAAGATAAGCCATGAGCGAACTAGACAGAAATCTACCGATGGAGGCCCATACCCAATCAAGTATGGCAAACGCCGACAAAATGCACCCTGCTTTGAAAAGCCTGAGCAAAATGCCGATGGTGCGCCAGCTGGGTCTGATGCTGGGTTTGGCGCTCAGCGTGGCAATAGGCGTGGCGGTCGTGTTGTGGTCGCAGGCCCCGTCTTACGATTTACTGTTTTCCGGCGTGGCGGAAAAAGATTCTGCGGAAATTCTCGATGCGCTGAGCAAGTTAAATGTCGATTACAAGGTCGAAACCGGCTCCGGCGCGATCATGGTGCCGGCCGATAATGTCCGGGAGCTGAAATTGAAACTGGCCGCGCAAGGCTTGCCGCGCAGCGCCAGCCTGGGCTACGAACTGCTGGATAAAGACAACGGCTTCGGCGCCAGCAAAAATGTCGAGCAAATGCGTTTTCAACGCGCATTGGAAGGCGAAATTGCCCTGACGATTCAAACCATTCAAAACGTCAAATCCGCAAAAGTGCTGCTGGCTATTCCGGTGCAATCGGTATTTGTCCGGGAACGCAAAAAGCCCAGCGCCTCGGTGGTCGTAGAGCTCTACCAAGGCCGCACCCTGGAAAAGGAGCAAATCGAATCCATTGTGCATTTGGTCGCTTCCAGCGTGCCATTGATGGAAGCCAGCCAGGTGACGGTTGTGGATCAGAAAGGCCGCTTGTTGAACAGCAAGGAAGGCGGCGAAGACATGTCCTTGTCCAGCAAGCAGTTCGAATACAAGAAAAATATAGAAGAGCATCTACGTGGCCGGATCGAAAACATCCTGACGCCACTGGTAGGCGGCGACGGCATGCGGGCGCAAATTTCTGCGGACGTCGATTTCACCGTCACCGAAAAAACCCAGGAAATGTTTAACCCGGATTTGCCTGCTCTGCGTAGCGAGCAAACTCAGGAAGAAAATAACTCCTTATCCAAAGTGCAAGGTGTGCCCGGCGCCTTATCCAATCAACCCCCACCCACGGGTACCGCGCCTGAAGTCGCTAGCGGCCAGGAAAAACAAGCCGCCGCAGAATCCGGTTCCGGCTCGTCCAACAAAACCGCGACTCGTAATTACGAACTGGATAAAACCATTACTCATACTAGACTGGCCACAGGTGCCTTAAGACGCTTGTCGGTGGCGGTAGTGGTGGACGACAAAAAAGTGGTGCAAGCCGACGGTAAAGCGACCTTAGTAGCTTACTCGCAAGAAGATCTGAATCAACTTCGCGACTTGGTCAAACAGGCAGTGGGTTATGATAACAGCCGCGGCGATCAGGTAACGGTCACCAATGTCGCGTTTAGATTGCCCGATGCTCTGGAAGAAGTCCCTTCCGAACCCATCTGGCAACAACCCTGGTTTGCCAGCGCGCTGAAACAATTGGCCGCCGTTGCTGTGGTGGTGTTGCTGATCATGGGGGTATTGCGTCCCGGCCTGCGCACCTTGGTGGCGAAGGAAGAACAGTTAGAAGCCCTTGAGCAAGCCAAAGCAATCGCGGAAGCGACGGGTGGTGTGGTGCGTTTCGACGAGACCGGCAAGCCGGTGGCTGTGGCGGTGTCGGTGGATGAAGAAACCGGCGAGGTGCGCACCATCACCACTGGCGTGGAGGATTTATTGTTACTCGAAGCGCCGCAAAGTTACGAAAAACGTTTGGAATATGTGCAAAAACTGATTGACGAAGATCCTAAATTGGTCGCGCAAGTGATCAAAACCTGGTTGAAAGACGATGGCTGAGCAAGAGAAATTAACGCATGCGCAACGGGCTTCGCTGCTGTTATTGGCAGTGGGGCAGGATAGAGCAGCCTCGGTATTGCGGCATATGGGACCGAAAGAAGTGCAATTGATCGGTTCGAACATGGCGCAGCTTGGACCGATTAGCTCGGGCATGGTTGATGAGGTATTGGAAGAATTCATCATCGAAATCAAAAACGAAACCGGCCTGGGTCTGGACTCCGACGAATACATCCGCAACATGCTGACCAACGCGCTGGGCGCGGACAAAGCCGGCAGCATCATCGACCGGATTTTGTTGGGCGCCAACAGCAAGGGTATCGAACAACTGAAGTGGATGGATACTCGGTCCATCGCCGACTTGATTCGTCTGGAACATCCGCAAATCATTTCCATAATTTTGTCCTTGCTGGATGCCGATCAGGCCGCCGACGTGCTGACCTTATTGCCGCAAAACATGCGCTCGGATATTTTGATGCGCATCGCCACGCTGGAAGGCGTGCAACCCGCCGCTTTGCGCGAGTTGGACGACATCATGGAGAAACAGTTGACCGGCAGCGACGGCGTCAAATCCTCGCAAATCGGCGGTATCGATGCAGCGGCCAATATCCTTAACTTTATCGAAAGCGGTATCAGCGATCCGATGATGCAAGACATCAACGAAGCCAACGCCGATTTGGGTCAACGTATCCAGGATAAAATGTTTGTGTTCGGCGATTTGATCAATGTCGATGATCGCGGTATTCAAACCCTGTTGCGCGAAGTGTCCACCGATCAGCTGCTGTTGGCTCTGCGCGGCGTGGAAACCGGTTTACGCGACAAAGTGTTTGCCAATATGTCCAGGCGCGCGGCGGAAATGTTGCGTGACGACTTGGAAGCTGCACCGCCTGCGCGTTTAAGCGAAGTGGAGGCCGCGCAAAAAGATATTCTGGCGATAGCCAAACGCTTGTCCGATGCGGGTGAAATAGCTTTGGGTGGCGGTGGCGGTGGCGATGAGTTCGTCTAAGGGCAATAAGTTTTCCGAGTCTGAATTACAGGCTCTGGATCGCTGGACCAATCTGCAGGATTTCAGCAACCCGCGTTCCGAAGCCGTCGAATTGGAGGAAGTAACCCAGGTTTTGACCGCCGAACAGATTGAAGAAATTCAAAAGCAGGCCTACGCAGAAGCCTTCGAACAAGGTAAGCAGCAAGGTTATGCGGACGGGCAAAAGGAAGGTTTTGAAGCTGGGCGCAAACAAGGCTATGAAGAAAGCGTGCATTTGCTGCAAAAGCAGGCGGCCGAGTTCGCCAATTTACTGGAGGCGCTCAGCGAGCCCTTCAAACAACTCGACGAGTCGGTCGAGCAGGAGTTGGTGAAATTAACCATCGCGATTGCCAGTCAGTTGATTCGCCGGGAGTTGAAGTTAGAGCCCGGCGAGATCGTCGGCGTAGTCAGGGAGGCGATCAATGCCTTGCCGCTGGCATCTCAGAAGGTCACCGTCAACTTGCACCCCGAAGACGCGGCCTTGGTCCGCACCGCGTTAAAACTCGATGAAAACATGCCGCCTTGGCGCTTACATGAAAACCCCTTGTTGAGTCGTGGCGGTTGTACCGTTGAAACTGAAATGTCCAGAATCGATGCCAGCGTCGAAAGCCGGGTAGCCGCCGTGATCGCCACCGTATTAGGCGGGGAGCGCCGCGAGGATTTTGGGCGATGATTCCCAGTGCCGACCGTTCCGACTTGTGGTTGGCGCGCTTGCAGCCGTATCGGGAAAGATTGGCTGCGGACCCGCTGGAATTGGTGGTCGAAGGCAAATTGTCGCGGATGGTGGGCTTAACCCTGGAAGCGGAAGGTTGCCGGGCGGCAATCGGTTCATTGTGTCAAGTAATTACCAAATCCGGCAAGATCATCACGGCTGAGGTCGTCGGTTTTGGCGGATCCCGCTTATTTTTGATGCCGACCGGCGATACGCACGGCCTGGAACCAGGCTGCCGTGTCATTCCCATGGGCAAGAACAGTCTGGCCAGCGTCGGTTTTGGTTTATTGGGCCGGGTGCTAGACGGTGCCGGCAAGCCCTTGGATAGTAAGGGGCCGCTGGATACCGATGCCAAGGTCTCTTTATCCGGCGTTACCATCAATCCGCTCAGCCGCAAACCGATCCGCGAGGCGTTGGATGTCGGTGTGCGGGCGATCAACGCCATTCTCAGCGTCGGCCGTGGACAGCGCATGGGCTTATTTGCCGGTACCGGCGTGGGCAAAAGCGTGTTGTTGGGGATGATGACCAAGTTTACCAATGCCGATGTGGTCGTGGTGGGATTGGTCGGCGAGCGGGGCAGGGAGGTCAACGAATTTGTGTTGAAAATTCTTGGCGAAGAAGGTTTGCGCAGAGCCGTGGTAGTCGCCTCGCCGGCTGACGACTCGCCGTTGATGCGGGTGCACGGCGCCTTGCTGGCGACCAGTATTGCCGAATATTTTCGCGACCAGGGTTTGGATGTGTTGTTGTTGATGGACTCCTTGACTCGATATGCTCAGGCGTACCGGGAAATCGCCTTGGCGATAGATGAACCGCCGGCGACCAAGGGCTATCCGCCCTCGGTGTTTGCGAAATTGCCACAATTGGTAGAGCGTGCCGGAAACGGCGATGAAGGCGGCGGTTCGATTACTGCGTTTTATACGGTATTGGCGGAAGGCGACGATACTAACGATCCGATTGCCGATGCGGCGCGGGGTGTACTGGACGGCCATGTGGTGCTGTCGCGCTCGTTGGCGGAGTCCGGGCACTATCCGGCAATCGATATTGAAGCCTCGATCAGCCGGGTGATGCCGGACATCATAGAACCGGAACATCTGCAAATGGCGCGCGATTTGCGGCGATTGTATTCCATCTATCAACAGAATAAGGATTTGATCAGCGTCGGTGCTTATCGGCCGGGAGCCGATCCGCGCATCGACAAAGCGATAGAAAAAAATCCGGCGATCATGGATTTTCTACAACAAAGCATGGACGAATCGGTGGACTTGAGCCGGAGTCTGAGCGAGTTAGCGCAATTGCTGGCGAGCTGATGAAAAAGTCGCAGCGACTGAAAGTGATTATCGACTTACATGCGCGTCAGGAACATGACGCTTTGCAGGCTTTGGGTATCTGTCAGCAAAAACTCCAAGAGCAGCAGGCCCAGCTGGAAAATTTACAAAGTTACCGTTTGGATTATTTAGGTAAGTTCGCCGTCAGACAGCAGGCGGGGATCAACATCAGTCAGTTGATGGAATTCAGGGCTTTTGCCGATAAGCTCGATCAGGCTATTGAAAGCCAGCAGCAGACGGTAAGCAACCATGAGCGCGAGGTGCAGCGGGCCCGTAAGCGCTGGGAAGAGGCGCATCAACGTACCAAAAGTTTGCAAAAAGTCAGTGAGCTGGCTTTGATTGAAGAAATGAAAGTCGAACAAAAGCGCGAGCAGGCCGAGCAAGATGACCGGGCGGCGCGATCAGGACGCAAGGATGGCACGGGAAGTGCTTGATTAAATAAAAATGTCAGGAGAAATGCCATGAATATCCAAGGTTTAAATCCGCTGTCTCTATTAGCCTCCGTCGATAGCGCCGGTGCTGCGACGACAGCTCTATTGGGCGAAGGTGGTGGTGGTGGCGTGTTTTCGGCGACGCTGCTTGAGCAGCTGGCACAATTGCAAAACAGTTTATTGAGTAAAGGGGCGGCCGGTGACGCCGGCTTGGCGAATTTACAGCAGCTGGGCGGATTGGGGACGGATGCTCTGAACAGTCAAAGCTTGCAAGATTTTACCGCTCTATTCGGCAAGAGTTTGCCGACGGCAACCAAACTTGATCAGGATATTAATCTCGACGATACCATGCAAGCCTTGGCGGGTGTTTTGCAATACTTGCAAGGCTTGGAGGCCACCGGTGCCGCGCCGCAAGCTCCGGTTTTACCGGTTGCATCGGCCAATCAAGAGAATCTTGCCGATATAGTGACGGAAAATACCGAGGCTGCACATGATGAGCAGGCGGTGAATGCTGCGATGTATGTAAGCACGCAAGCTCAGCCCTTGCCGGTGGCGGATAGCGTGAGTGTTGTTAACGACGCGCTGAAATCAGCGGTAGCAACCAGCGAGGCGATGTCTGCCATCAAAAACAATCCGGAGCTGTTGGGTATGGATGCCAAAAAAGAGGCGTTGACGGCATTGAGTGGCGCTGATGAAGGGCGGAAGACGATGGTAGCGGAGAGCGGTTTTGCCAAAACCCTGGCCGCCGAAGACGGCGCGTCCCCGCAATTTGCGCAAGACAGCGCGGCTGATACTTTTCAAACCGAGCAGCGCGATGTGCCGAAGCAGCAAATTGGCGGTAGCGAGGCTGATGTGGGGTTATCGAGAATGACGGCCGACATCAATCAGCTGAATAAATCGGTAAATAGCGTCGGGCAAACGTCAGCGCCGACGATGGAAAAACATTTGACTCATCCTGAATGGAACACCGAGCTGGGTGAAAAATTGTTGTGGATGCATAAACAAGCGGTGCCTTCCGCTGAAATTCGGCTGAATCCTGAGCATCTCGGCCCTATTTCCATCAAGATCGATGTCAATCAAGATCAAGCCAATGTGGTCTTCACCGCCCAGCACGCGGCGGTCAGGGACGCCATCGAAGCGGCAATCCCCAAGTTGCGGGAAATGTTGGGTGGGCAAAACTTGAATTTGGCGGATGTTAATGTTTCCCAGCAACAATCAGAACAACGGTCTGGACGCGAGTCCTTCCAAATGGCCGGCGAGCAAAATCGCGGTGGCAATAGTCAAAGCCAAGGCCAAGGCCATGCCGATAGTGCGGCAACCGAGCCCTCCAACACTATGCTCGAAGAAATTGAAGCAGGTCGTGCTATCGCCAGTAATGGCTTATTGAGTCTGTTTGCCTAGTCAACTTTAGGCGCTGTTGAAAAATTGCTTTGCAAAAACAGCGCCTATTTCTATAATGCCCAGCTTTTTGGGGAATTTATCCCCACCCCTTGCCTCACTGTTCAAACGGATGGGAGGCTTTTAAACCCGTAAGGAGAAATCATGCGACATTATGAAATTGTCTTCTTAGTCCACCCTGATCAAAGTGCTCAGGTGCCGGCTATGATAGAGCGTTATAAATCCACCGTTGAAGAAGCCGCAGGCAAAATTCACCGTTTGGAAGATTGGGGCCGTAGACATTTGGCTTACCCTATCAAAAAAATTCATAAAGCACACTACGTGTTGATGAACATCGAATGCGATCAAGCCACTCTTGAAGAACTGGAAAGCGGTTTTCGTTTCAACGACGCCATTTTGCGTAGCCAAACGCTGGCGCAAAAAGCGGCCGTAACCGAGCCTTCTGCGATTGCTGTCAGCGGTAACGACGGTCAAAAAGCCGGTAGCCGCGTTAAGGAAGAAGTCGAAGAAGAAACCGAAGAAGCTGAAGTAGAAGTCGTTGAGACTGAAGTCGCAGCGGATTCCGAATAATCAACATTGAACGAAGAGAATTGTGATGGCACGTAACAATATTAGACGCAAAAAGGGTTGCCGTTTTAGCGGCGAAGACGCGATCAAAATCGATTATAAAGATCTGGATTTATTGAGCGAGTACGTTACCGAAACCGGCAAAATCATTCCTAGCCGCATTACCGGTACCAGTGCGAAATATCAAAGACAGTTGACTTCTGCGATTAAACAAGCGCGGTTTCTGGCTTTGTTGCCGTTCTGCGACGCACACAAGTGATTTAGCACGGGGGGCGTAGCGCGTGCAATTTCTGGCCACTTTCATTATGAAAGGACGGATGCAGGCCATGACGGTCGCATCCAGCCTGGCCTTGCTATCGCTGCTGTTTCCTCCTGTCAGTATCGTAAGTTCAGCCGCTGTCTCATTGGTAACATTGAGGCGTGGGGCTAGCGAAGGCTTGTATGTGCTGATGTGCTCATGCTTGGCTGCCGCTGTATTAAGCACCTTATTGATCGGTAATTACCAGTACGCATTGCTTTACGGTCTGGCCTTTTGGCTACCGGTTTGGCTGATTTCGATAGTACTGCGCGAAGGCCGTTATCTGACACTGGCAATTGAAATTGCCGTGTTGCTGGGTGTGGCGGTGGTACTGGGTATTTACATGATTCAGGACCAACCGGTACAGCTTTGGCGCGAAGTGTTGAGCTTTATGCTTCAGCCCATGCTTGAAGGCAAAACCGATGTGCCGCTTGAGCAAATTAGGCAGTCTGCAGAATTGTTGGCGCATTTCATGTCCGGAGTTGCCGCGGCAGGCAGCGTTTACGGCTTGCTGTTCGGTTTGTTTTTGGCCAGATGGTGGCAAGCAGCGCTATACAACCCGGGCGGTTTCAGAGCCGAGTTTTTGGCGTTGAAAGGGCATGTGCATCTGACATTAGGTACCTTGTTGGTGGCCGGAGTAGCCATGCTGACTTCCGGCAAAACCGCGGAACTTTGTTGGAACGTGCTACTGGTGCTGTTGGTGACCTACACAATGATAGGCACCGCAGTGTTGCACGCGGCGTTCTCGGTGATGAAGGGTAGTCGTTTCATGGTGCCTTTTTTATATGTCACATTGATGTTGATCCCGCATGTGATGGTGGTGATCGTGTTATGCGGACTGACCGATACTTGGCTGGACTTACGAAATAAACTAAAACCAAATGGAGCGTAAGCTCCCGATTTTTCGACAATCAAGTCGATCTAAGAGGTAGAAAACGATGGAAGTCATTCTTCTGGAAAAAACCGCCAATCTGGGTAACCTGGGCGATAAAGTAACCATCAAAGCGGGTTACGGCAGAAACTATTTGATCCCGCAAGGCAAAGCAGTGCCTGCTACGCCCAAGAAAATCAGAGAGTTTGAAGAGCGTCGCGCCGAGCTGGAAAAACAAGCGGCTGAAAAATTGGCTGCTGCGACTGCTCGCGGCGAAGCAATCAGCAAATTGAACGTATCCATTGCCCACAAAACCGGCGACGAAGGCCGTTTGTTCGGTTCTGTTGGTACACAAAACGTTGCTGATGCCATTACCGCTGCCGGCGTAAAAGTTGAGAAGCACGAAATCCGTATGCCAAACGGCGTCATCCGTAACATCGGCGAATACGACATTGCTATCAATCTGCATACCGACGTCGTTATTACGCTGCCGGTAAAAGTGGTAGCCGAGTAAAACCGTGATCATCGTAACCGGTGGCGCCGGCTTCATCGGCAGCAATCTGGTATTGGGCCTGAATGCCCGCGGTTATGATGATATTTTGGTCGTCGACCATTTGACCAACGGTATCAAATACCGGAATTTGGTCGAGTGCAAGATAGCGGATTATCTGGACAGAAGCACCTTTTTGGAACGACTGCAACAAGGTGCTTTCCAAGCAGAATCGATAGAAGCCATATTTCATCAGGGCGCCTGTTCCAGCACGACAGAGTGGGACGGCCGTTACATGATGGACAATAATTATGAATACAGCAAAACGCTGTTTCATTATTGCCAAAGCCATAAAATCCCGTTCATTTACGCCTCCAGCGCCGCTACTTATGGTGCCGATTTAACCTTCAAGGAAGAATTGGCTTATGAAGGTCCGCTGAATGTCTACGGTTATTCCAAGTTTCAGTTCGACCAATATTTGCGCAGACAGCAAAAATTGACCGCGCAAGTAGTGGGTTTACGCTACTTCAATGTCTACGGTCCGCGCGAAGCCCACAAAGGCAGTATGGCCAGCGTTGCCTTTCATTTGAATAATCAGATCAAAGATTCCGAAGAATTACGCTTATTCGAAGGTTGCGACGGTTACGGCAACGGCGAGCAGCGCCGCGATTTTGTTTATGTCGGCGATGTGGTGGCTATTAACCTTTGGTTTCTGGATAACCCGCAAGTGTCCGGCATCTACAACTGTGGCACGGGTCGTAGCCAGACCTTTAATGACGTAGCCAATGCGGTGATCAAATTTCACCAGCGCGGCGATATCAAATATATTCCCTTCCCCGAGCACCTGAAAGGCTGCTACCAAAGCTTCACCGAAGCCAATCTGGATAAATTACGCGCCGCTGGTTGCAAACATTCGTTCCAAACCGTCGAGCAAGGCGTACAACTTTATATGGAATGGTTGAACGGCTAGTCAGGTCAATTTCTATCATCGATCCAGATGATTTTTGTAAGCAAATAACGACAAATCTCGATTTTTCTACAGCATGGTCTGGAGCCCGGTTGTAGAATATTTCCCTAATTCGTCAACAGTAACTGCCGAGAACGCAGATGAGTCCCCGCACGGCAATTCGTATTGCCCATTCCTGTTTAGCTGACCCCCAGCAGGCGGTCGAAGAGCTTGCTTTAGGTTTGCAGCACGCCGACACCACCTTGGTCATTTTCTTTTGTTCGAATAGTTATGACCGAACTGTGCTGGCTTCCGAAATAAGACGTCGATTTCAAGGTATCCAAGTGCTTGGCTGTACGACTTCCGGCGAAATTGGCGGTGCAGGATTACGTCAACAAAGCCTGGTAGGTGTCGGCTTTTCCGCACCGGATTTTATGGCGACCAGTGGCCTAATCCCTAATTTGCAACAGTTTCGCATCGCCGAAGGGCACGCGCTTGCCAACGAGCTTTTGTATGGCTTGCAAGATAGAGTGACGCATCTTAACGCGGAAAATTGCTTCGGTTTTTTGTTGATCGACGGCTTATCGGTCCGTGAAGAGCAGGTCACCCATGCGATACAAGACGCATTAGGCAATATCGCCATGATTGGCGGCTCGGCGGCCGACGACTTGCAGTTCCATAAAACATACGTGTATTGCGAGGGTGACTTCCATACGGACAGTGCCGTGTTGTTGCTGGTGCATACCTCGTTACCGTTCAAAATATTCAAAGCGCAACATTTTGAACCGACCGCGGAAAGATTGGTGGTCACTCTTGCCGATGCCAGACGCCGCGTCGTATATGAAATCAACGGCCTACCAGCCGCGCCGGAATACGCCAGACTCATTGGGGTTTCGACAGACGCTTTAAGCCCAGCGCACTTTGCCGCGGCGCCGGTCGTGGTATCTATCGATGGAAACTATTATGTGCGGGCGATTCGCAGTGCCAACCAAGATCAAAGCCTGACTTTTTACTGCGCGATTGAGGAAGGCTTGGTATTGAGAGTGGCGCTGGGCGTCGATCCTATCGAAAGTCTGCAACAGGTTTTTGCCGAAGTTCGGGGCGACATAGGTCAACCTCAGGTTGTTGTCGCTTGCGATTGCATCCTTAGAAAGCTTGAGCTGGTGCAGCGCGGGTTGACGGCGCAGGCGGAACAAATCCTGAGTGATAACAAGGTGATAGGTTTCAATACTTATGGCGAACAGTTTCGCGGCGTGCATGTGAATCAGACCTTCGCCGCGGTTGCCATCGGGGCAGTAGATAGGTGTGACGAGGATGATTGATACAGATGCACTCGATATAGAGAGCGAATTAAGGGCGGAAATCGTTCGCCTGAATAAGGTGGTGGAAGCCTTAATGAATCGAGTAGAGCATAGCGCCACTCAACACTACTCGGATTTTGATCAGTTTCAAACCACCATCATGCTGGAAAATTTGGTGCGGGCGCGGACAAAGGAACTGGATGCGGCGTTGCGGGAAAACGAGAAAATCAATCGGGCCCTGCAGGAAGCCGAGGAGAAATTTCACCGGGTGCTGGATCAATCCTTGGTTGGTATCACCATGATTATCGATGACCGTTTCCATTATGTGAATCCCAAGTTCGCGGCAATCTTTGATTACCCGGTCGATGAACTCATGACGATGGACATCATGGAACTCGTCAGCGATGCCGATGAACCTACCGTGCGCGCAGCGATGCAGAAAGCGCTGAACCAAGAGCTTGCCAAAATTAATTTTGTCGCCAACGCCGTGCGTAGGAATGGCCAAATGATCACGGTGGAGGTATCGGTGAGTCCGGCCATAGATATTGGTGGCAAGCCTGCATTGATAGCGGTCTTGGCGGATATTAGCGAGCGATTGCGCTCTGAGCGGCAAGTCCAAGCGCTACACGAGCAACTCCAATATCAGGCGATTCATGATCCGTTGACCGGACTGTATAACCGCCTGTTCCTTAACGAGAATTTGGAACGTGAATTGTTGTTGGCAGCGCGACAAAGCTACGAGGTGAGCGTGGTGATGAGCGATCTGGATCATTTTAAAATGATCAATGATTGTTATGGACACCAGGCCGGTGATGCTGTTCTGAAAGCTTTTGCCGACATCCTGAAGCGTCATGCCCGCGCCAGCGATTTGGATTGCCGTTATGGCGGCGAAGAGTTTTTTCTGGTGTTGCCGGATACTTCGCTGCAAACCGCTAATGAACGCGCCGAATCGATACGTTTGGCCCTGATTGCGCAGCCCATTGCCGTTGCCGACATCAGTATCCATGTCACCGCATCATTTGGTGTAGCCACCTACCCGGCAAACGGCCTATCCCCGGTGGCCTTGATCGGGGCGGCGGACAAAGCGCTCTATCTAGCCAAGGACGCTGGTCGCAATCAGGTCGTCGCAGCTGCCCAGCCATTGCAATAGGCGTTTTTAGTCCACTTTCCGGATAGCCCGATTCGGTTTGTTTCTGCTGCGAAGTGCTTGCCAATTGCTCGCCGCTGCTGAGGTTGACCGCTTCTAGCTGCAGCCTGGCCGCGCTTTATTCGATACGTTAGATGGCGATGTTCTGGCGGATTCGGCTCAACGCGCTCAGCATGCGTGCGATTTGGTGCGCCCGGCACCATTGCCCGCTGATTTACAAAAACACATTCTCGATACTTTCGCACGGGGCGTAACCAAACCTAGAATGTCGCTGCCAATCAGGGATTCGCCGCAAAGCGCTGTGGCATATCACGTATTTTCTCTGTCTGTCATTCCCGGTATGTGCCGGCGAAAAAACTTAATAGCTTGATTTCTAACTGCTTGTACGATTGGGCGCGTATTGTGCTGATAACATCAGGACAATAACGCAGCGATGGCACATGTCCGACCAACTCTTTTCCGCAAAACCTTCCGACAGCGGCGAGCAAGCCGAACTCAGCGCCGAACAGTTTGCGGCATTCATCGATAAACATCGCGATGAACTCAGTCGCTTTATCGTGCGTAAACTGGGTTCGGAAGACCTGTCCGCAGACATACTGCAAGATGCTTATTTGCGGCTAAGCCGCCAGCAAAGGCCGGGAACTATCGAGAATCCGCGGGCTTTCGTGTTTCGGGTTGTCGGTAATCTGGTGATCGACTACCAGCGGCTTAGCGTCAATCGGCTCAAGCAGGACGTCGACGACGACACCTACAACGCCGTTCCCGAACAGTCGCCCGGCCCCGAGCAGCGTTATCAACAGAACCAGCGTTTGCAAGCCATTCATCAGGCCTTGGCCGAATTACCCGAAGACTGCCGTCTGGCTTTTTACTGGAACCGGGTCGAAGGTCTTAGCCATACCGAAGTCGCGGCCCGCCTGCGCATTTCGGACAGCATGGTCGCCAAGCATTTGGCGCGGGCCATGCGGCATTGCCGGGACCGGCTCAAGCAACATTGAGGCACATGCCGGCCGCCCGGAAAATATCAGCAAGAACGGCCGCGTCATCCGTCATAATAGTTTCAATCGTCCAAACCTTACGCCGATGAGTAACGCACCCGTTTCCGAAATCACCACTTTGTCCGATCAGGCCATTGATTGGGTGATACGGCTGCGCGCCGGAAACGCCAGCGAGCAGGAACGGCGCGCCGCCGCCGAATGGCAAAATCGCAGCCCCTCGCACCGTCGCGCCTTTGCCGAGGCCGAACAACTGTGGCTGGACATGGGCGAGGGCTGGTCGGTAACGGATCTGCCGATACCGGCGCAAGCCATGGGCCGCCGATTTAGCCGGCCCGTCTGGCGCGGTTTGGCAGCGGCCGCGGTTGCCTTGGCGTTGGTTTTGCCGTTTTCCGGCCTTGGCGACCGCTGGTTCAGTGACTATTACACCGCTGTCGGCGAACAAAAAACCGTGACGTTGGCCGACGGTAGCCAAGTGCTGTTGAATACCGATACCGCATTGACGGTTACCTATTCGGATACCGGCCGCAAACTGATATTGAAACACGGCCAGGCCTTGTTCAAGGTTGCCGCCGACCGCAATCGGCCGTTTGAGGTCGCCACCGATACCGCAGTGGTCAAAGCCTTAGGCACGGTCTTTGAAGTACTGCAACAAGACCACGCCGCCCGCATCACGGTGCAGGAACACGCGGTTGGCGTCAAAGGTCTGCAGGCCCCGGATTACCCGCCAGACGCCCGCATTCAAGAAGGGCAACAAGCGGTTTACAGTGCCGCCGACGGCCTGCAAGCCGCAGTGGCGGCCGATCCGCAGCAAAATGCCGCCTGGCAGCGCGGTAAACTGGTCTTTAAAAATCAAGCCCTGGCCGATGTGGTTGCGGAACTGGACCGCTATTTCCCCGGAAAGATCGTCATCAGCGACGCCAAACTGGCGGCGCTAAGGGTCAGCGGCGTTTTCCCGCTGGCGGACCGCGCCGCCACGCTGGCGATGCTGCAACAAATCCTCTCGGTAAAAACCAGTCAAATCACGCCTTGGTTGACCGTGTTGCACGGCTAGCGCAAAAAAATCCCGCCGCCATTACAAGATTTTTCCAGCCGTCCGTCTTAACCGGTACGCGGCAATGGTGCCGCCGCCACGTTAAGGACTACAGATGAAAAAATCACTCGATACCGGCAGCGTCCATCCTGGCCGGGCCCGTATATTTAAACCCAAGCCTATTGCCGCATTATTACTGCTCGGCACGGTCAACCTGACCGCGATGGCCGGCGACGCTGCGCAAGCCTTCAACATCCCGGCGCAAGCCCTGGACAGCGCCCTGACCGAACTCGCCGACCAGACCAACCTGCGCCTGCTCTATCCGGCGGAACTGGTCGGCAAACTTCGCTCCAGCCCGGTGTCCGGCCAATACACCCCGGAGCAGGCCATGCAGCGGATGTTGCAGAATTCGGGCTTGACTGTGCGGAAAACGGCGGACGATACGTTTACGGTGGAACCAGCCGTGAATGCCGAGCCGCGCACGGCGGCGACGATGCCGGCGGTGACGGTGGTGGGGAAGGCGGTTTATGACTCGACTGATCCTTATAACCCCGACTACAACCTGCCTAATGCTTCCACTGCAACCAAGACCGACACGCCAATCATGGAAACGCCGTTCTCGGTGCAGGTCGTGCCAAAACAGGTTTTGGAAGACACGCAAGCTGTCCGTCCGGGCGACGCGCTGAATTATGTCAGCGGTATCTATCAAGGTACTGCAAATTCGGGTGATTGGCTGGACTGGTCAAGACGACGAGGTTTTGATAATTATCCCGCAGGCGATTATCGCAATGGTGCGCCATTCCCGTTGGGAGGGGCTTGGGGCGGCCGGGATTTGGCGAATGTTGAACGTGTAGAAGCTTTGAAAGGCCCAGCTTCTCTACTCTATGGACTGACTGCGCCCGGCGGTGTGGTCAATTACGTCACCAAACAACCGTTGGCAACGCCGTATTATTCCTTACAACAACAATTCGGTTCTTACGACTTCTATCGCACCACTGTGGACGCCACCGGGCCGATTACCGACGACAAATCGTTACTGTACCGTATTAATCTGGCTTATAAGGATGCCAACTCGTTTCGTGGCATGGTAAGCAGCGACCGTATTTTTATCGCACCGACGGTTACTTGGAACATTAGCCCTAAAACCCAGGTGAATTTTGAATTGGAATACGATTACGGTCATGTGGTATTTGACCGAGGCATACCTGCAATTGGCAATCGACCAGCCGATGTACCACGCAGTCGATTTTTAGGTGAAGCAGACCCGCGAAGTACTTTCGAACGGGTTCTGGTTGGCATGAATTGGTCTCATGCCTTTAATGACAATTGGACGCTCAGCCATCGTTTCACCGCGGTCTACAATGGTATAGAGACTTACGCAGCTAATCCGACAGGGTTAAATACTGACAACAGAATGTTAAATATATTTGGCGTGGTCGGACATCGCCCGCCGGAAGATGATGCCAGCTATTTTAATGCGATCAATTTGACGGGGCATTTCGATACATGGGGATTACAGCATACGTTACTATTAGGGGGGGACTATTTTCGTACCTTTAGGCAAGGTACTGAGCAATATTATTTCAATGCCGTCGATATTTATAATCCTACTTATCTCGGAGCTAATGCCATCCAAAATCAAATAGCTAATGCACCCGTTGTTAATAGCTCAGCATTGGAGCAATGGTTCGGGCTTTATCTACAAGATCAAATCAAATTGCCATTTAACTTTTCTATGCTGGCGGGTTTTCGTTATGACGGTGCGGAAAATGAATATGTCGATCTTGTCAGTGGGACGGTTACTGAAAATCCCATGCAGGATAGCTTGACACCTCGCGGCGGTTTGATCTGGCAACCTATTCCGGAATTTAGTGTGTACGGCAGTTACACTGAAAACTTTGTTGGTGTCTAATCTGGTAGATCAATTGGTGGTTCGTTATTAAGTCCTGAAACTGCACAGCAGTGGGAGTTTGGAGCCAAGACAGAACTCTTCGACAAAAAATTGATGGCTACGTTGGCTTGGTTCGATCTGACCAAGCAAAATATGGCAATTTATCAGCCACCGACTTTTATCGACGCAAGAGCGATAGGAGAGGCTAAAACAGCTGGCCTGGAATTCGATGTAAAAGGAGAAATCCTACCCGGATGGAACATAATCGGTGCTTATGCTTATACACCCGATGCGAAAGTTATTAAAGGTTATCCGGGTGAAAATGGTCAACGCTTGCCAGGAGTTCCCAAACATGGTGGCAGTTTGTTTACCACTTACGAGCTACAAGCTGGTACGTTGCGAGGCTTGAAGTTCGGTGGTGGGGTACTGGTTCGCGGCTCGCAAACTACCGAAACAAGTAACACTGACGTCGTACTGCCCGGCTATGCGACGGTAAATCTATTGACCAGTTATTCTTGGAAAGTTGGCGGCAGCAAATTGACTACTCAGTTGAATGTCAACAACCTGCTCGACAAAGAGTATTTTCCCAGCGCGGCTTTCAGCCGTAATGCTATCGAAGTCGGCACTCCGAGGACATTTATGGGATCAGTAAGAGTGGAGTATTAGTCTTTCTGGTTCCCAACCTCTAGGTTGGGAACCTCGGCCTTGGAAGCTCCAGCTTTCTAACTCTACAGGAAGCAAGAGCTCCCAAGTGTTTGGTTCCCAAGCGGGAGCTTGGGAACCAGGGGGCTGTTCTCGTTCCCACGCGCTGCGGCACGAAATTACCGTACCCGCACGATTGAGTTTTAATCCCTAAACGCAAGGGATCGGCTTCCGGCCCGATGGTTTAAAACCCGTTCCAAACCCCGTCCGAAACCTTATGGGCGGGGTTTAGGTCAGTGAGATTGACGCTTGGCTCATACTGCCCGGAACCGGCTCGGCGTGGCTAAATGTGCGACAGCCAAGCAGGTTTCGAATTGATTAAACTCGACAGGCTGGAGCCCAAGCATTCTGCTTGCCTGATGTGTAAAATATCTGTACAAAAAACACATCATTTAACCAAGAGGAACTGCCCATGTCTGTACGTTTCAATGTTGTGTTGTCCGATGATCTGAATCGCGAACTGGACAAGGCCGCTGAGGAAGGCGATACCAATAAAAGCGAAATTTTGCGCAAAGCGATTACCCTGTATCTGGCGGCCAGGGACGGACGTCGGCGCGGGCTGAAAATCGGTTTGGTCGAATCTGAAACTCAAAAGCTGGAAACCGAAATTATCGGCTTATGAGCCTATCGATCTCAATAATCCGCTGCTCAATCATACGTTCAGCGTTTCGGTTGACCGGTAGGAAACCGGCGCCGAACGGCATGTCCGCTTATTCAAGGATTTAGCGCTATTCATTGTTGCGCTCGGTTTTGTGGTTTTAATCGTCTGGTTGTGCTACGCCACCTTGGTGGCAATTACCACCAGCGCGGAAGAGAAAAAGTGGGCGATGTCGGTCTTATCCGCGGCGACAGGCGGGATAATCGCTTATCTGTTGCGTAAATAATTCACCGTTTCTTGGCGGGTCGGGGAGCTAACCCCGACCTTAACAATTAACCCGCTTTAAAATTCCGCTAAAACCTTGCGTGCCGTGATTACAACCGCCCCAGGCGACAGCTCCAGCCCCTTGCCGATTGCTCCCAACGGCGTATGCTTATCAGGACAAGCATAACAACAGCCAAGGAGCGCAACATGTCCACGCACAATCAATACATCCGCTGGTTTGCAGAACTTACCATTAACGATATTCCGCTGGTCGGCGGTAAAAATGCCTCGCTCGGCGAGATGTATCGCGAATTGGCCACCGAGGGCGTGATGGTCCCCAATGGCTTTGCGATTACCGCCGAAGCTTACCGTTATATGCTGGATCAGGCCGATGCTTGGCCGCATTTGCACGCCTTACTCGACGACGTCGATGCCGACGATGTTGCAGACTTGGCGCACCGTGCGCAACAGGCGCGCGATTTGGTGTATGCGGCTCCGTTGCCGGCCGATTTGCAGCAGCAAATTCTGGATGCTTTCGGGCAATTACAACAGCAATATCAAGACGATTTAACCGTCGCGGTGCGCAGTTCTGCAACAGCCGAAGATTTGCCTACCGCCAGCTTTGCCGGCCAGCAAGATACGTATCTGAATATTCGCGGCGGCCAAGCTTTGCTGGATGCCTGCAAGCGTTGTTTTGCCAGTCTGTTTACCGACCGGGCGATTCATTACCGGCTGGATCAGGGCTTCGATCATTTCAAAATCGGTTTGTCGATTGGGGTGATGAAAATGGTGCGTTCCGATTTGGCGGCCAGCGGTGTGATGTTTTCGCTGGATACCGAGTCGGGCTTCAGCGATGCGGTGTTTATCACCGGTGCTTACGGTTTGGGTGAAAACGTGGTGCAGGGCGCGGTCGATCCAGACGAATTTTACGTGCATAAACCCACGTTTGCGCAAGGCTATCGGGCGGTTTTGCGGCGCACGTTGGGTGCGAAAAAAATCAAGATGATCTATAGCGACGGCCGTACCCGCGAACCGATTCGCAACGTAGCTACCTCAAATCACGAGCGCCGGCAATTTTGTATAGCTGATGCGGAAGTGCTGCGATTGGCGGATTACGCACTGAAAATCGAACGCCATTATGGCCGGCCGATGGACATGGAATGGGCCAAGGACGGTTTGGACGGCAAGCTTTATATCGTGCAGGCCCGCCCGGAAACCGTGGCCTCACAAAAGGTTGGCAATGTCTTGGAACAATACCAGCTCAAACAATCTGGCGACGCCATCGTCAAAGGCCATGCCGTAGGCAGCAAGATTGCGGTCGGGCAGGCGCGGGTGATAGACAACGTCGCTAAACTCGGCAGTTTCAAACCGGGCGAAGTCTTGGTGGCCGATATGACCACGCCGGATTGGGAGCCGGTGATGAAAACTGCCGCCGCTATCGTCACCAACCGCGGCGGGCGCACTTGCCACGCAGCGATCATTGCTCGCGAGCTGGGTGTGCCGGCCGTAATCGGTTGCGAGAACGCGACGGCCGCGATAGCGAGCGGCAGCCTGGTTACGGTGTCGTGCGCGGAAGGCGATGTCGGCAAAGTCTATGCCGGCCGGCTGGAGTTTGACGTGACGCAGACGGATTTGTCGCAACTGCAGCGGCCAAAAACCAAGATCATGCTCAATCTGGGCAATCCTGAATTGGCGTTTAAACTCAGCTTTCTGCCCAACGACGGCGTCGGCCTGGCGCGGATGGAGTTCATCATCACCGAATACATCAAGGCGCATCCAATGGCGTTGATTCACCCGGAAAAAGTCGCCGATGCCGGCGAGCTGGAACAACTTAAGCAGTTGACCGAAGGCTATGCCCAGCCGGAAGAGTTTTTCATCCAACGCTTGGCGGAAGGGGTCGGCACCATCGCGGCGGCGTTTTATCCGAAGCCGGTGGTGGTGCGGATGTCGGACTTTAAAACCAACGAATACGCCACCTTGCTGGGCGGCCGTTGGTTTGAGCGCGACGAGGCGAATCCGATGATCGGGTTTCGCGGCGCCTCCCGCTATGTGCACCCAGCTTATGCCGAGGGCTTTGCACTGGAATGCGCGGCAATGAAACGAGTACGCGAGCAGATGGGCTTGAAGAACGTGGTGTTGATGATCCCATTCTGTCGGCGCATAGACGAGGCCGAGAGAGTATTGGCTTACATGGCAGAGCTGGGTTTAAAGCGCGGGGATGATGGCCTGGAAATTTACGTGATGTGCGAGATACCGAATAATGTCATCCTGATCGACGAATTTGCCAAGTTGTTCGACGGCTTTTCGATCGGTTCCAACGACTTAACCCAATTAACGCTGGGTGTGGACCGTGATTCCGAAATCGTTGCCAACGACTTCGACGAGCGAGATGCCGGCGTGAAGACCATGATTCGCCTGGCCGTGGAAGGTGCGCGCCGCAACGGCCGCCATTCCGGTCTTTGTGGTCAAGCGCCGTCGGATTACCCGGAAATGGCCGAATATTTGGTCGAAATCGGCATTGATTCGATGAGCTTGAATCCGGATACGGTGTTGCAGACTACCCAGCGTCTGCTGGATTTGGAACGTAGGTTGAGACGATAGCTACTCTGGGCGTTTGATGGCTCTATGACTTGCCGCTGATGTTTTCAATACAGTGTTACACCTAAATTTGTGTTGCTCTCGAACTTTGGTCGGAAACGGTTGCTCGAGTAAGGGAAAAATCTAAATTATGTTATTTCACCTGTTTTTTGTGAGCTAAATCACGGAATTTGATTAGGGGTTGAGAATAAGTAAATTCTAATTGTTTGTAATTAATACGTTTTATAGGTGGCATAAGGATTGCGTTAGGGAGACAGGCGCCTGTCAGTGATGGCTTACAAGATTGTTAAGTCCTGGGCTTAAGGTGCTTTCTCCCCAAAACTTAAGATTTAAGGTAAAAAACGTATGATCAAAACAAAATTGGCTAAAGCTGTTTCCATGACGGTCGCGGGTGTTGCGCTTTCAGCGGGTGCATCTACCGCATCGGCGCACGTCATGTACAACACCTTCACGACAACGGCGGCCAGTGCAACCGATGGTTGGAATTACACTTATGACGGTCCTGATGTCGATACCGTTGCTACCGGCCCTGAAAGCGGCGGTTATCAAGGTACCCAAGTGCCTTGGCTTGGTACAGCAGGCGGTGCGTTGCCGTTCGGATATACCGGTCGCGCGCATTTGAACTGGGCTGCGGCGATTCACGGACCAGGAACCTTGGAGGTGTCTGCCGCCGACGCACTGGCTGATTATGGCGTGGCAGCGGAAATTGATACCGGCGCCGGTGCTTGGAAAGATAATGGTCTGGATGCTAATGGCGTACCTACCGCAACAGGTCCAACCGGTTGGAAACACCAAATTGACATGGGTTTGATTAAATCCGACATCTCTACTGTATTAAGGCTGAACCTGACCTCGCTGGGCACCATTAACGGTAATTTTGGCGTTACCGTGTTTAAAGGTATGGATACTACCAACTCGGTAGCTTATAGCCACCACGGTAGTTGGAATAACACCGGCAAGCCGGAAAATACCAGCAACCCTTTCTACAATACGGGCGTTGGTTCCGGTATGGAGTACCTGACTCATGACGCTACCGTCGATGCCGTGAATTATCTTGAGTTTTTCGCAGAGGCAGGCCAAGTTTATACGATTGCGCTGGGTGGTAACGGCGTCGGCAGATGGAATGCAAACGTCTCCGGCTACGAGTTATCCATTGCCGCTGTGCCAGTTCCTGGCGCCGTTTGGTTATTCGGCAGTGCGATGGCCGGGATGATCGGTTTTGGCGGTCGCCGTAAAGCTGCCGCCGCGGCGTAAGGGTGAAAGCATGCTGCAAGTCTGAGGGTTTGTAGCGCAGGGAATGTGGTTTTAGGAATAATCAGGAGGATTCGCCAGGGATGGCGTCTTTGTTACGGGGCTGCTAACGATGTGGTCGACCGTTCCTCCCAATAGATTCGTCGCTATTGTGTGCCGAGTTCTAATCATAGTTGGTAGTTAAATTTTAGATTTACCCTTTGATATACTCCCTGGTATTTTTGAGGGTGTGCTAATGTCCAATGACGCAACGCTAGCTTTAAAACGCTTTGTTTCGCAGCTGGCTTACGGGTTTTAAAAGCCGATGCGTCGCCTCTATACTTTGGTTTTTGGTTTAATTTTACCAGCCGTATTGTTCCGGCTTTACTGGCGCGGCATCAAAGCGCCGGCCTACCGGCAGCGTTGGCGCGAACGCTTAGGCATTTATTCCACCCCATCAAAGCGCGATGTCATTTGGTTGCACGCAGTTTCGGTGGGTGAAGCGGAAGCGGCTTTTCCATTGCTTAAGCTATTGCAGGCTGAATATCCGGAAATACCGGTGTTGGTCACCACCACCACGCCGACAGGGTCGGCGCGTGTTCAAGCTGTACTGGCTGACCAAGTCGAACACGTCTATCTGCCTTACGATTTACCTTTTATAGTCGAGCGCTTTCTTAAGCATTTTCGGCCAAGGCTAGCGGTGATTATGGAAAAAGAGATCTGGCCGAATTTGTTTGCCGCCTGTGCGATGCAGGCGATTCCACTATTTGTGATTAACGCGCGATTGTCCGAGCGATCTGCGCGTTCTTATCAAAAAATCCCGCGGTTGGTTAAACCTGCGCTGGCTTGCGTACAGACGATTGCAGTGCAAACTGAGGAAGATCGTTCGAGGTTTATCGAGATTGGCGCTGAATCGGCGCAAGTACAGGTGCTGGGGAATATCAAGTTTGATATGGCGGTAGATGCGGCTACGGTCGCGGCTGGGCAGCTATTGAAACAACAATTATTTACCCGGCGCTGGGTCTGGATCATAGCCAGCACTCATCAGGGTGAAGAAGAGATATTTCTGGCGCTTTACCCGCTCCTTAAAGCATCGATACCCGAATTGCTGTTGTTGATAGTGCCACGCCATCCTGAGCGCTTTCAAACCGTTAAAAAGCTCTGCGAACAGCAGGGTTTGGCGGTGGCGATGCGTAGCGAGCAAAAGCAGCATCATGAGCAAACCGATGTTTATATCGCTGACAGCATGGGTGAGTTAAAAATGTTGTACGCCGCTGCCGATCTGGCTTTTGTCGGCGGTAGCCTGGTGCCGGTCGGTGGTCACAACGTACTGGAACCGGCGGCCATTGGCGTACCCGTGTTATTTGGCCCGGAAATGTTTAATTTTCAGGAAATTGCCGAGCGCATTTTAGCCTTGGAGGGAGCGATACAGTGTCGTGATAGCCAAAGCCTAAGCGATGCGGTGTTGCGTCTCTATCGCGATGTAGCTTTTAGAAATAGATTGATCGATAACGGCAGGTTGTTTGTAGAAAATAACCAAGGCGCGACAAAACGGGTGGTGGGTTTGTTGGCGCAATGCCTGTAGTTTTACGTGTGGGTTAGGGCGGTTAGCGGGCAACTCGTAGAGGTTTTCCGTTATAATTCGCCCGTTTTTTAATTTGTAAAAGGTGTGAAGCGCATTATGTCGGATATTAAAAAAGTGGTGTTGGCCTATTCCGGTGGTTTGGATACCTCGGTTATTTTGAAATGGCTGCAAGATGTGTACGACTGCGAAGTCGTGACATTTACCGCCGACATCGGCCAGGGTGAAGAACTGGAACCGGCTCGTGCTAAAGCAACTGCTGCCGGCATCAAGGAAATTTATATCGACGATTTGCGCGAAGAATTTGCTCGTGACTTCGTGTTTCCGATGTTCCGTGCCAATACCATTTACGAAGGCGAGTATCTGCTCGGCACTTCGATTGCCCGTCCTTTGATTGCCAAACGCTTGATCGAAATCGCCAATGAAACCGGTGCTGACGCGGTCTCTCATGGCGCGACCGGCAAGGGCAACGACCAAGTGCGCTTTGAGTTGGGCGCTTACGCCTTGCGTCCGGATATTAAAATCATCGCCCCTTGGCGCGAATGGGATTTGAATTCGCGGCAAAAATTGCTGGATTATGCCGAACAGCACGGCATTTCCGTGGAAATGAAAAAGGGTAAAACCTCGCCTTATTCCATGGATGCCAACTCGTTGCATATTTCGTACGAAGGCCGGATTTTGGAAAATCCCTGGACGGAACCGGAAGAAGATATGTGGCGCTGGACCGTATCGCCCGAGAACGCCCCTGATCAAGCGACCTACGTCGAGCTGACTTATCAAAATGGTGACATCGTTGCTATCGACGATGTGCCGCATACGCCGCATCAGGTGATGGAAAAATTGAACAAAGTTGCCGGTGCTAACGGCGTTGGTCGTCTGGACATCGTCGAGAATCGCTATGTCGGTATGAAGTCCAGAGGCTGCTACGAAACGCCTGCCGGCACTGTGATGTTGAAAGCGCATCGAGCCATCGAATCGCTGACCCTGGACCGCGAAGTGGCGCACTTAAAAGACGAGTTGATGCCGCGTTATGCGTCCTTGATTTACAACGGTTACTGGTGGAGTCCGGAGCGGGCGCTGTTACAAACCATGATCGATGCCTCACAGGTCAACGTCAACGGCAAGGTGCGGGTCAAGCTATACAAAGGCAATGTGATCGTCGTTGGTCGCGCCTCGGAAACCAATAGTCTTTTCGATGAAAATATCGCGACTTTTGAAGAAGATGGTGGTGCTTACAACCAAAAAGACGCCGAAGGCTTTATTAAACTGAATGCCCTGAGAATGCGGATTGCCGCCAAAAAAGGTCGTTGAGCGCGGTTTGTATAAAACAGGACATTTTTGATTTAGCTTGTATAATGCGCCGATGTATTTCCGGCGGGCATGGGGTGCCGTTTAGGCATCGCGTGCTCTAGGAGATTCAATAGAGCTTCCCGATTAGCAACACTAAAAGAATAATGAGCGATATGCCTGAGATTAATCTGGATGATGTCAATACCGATAAGCATGAGATAGTCTATCTGCGCGCCCATCAGCATCAGGCGCTGATGAAGGCTAATCGCTTTTTGTTAATGCTGGTTCTGGCGTTGATGGCGGCAGTTTTTTTGTTGGGTTTTGTCTTACTGCCTAAACAAAATCTGTTGACCGAAATACAAAAGCATCAGGCTATCTCGGCAGTGTATGCCACGCAGAATCCGGCGCTATCCGCCGAAATCAGCGCCTTGAAAGGCCAGTTGTTCGGCTTGTTAAGCGGGTCTATCGACAGCAAGCTAAGAGCTCTGGAAGAGAATATCAAAAAGGGTAGCGTGGCCGATTCCCTGCAGACCATTCAGGATCTGAAAGGCGATGTCAAAATACTCACTACCTATTCCGTTGATTCGCCGGCAAAAGTGGAAGGTGCGGCTGCCAATCAGGCCCTGATCAAGGAATTGAACGACATTAAAGATTTGGTCTATCTGACCTTTGTGTCTTGCGGATTGATGATTGCGGCGGTTGCCGGAGTTTGGCTACGCAACCGCTACCGCTTAACCCATCAACGCAGCCAACAGGCGTATCTCGGTCGTCAAGACTAACTTGTAGTATAACGACCACAAAAAAGCCGCTGTCCCGTGAGGGGCAGCGGCTTTTTGTTTGCCTGTAAGGCTACGATTATTTTTTCAGATATTCGTAAACTGCATCGATAGCTTGGTCTTCGGTATAACCTGCTTTTTTCACAGGACCGACTTCCATGATAGCCGCAACAGCTTTAGGCATACCGTTTTTGCCTTCTTTCAGAACTTTAGCGAACTGGTCTTTAGGCAGTTTGCCGGCGCTGATCAAGGCCGATAATTGTGGATTGGAAGCGATGTCATGGCAAGCGCCGCAGCCACGACCGAAAGCACGCTCATAAATTTTCGCGCCGATTTCTTCCGCTTCGTTAGCTGCAACTTGTCCGCTGATAGCGATCAAAGTTGCGCCTACTAATAAACCGAATGATTTTTTCATATGATTCTCTCGTTGTGTTTAAAAAAAAAACTGCATATTGTTATTTGCATAGGCAGTTCATTGGGAAATTAAGCGGGTAAAGGATAGGGAACTTTAGCGAAAAATTCAATCGATTTTCTCTGTCGTTCGCGCCTTTACCGGGTTTGCGGGCTGATTTTTCCAAGTAAAACTTAACATCGTCTGAAATAAGGAAAAATTCACACGTGCTTAGTTTTGGCCGGGTTGAAACCATTCCAACTGTTTGCGCAGGCGCACTACGGTGCCCACTATGATCAAGGTCGGTGGTTTAATGTCCGCGTTTTCGACACGTTTAGGCATATCGCCCAGGGTGCCGGTAATGACTCGCTGATGGCGGGTAGTGCCTTGTTGAATCAATGCAATCGGTTGATCGACCGGGCAGCCGTGATCGATCAACGATTGGCAGATAGTCTCCAGACCGACCAGACCCATATAAATCACGACGGTCTGGTTGGGAGAGGCTAACTGGCTCCAGTTCAGGTTGATATTGCCGTCCTTCAAATGCCCGGTAACGAAGGTGCACGACTGTGCATGGTCGCGATGGGTCAGCGGAATTCCCGCATAGCTAGCGCAGCCGGCGGCAGCGGTAATGCCTGGTACGACTTGAAACTGAATGCCTTGCTGCATCAGGGTTTCGATTTCCTCGCCACCTCGGCCGAAAATAAACGGATCGCCGCCTTTCAGGCGTGCGACGCGCTTGCCCGACAAAGCCAGATTCGCCAGCAACTCGTTGATCGATTCCTGCGGTAGGCTGTGATTGCTGCGTTGCTTGCCCACGTAGATTTTCTCCGCGTCGCGGCGAGCCATTTCTAATATTTCCTGGGAGACGAGCCTGTCGTAGACAATCACATCCGCTTGCTGCATCAAGCGCAGGGCTCGGAAAGTCAATAAATCCGGATCGCCGGGGCCGGCACCGATCAAATACACCTCGCCGCGATTTTGTGTCTGCTCAGCCGCATCAAGTTTGGCTTGTAATTCTATTGCAGCTTGCTCGCGGCGGCCGGAAAACACCAATTCGGCGATGTGGCCTTGCAAGGCGTCTTCCCAGAATACCCGGCGGCGGTTGGGTTCTTTGAGTCGTTCCTTAACCAATGCTCGAAAATCCTCGGCAAACTGCGCCAGCAGCCCGAACGCGCCGGGAATGGCACTTTCCACCTTGGAACGCAGTAAGCGTGCCAGAACCGGTGACACGCCGCCGGAAGACACCGCTACGATTAATGGCGAGCGGTCAACGATCGCTGGAAAGATAAAACTGCACAAATCGGGATTATCGACCACATTCACCGGAATATTATGAGCTGTTGCAGCTTGCGCAACCGTTTCGTTGACCGTGCGCTGGTTGGTGGCCGATATGACCACGCGCATGCCTTTCACATCGTCCGCAGCAAAGGCCTTTTGTTGGATTACTACTTGATTATTGCGCCCCATTTCCGCAACGCTGGCGCCAATTTCGAGCGCCACCACGGTAATACGCGCGCCGGTTTTTGCCAGGAGCTCGATTTTACGCGAGGCGATTTCGCCGGCGCCGACAACCAGGCATGGCTGGTCTTTTAGTTTTAAGAAAAGCGGGAAGTAATCCATGGTGCTTGATTTTCGTGGTCTGGGGTTGGTGTTATTATAAGCGTTGTCTAAAGAACAGTTGAGTGAACACCACTATGATCGAATTTGATTTGGAAGTCGATGCCAGCGGATTGCAATGTCCGTTACCGTTGCTGCGTTTGAAAAAGGCGATTATGGAAGTGGAAAGCGGCAGGGTAGTCAAAGTGATTGCTACCGATCCGGCGGCCCATTTGGACTTCGGCGTCTATATCGATCAGGCGGGACATATTCCGCTGAAGATATTCAAGGAAGCCGATAAACAAGTATTCTTTATACAGAAAAAATAGCAGCGATTCAATATTACAAAGGGTCAGAAGGGCGCTTCTTTTGACCCTTGTCCTCAGCTTTTATTTCCTCAAGCTAATAATCGGCCAGTTTGCTTGCCGAGCAACTTTCCGTAGTATTTCGTCGGGATCGACAGCAACCGGTTGATCGACCAAGCTCAATAGCGGCAAATCGTTATGCGAATCGCTGTAGAACCAACTGCCTGCCAGCGTTTCCGTGGAATTGGCCAGCCAGTCGTTTAGGTGCACTACTTTTCCTTGCTGAAAGCAGGGTGTGCCGTTGAATTTACCGGTGTAGCGACCATCGACAAATTCCGGTGTGGTAGCCAGCAGGTTGTCGATACCGTATAGCTTGACGATCGGTTCGGTGACGAAGCGATTGGTGGCGGTAATCACCAGCAAGGTGTCGCCGGCCGCGCGATGCTTTTCCACCAAAGCCTGGGCAGCCTCCAGCATGATCGGCTCGATCAGCGTTTCGACGAATTCAGCGCGCCAGCGATACAGTTGCTCTGCGTCGTGCTGCGCCAGCGGCGCTAGTGAGAAATGCAAAAACTCGACAATATCCAGCGTGCCGTGTTTGTAATCCTCGTAGAATTTTTTATTTGCCTGTTCATACTGGTCTTTGTCGACAATGCCACGGTCGACTAAAAATTGGCCCCATAAAAAATCGCTGTCATCGGCGATCAGCGTGTTATCCAGATCAAAAATCGCTAAGCTCACGGCAAATCCGTCGTCATAAAGAAAAAAGTAGCGGCCTGTGGCGTCCGCCGGTTATTTGTGGAACAATTGCGCCATTCATTTTAATGGCCGTGCCGTTGTTAATTTTAACATCCAGGCATTAGCAACAGGGCGGCAAATAATACAGGTTTTTACATGATAGACTCGAAAGGATACCGGCCTAATGTCGGCATTATCCTTTGCAATGACGAGGGTCGTGTGTTTTGGGCAAAGCGCAAGGGCGCTAACTCGTGGCAGTTTCCGCAGGGCGGAATCGATGGCGACGAGGACCCGGAAACCGCGATGTATCGGGAGTTGTGGGAGGAAACCGGCTTGTGTGCAGAGCATGTGCAGTTGCTGGGACGCACCCGTTATTGGTTGCGTTATAAACTGCCGGATCGGTATATCCGCAAAAATTCCACGCCCTTGTGCATCGGGCAGAAACAGATTTGGTTTATTTTGCGCTTGATGACAGATGAATCGAATGTCAGGTTCGATTGCGGGCACAAGCAGGAGTTCGATAACTGGAAGTGGGTGGAGTACTGGTATCCGCTGAAAGACGTGGTTTACTTCAAACGCCGGGTGTACCGTAAAGCGATGGACGAATTAGGAGCTTTGCTGATTGCCAACGATGTGGGCGTCAACGCCGAGAGTTATTTGTCCGGAAGATTGGCGTTTGGTTAGTAACTGTGCAAGTTGGTTTGTAAGTCGTTCATGCTGATGGGCAGGCGATAGCACCGGGATCGCAAGTCGCCGTCATCGCCCAATTCGAAGACCCTGTAGCCGGGTGCTAACTCGTCCAGTTCAAACTCGGTGGCAAACGGTTTGAACTGAAAACAGCTGGCCGGTGTGGCGAATATTGCTATTTGTTCATGATTAGTTTGCATTTCCTGATGTAAATGACCGCAGGTGATGGCTTTAACTTGCACAAAGCGTTCCGCTATTGCCAGCAATGCCTCACCGTTCTCTATTTGCATCGTATCCATCCAACTGCTCCCGCTGGCAACGCAATGATGGTGTACCGCCAGCAGGGCAGGCATGTCATTTGTGCTTAGCGTTTGCTGTAAAAATACCAGTTCTTCCTGTGATAAAAATCCAGCGGGGCTGCCCGGTTTTTGGCTGTTTAAAGCAATAATCTGCCAATTTTTTAGCAGCAGGTGTTTGCGGCAACTGACGAAGCCTACGTTCAGCTCGGTTTCCATCAGTTCCCAGTCGTCATGATTGCCCGGCAAACACAGGCAAGGTGTTTGATAAGTTTGCTGATGCTTGCAAATTCGCCGGTAGCTATCAGCGCTAGGGTCTTGGCCCAAATCACCGGTTAATAAAATCAGATCGAATGGGCCGTGCGTGGCATGCGCGTGGGCTAGGGTCTCTTGGAAATACTGTTCGGTGTCTATGCCGAGCATTTTATCGCCGGCATGCGGCAATATATGCAGGTCGGTTAACTGCAAGACTTTTAACGCAGACATGGTTCAGCGCAGATAGGGATAGTAGGCTTGGCTGTTAGGGTGAACCTCGCTCAAGTCTTCGTTTTTGCCAATCCAGCGGTAATTAGAATGTTGTTGTGCCGGTAGTTGATTAATATCCAGATCCAACTGCAATTGATAGCCTAAAACCACGTAATGGGTAGTCACGCCCGGCTGTTTGGCAAAATTAGTCTCATACAAATGAGTGAAGGCGCCGAGTAAATCAGCGTTTTCGATGTTGTAGGCAGTGCCTAATTCGGTTTCGGTAATTCTTTGAAACGCGGCTGCCAATGTTTCTGATTTATAGATTCTACCGCCCGGCACGAACCAATAACCCGCCGCCGGTTCATTCATGCGCAAGCCCATCAATATTTCATCCTTGCTGGAACGCACAATTAAGTCAATAGCAACTAGGGGGGTGTTTTTTACGACTGTCAGAAAATCCTGTTTATCGAGCATCCTATATTCCGTGAGCTGAGTGGGTGGAAGGTGATGTTAAACGTCTTTATACAATACCTTGGCATTGCGCTGATAGTTGTAAGCGCTTTTCATCGGTTCGGGCAAATCGTCGATTTCGCACGGCGCAAAACCGCGCTCGACGAACCAATGTACGGTTTGCGTGGAACGTACGAACAAGCGGCGAATAGTTTCGGATTTGGCTTTGTTGCTTAGATAGTCCAACAAGCTGTTGCCGCGCGCGCCTTTTTGATAGTCGGCATGCACTGCCAAACAAGCAATCTCTGCGCTGTTGCCGTCGGCCATTACATGAAACGCCGTGCAGCCGATGATCAAGCCATCACGCTCGATGACTATATAGTCGCCAATTTCCATCTCCAGCTTTTCCCGCGAACGCTTGACCAGGATGCCCTGCTGCTCCAAAGGTTTGATCAACTCCATGATGCCGCCGATGTCGTCCAATGTCGCTGCCCGTATAGTTTCGAAGGCGTTAGAGCTGATCAGCGTACCAATACCGTCGCGGGTAAACAGTTCCAGTAGCAGGGCGCCGTCCACATGCCGATTGATCAAGTGCGCGCGCTGAACGCCTTTTTCGCAGCTTTGCATCGCGGCGCGCAAGGAGCGGGCGACTTCATCCGGAACAGTTGGTGTCTCTTGCAATAGTGCTGAAACCTGAGCCGTGGTGAGCTGTTGGATGGGGTGATTATCGCCAGGCGATACGCAATTTTGTTCGGTCAACAAAATCAACTTTTCGGCTTGCAAGGCGATGGCGACTTCGGTTGCCACTTCCTCGGCCGACAGATTAAAGATTTCGCCGCTGGGTGAATAACCGATAGGCGAAATCAGTACTACGTTTTGTTGATCCAATTGTTGATGGATGGCTTGGGCGTCTATGCGCCGCACCTTGCCGGTGTGGCAATAGTCGATGCCATCCAGTACGCCTAAGGGTTTGGCGGTGACGAAATTGCCGGATGCGACACGAATCTTCGCGCCGGCCATCGGCGAGCCGGAAACGCCCATCGACAATAACGCTTCGATTTCCACCCGCACTAAACCTGCCGCTTGTTTGACGTATTGCAGCGTGGTGGCATCGGTAATCCGCAAATGGTGGTGAAACTGCGGTGTGTTGCCGTGAACGGATACCTGTTCGTCGATTTGCGGGCGAATGCCGTGCACTAGTACCAGCCGGACGCCCAGACTCCTCAGCAACGCGAAGTCGTGAATCAGATTGTCGAAATCCGGCTCCGTTACCGCATTGCCGCCGAAAAAGATCACAAATGTGCGATTGCGGTGCGCGTGGATGTAGGGCGATGAATTTCTGAACCAATTAACGAAAGTTGATTGATGTTCCATGGAGTGTTTACGAATCGTTTGCTATGTTGCCGGTTGCTTAGTTTAACTTTGCCGGCGTTAAAACCCAATCAGGGCTGGTTATTTGGTTTTTTTCCAACGGCTGGCCACATAATCCAGCGCTTCTTGAATGTTCAGGTCCCGAGTGCCGCCGCCGGTTCGCACGAAGAATTTGGGGGTGTTGCTCTGCGTCAGAAACACGGGCCGGTGTGAAGGGGAGACAATAACCCGGCAGACATCACGGTCGGCCAATTTATGAAAAAGCACGTGGATCAGCGGGCACAAATCGGCCCCCAGATGGGTGGAGACGGCTGTGATCAAAGTTTGCTCGAAACCATCATGGTCGGGTTTTTTTAGGGTTTGGAAATCCGAGTCCAGGCCGAGGACTTCGCCATTGTCGGCCACGCCGATCAGCAAGGTCCCGCCAACCGGACTGTTAAAGAAACCGGCCAGGGTTTTCATAATCACGCCTTCCAGGGCCTTATTGACCCGCTGCTCCTGAATATCCCAGCGTAGCGACGATTTAAACTCCAGCAACGGTCCTTCGCCTTGGCGGATGATGGTTGGTAAATCTTTTTCCAGCTCGACTTTCAACGCATCCAAAGCGACCAACCGCTTGTGCAGTATCTGATAAAAACCCAGCGACAGCAGACCCAGTATCGCGCCGATTTCGGCATAGAACAGAATCAGGTTGTTCTGATTAATTTGGCCGGTCATTACCTCTTTGAACTGGCTCAATACGAATTCGATAGAGGACAGCGGGTCAGAGTTGCGCTCGCGCGAGCTGATGTAATCGTAACTGGGCGCCAATAAAAATATTCCCATGCCGGCACCTATCCAGCCGGCTACGAAATAGATTTTCAGCTTTTGTTTCCAGATATAGAGCAGTTGGAGGAGGAAGCGTTTCATCAGCGATTCGGATTAAGGCCCAAGTTAGGGCGGTGATGGATCAATTACTCGGTTGAGCCGATTTGATCGCTTCAGTCGCAATCTGTACCAGAAATGATGCACTGGCCTTTTCTGGGGGTACGGCGCTGAAAATTTTGACGAGGGTTATCAGGCGTTAACCGGAATAGTGAGGCTGCTTCCAGATATTTTGGAAGCAGCAGATGACCACATGTTCGTTGATATGCAAAGTTAAAGACTTGATGGTGTTTTAGAGGCCAAAATCATCAAGCCTTTACGCGGCATCGTCAACTTACTGATCTTCGAGTCTGGACAAATCGCGCACCGCACCCTTGTCGGCGGATGTGGCAAAAAAAGCATATGCCTTCAGCGCCACTGACACTTTGCGTGGACGTGGCTTGGCTGGTTTCCAGCCGAGTTTTTCCTGTTCGGTCCGGCGCTGGGACAGTTCCTCGTCGCTCACCAGTACGTTGATCGTGCGATTGGGAATATCAATGCGGATACGGTCGCCATTTTTTACCAAACCAATCGCGCCACCAGCTGCCGCTTCCGGTGAGCAGTGGCCGATGGACAAACCGGAGGTGCCGCCGGAAAAACGGCCGTCGGTCAATAGCGCGCAAGCCTTGCCCAAGCCTTTGGACTTGATGTAACTGGTTGGGTAGAGCATTTCCTGCATGCCAGGGCCGCCTTTGGGGCCTTCGTAACGCACCACTACTACATCGCCGGCTTTGACTTTGTTATTGAGGATGTTTTCTACCGCTTCATCTTGCGATTCTACGACATGAGCATTGCCTTCAAATACCAGTAGACTGTCATCGACGCCGGCGGTTTTGATCACGCAGCCATCCAGAGCGATATTGCCGTGCAATACCGCTAACCCGCCTTCCTGGCTGAAGGCATGGTCAATGGAGCGGATACAGCCTGCGGCACGATCAGTGTCCAGGCTGGGCCAGCGGGTGTTCTGACTAAACGCCACTTGCGTAGGAATACCAGCGGGGCCAGCCATATAAAAAGTTTTTACGGCATCGTCGGGGTTGGCGGTAATGTCCCATTGTGCCAGAGCATCGCCGAGAGTTTTGGCGTGCACGGTGGGTACATCGGTGTGCAAGCGGCCCGCCCGGTTCAGTTCGGCCAGAATCGCCATGATGCCGCCGGCGCGATGCACGTCTTCGATATGATATTTGTCGGTGTTGGGCGCGACCTTGCACAATTGCGGCACCACTCTGGACATGCGATCAATATCCGCCATGGTGAAATCGATGCCGGCTTCTTGAGCAATAGCCAGTAGATGCAAGATGGTGTTAGTGGAGCCGCCCATGGCAATGTCCAGGGCAATCGCATTTTCAAAGGCTTTAAAACCCACCGCGCGCGGCAGCACCGATGCGTCATTTTGCTCGTAATATTGTTTGGCCAGTTCGACGATACGGCGGCCGGCTTGTTTGAACAATTGTTCGCGATCGGCATGGGTGGCTAACATGGTACCGTTGCCCGGCAACGATAAGCCCAGCGCTTCGGTCAGGCAGTTCATCGAATTGGCGGTGAACATGCCGGAACAGGAGCCGCAAGTCGGGCAGGCCGAGCGTTCGACAGCAGCCAGGTCGGTGTCGGATACTTTGCTGTCTGCGGCCATGACCATGGCGTCCACCAAGTCCAGCCTCTTGATGTCCGCGCTTTCCGCCAACCTTACTTTACCGGCTTCCATCGGGCCGCCGGAGACAAAGATCACCGGAATATTGATGCGCATAGCCGCCATCAACATGCCCGGGGTGATTTTGTCGCAGTTGGATATACAGACAATCGCATCGGCGCAATGCGCATTGACCATGTACTCGACGCTGTCGGCAATCAAATCGCGGCTGGGCAGGCTATACAACATGCCGTCGTGACCCATGGCAATGCCGTCGTCAACCGCGATGGTGTTGAATTCTTTGGCGACGCCGCCCGCCAGTTCAATCTCGCGTGCGACCAATTGACCAAGATCTTTTAAATGTACGTGGCCCGGCACGAACTGAGTGAAAGAATTGGCTACTGCGATAATCGGTTTATTGAAATCGCCGTCTTTCATGCCGGTGGCGCGCCACAACGCGCGCGCGCCAGCCATGTTGCGGCCTTGAGTGGTGGTATGAGAACGGTATGCAGGCATGGTGATTCCAGATGAAAGCAAAAGCGGCGCTTAAACTGCCGCGGGAAAGGGCGTCATTTGAAGCAGGGCGGTCCTGCGGCTAATTCGTTTAAAACTAAAAACTATCCCAGCCGCTGGAACGGCGGCGCCAGCTGAGTTTGGGCAGAATAAAGCCCAGCAATACGCCGAACAAAGCCAAGCCGCCGCCGTACAAAAACCAGTCCTGGTTACTGCTGTCGGTCAATGCCTGATTTTCGCGTTTTAATTGTTGTAGTTCGCGCTCGACGGAGATGACGCGCTCCTGCAATTGGTCGCGCTGTTGTTTGAGTTGTATCGCATTGGCGGCGGTTTGCTGAAGTTCGCTAAGGTCGGCGCTGAGCTTATCGCGTTCTTTGCCAATTTCCTGGCTGTTGGCTTGTCCGGCTTTAAGTTGTTTGTTTTCTTCCTGGAGCGCTTCGAGTTTTTTGCTGACGGCTTCCAGTTGATTGCGGGCGCTGGGTTCGCCGGTCAGGTAGCGGCTGAGAATGAATCCCTCCGCGCCGCTGCTGGTTTGTATATAGGTATAGCCGTTTTCGGTACTTTCTTGCAATACGCTGACTGGGATGCCGTTTTCCAACATTTTGACGATCTTGGTGCGCTCACTTTCGCCGCTGCGCAACGGCACCTCAACTTTGTCGGTGACGTAGGCGGTTCTTGCCATGGCAAGCGGGCTAATCAGCAGACAGGCAAACAGGTAGGCAAAAGTTTTTTTCACAGTATCACTCTTCGTTCGGCGTAAAGAAAGCGGCGATTCTAGCGAAATTATCGGCAGATGAGAAATTCCAGTAGCGCTTTCTGAGCGTGCAGGCGATTCTCGGCTTCCGGAAATATCACGCTTTGTGGACCATCAATCACCTCGGCTGTCACTTCTTCGCCGCGATGTGCCGGCAGGCAGTGCATGAACAGCGCATCGGTTTTGGCGGCAGCCATGGTTTTGCTGTTGACCTGAAAATCCTTAAATACGAATTCGCGTTTTTTTTGTTCCTCTTCCTGTCCCATGCTGGCCCAGACGTCCGTCACCACTAAATCGGCTTGCTGTGCCGCTTGCTCCGGCGTATTGAAAAACGCCACTCTATGTCCGGCGGCATCGACGATACTTTGCTGCGGACGGTAATCGACAGGGCAGGCGATGTTCAATTTAAAATCGAATTGGCGAGCCGCATTGATATAGGAATGGCACATATTATTGCCGTCGCCTATCCAGGCTACGGTTTTGCCGGCGATGTCGCCGCGCAGTTCGAAATAGGTTTGCATATCGGCCAGCAATTGACACGGGTGCAGCAAATCGGTCAGGCCGTTGATGACGGGTACTTGCGAGTGCTTGGCAAAGGTGGTGACCGTTTCGTGATTGTTGGTGCGCAGCATAATACAGTCCACCATACTGGAGATCACCTTGGCACTATCTTCCAAGGGTTCGCCGCGGCCGAGTTGCGTGTCTCTGGGTGATAGAAACAGGGCGCTGCCGCCGAATTGGGCCATGCCTGCTTCGAAGGAGATACGGGTGCGGGTCGAGGATTTTTCGAAAATCATCGCCAGCACTTTACCTTTGAAGGGCTGATAGTCCGGGGTGCGATGCAATTTGAGCTGAATGGCCCGTTGAATCAGGTTGTGTAGTTCGGCGCTGGACAAATCCAGCAGACTGATGAAGTGTCTGGGTTGCATGGTTATTGTCTGCAAAATGCCTGAATGAGCGCTGTCAGGGTGTCTGTCAGCGTTGATATTTGCGCGTCGTCGATGATTAGCGGCGGCAGCAAACGGATAGTGTTGTCGGCAGTGACGTTGATTAATAAGCCTTCCGCCAAGGCTTTTCCGACCAATTCGCCGCAAGGCCGATCCAGTTCAATGCCTATCATCAAACCTTTATGGCGAATATCGACGATATGCGGGGTGTCTGCCAGTGCGTTTTTGAAGCGCTGGAAAATTTGTTCGCCTTTTGATTGCGCATCGGCGATCAAGGTGCTGGTTGATAAAGTTTCCAGTACCGCTAAGGCCGCGCTGCACGCCAGTGGATTGCCGCCAAACGTCGAGCCGTGATTGCCGGCTTGTAACACGTCCGCTGCTTTGCCGCGCGCCAGGCAAGCGCCAATCGGCACGCCGTTACCCAAGGCTTTAGCCATCGTACATACATCCGGCAGGATGCCGTTATGTTGATAAGCCAGAAAGCGCCCGGTACGGCCGGCGCCGGTTTGAATTTCGTCCAGCATCATCAGCAGATTGTGCCGATCACATAGTGCGCGAATTTGGTTTAAGTAATCCGCCGCCGGAATATTCACCCCGCCTTCGCCTTGCACCGGTTCAACCAGGATCGCGACGATGTTTTTATCGGCGGCGAGAGCTGCTTCGATAGCCGACATGTCGTTATACGGCACATGAGTAAACCCGGCCAACAGCGGCGCGAAGCCTTGCTTGATCTTGGTGTTGCCGGTGGCGCTCAGCGTGCCCATAGTCCGGCCATGGAAGCTTTTTTCCATGGTCAACACTACTGGGTTTTCAACGCCTTGCTGGTGGCCGTATTTGCGGGCGATTTTTATCGCCGCTTCGTTGGCTTCGGCGCCGGAATTGCTGAAAAACACATTATCCATGCCGCTTAGCTCGATCAGTCTATCCGCCAGTTGCGACTGCAGCTCTACGCCGTAAAGATTGGAGGTATGCAGCAAGGTTTTGCTTTGCCGGCAGAGCGCTTCATGCACGGCCGGATGGGCGTGGCCGAGGTTGCACACGGCAATGCCGGCGACCGAGTCGAGATAGCGGCGTCCATCGGTATCCCACAACCACGCGCCTTCGCCGCGTGTAAAAGTGACCGACTGGCGGGCATAGGTAGGCATGATGTGACTGGTCATTGTGCTAAGACTCTGAAAGTGTTTTGAAAAACGCTATTCGCTCGAAAAAAGCGCGCGATTATATTTTTTTCATCCCGCGTACGCAATAAATACTTTTCCTCAAAATCCGGTGTTTTGCCGTATGTCCGCAGCAATAGTCGAGCGATTTGCCGGAAATTTTCGCGTGTCTGGGCGTTTGTTATAAATCTGTAACATTGATGCTTTAAATTCTCAGAAATTAAGTTGTTTCGACCGGTTTGAGTTTGCCGGCGATTAATCACAAAGGACTTGCGTTGAACGACAACGAACATCTTTTAGACGATAAAAAACACATCGTTTCGATCCGGTTGAACAATTCCGACCGGATTGCCGTGCGTGCCATGGCCGCTCGGCTGTTTGTGCGTGAGTCGGAATTGTACCGGTTTGCGGTCTACCATTTGCTGAATCGGTTACACAAGCTGCATGAAGACTCGTGTGTCGGTAGCGATTTGTTACCGTTATTCATCGAGTTTAAGGACGAGCTCAACACGCATTTGGGCTTAAAAAAGCATCAGCTATTCAAGATTTTTAACGGCAAGAACCCCGATCCGGAAAAATTCGTATCAATGGCCGATATTGAGCTGTTGTTATTGCCGCAACACGCGGTGCGTCAGCGCTTGCAACAAATGAACGAGGCTGCCGGGCAGCGCAGAGCCGACACCAACGCCTGGCTTTTGGAATATTTGAAGGATAAATATCACTTCAGCGTGTATGACGCGGATACGGAGTTGCCGTTTCTGGATGCGCTGGCGCTGGAAAATAGATAAATCGTCAGTCATTCAGCTATCTCGGCCGTCATCGGTTCGGCGGAAGCTGAGAATTTTCCAAATGTTCTCTAGCACAGTGTGTCTGCGAATGTGTATGGCTGGACAGTAATAGGGCGTTTTAGCTATGCTCAGCAAACTTAATTGTTTTGTTGCGCGGAGGCGGCATGTCATTGACCCCATCTTTGTTTCCGGAATTGATTCAAGCGTTGATTGAGACCATTGATGCGCATGCCGAAGAAGTAACCGAACTGGATCAAGCGATAGGCGACGGCGACCATGTGTTTAATTTACAGCGTGGTTTGCAGGCCTTACGCGAGCATGCCGGTGAGATAGCGACACTCGACTGGGTGGCGGCTTGGCAGAAAATCGGTATGACGGTGATGGCTGCTGTCGGTGGTGCGTCCGGATCTTTGTACGCGACTTTGTTCATCGTGTTGGCAAAGAATGCTAAGGACAAGCTTATCGATCTTGCTGGGTTTTCTGATGCATTTTTGCAGGCAGTCGAGGCTGTGAAGCAACGCGGCAAGTCTGATGTTGGTGAGAAGACCATGCTGGATGTGCTAGTGCCGGTCGCCAAGGCGTTGCGGGAGCTTGCGGCTGCGGGTAAGCCGCTGGCCGAGATTCTGGATAGCCTAAGCCTGGTGGCGGCAGAAGGCGTGGAAGCGACTCGGGACATGCTTGCCACCAAGGGCCGCGCCTCGTTTCTGGGCGAGCGCAGCAAGGGCCATATCGATGCCGGTGCCAAGACTGCGCAGTTGATGATCGCGGCGATTGCCGAGGTGTTGAAAAACGCCCAGGCGCAAGCCGCTTAGGTCGTTAACCGTTTCAACAACCCCAGCGCAACGCAGCGGTATTCACCGGTGCATCCCACAAACCCAGCATTTCTTCGTCCAGCTTCGTCAGCGTTAGCGAACAACCTGCCATATCCAGTGACGTAGTAAAGTTGCCTACCAGAGAGCGCTGGACGATCACGCCGCGTTCGCTGAAATATTGCCAGGCCAATTCGTAAATCAAATGTAGCTCTATCAATGGTGTGGCGCCGAAGCCGTTCACATGCAGCAACACGGCTTGACCGGCGGCCGGTTGCAATTCATCGCAAATATGTCCGGCTAATTGGTCGACAATTTCGCTGGCGCTCACCAGCTTCTTTGTCTCGCGGCCGCGTTCGCCGTGGATGCCGACACCTAACTCGATTTCGTCGTCGGCAATAGCAAAAGTTGGATGGCCCAAGGCCGGCACCGTACAACTGGTCAAGGCGACACCCATCGAGGCGGTTGCTTGATTGACCCGTTCGCCCAGTGCCTTGCAGGTGGCTAAGTCAGCGCCGGATTCGGCGGCGGCGCCGACGATTTTCTCGACGATGGTGGTGCCGGCCACGCCTCTACGGCCGATGCTGTGGGTTTTGGGTAAGGAGATGTCGTCGTCAATCAAAACGCTGGCGTTGGGCAGGTCCAGCATCTCGGCGGCCATTTCAAAATTCATCACATCACCGGCATAATTTTTAACTATAAACAGCACGCCAGCGCCGCCGTCCATGGCTTGCGCCGCGGCCAGCATCTGATCAGGCGTTGGTGAAGTAAATACCTGTCCGGGGCAGGCGGCATCCAGCATGCCGACGCCGACGAAGCCGCTGTGCAGCGGTTCATGACCGGAGCCGCCGCCGGAAATCAGCGCGACTTTGCCGGTTTTACGCACGTTGCGATATACAAATCGCGGCTCAGGATTGAATTGCACGATGTCGGCATGGGCTTTGGCAAAGCCCTGCAGGCTGGTTTGCAGTAAGGTGTCCGGGCTGTCGATAAATTTTTTCATGATTCGCCTCCGCTGTTAGGGCGTGGAATGAGCTTAGAGTTTGCTGTGGCGCAAGCTTTCGGTGATGTCGCGTATGTCCGGCATAATCCAGGTTGGACCGAAATCCGCTGCAGCGACATCTTGTTCGGTGGATACGCCGCTGAGCACCATTAGGCTGCGGATACCGGTGCGCACTGCGCCAAGAATGTCGGTATCCAGCCGATCACCGATAGCGACAGTATAGGCGGGGTCGACATTCAGCAGGTTCAATGCTTGTCGGTAAATGATGGGCTCCGGCTTGCCGATAATCATCGGTTTAATGCCGGTGGAGGCGGTCAAGCCTGCCAAAATGGCGCCATTGCCGTGGGTTTCGCCGCGTTCGGTCGGTAGCGAAAGGTCGCCGTTGGTGCCGATGAAGTGCGCGCCGGCTCGCAGATTCAGGGTGGCGGTGGCCAGTTTGTCCCAGCTTAATTCTCTGTCCATGCCGCAAACAACCAGATGCGCGCGCTGTTCGGGCTCGGTCTCGTAAAGTCCGGTAAGTTTAAATCCCAAATCCAATAGAGGCTGGCGGGCACCAATGCCGCCGATTACAAATACGCGAGTATTCTGTGGGTCGTAGCGTTCGGACAAATATAGCGCGGTGGCCATGCCAGAAGTCAGAATCTCGTTTAGTGCGATTGTTACGCCCATTTTTGCCAGCTTATCGACATACTGTTCCGCTGTCAGGCTGGCGTTATTGGTGGCCAGGATGAAGGGTAGCTTTAGTTCGCGCAGAGTCTGAAAAAAATCTACGAGTCCGGCTTGAGCTCGGTCGCCGTGCCAAAGTACCCCATCCATGTCTATGATCAGGGCGCGGATGTCGGTGAAAGCTTGCATAAACGGTCTCGGTTGTTTGGGTTGTTTAAATGGGGTTTGTGTCTGCAAAGTCTGATATTTGGCGCTAAAAATGTCAGGAATTTGCGGTGCGGAAGAATTGCATACATCACCGCCTGCTGTCCAGTTAGCCGGGATTGGTGGTATTTTCCTTGACTAATTGTTTGTAACCTAGTTTAATGCGCGGCTCTTGACGCCCAGGTAGCTCAGTCGGTAGAGCAGAGGACTGAAAATCCTCGTGTCGACAGTTCGATTCTGTCCCTGGGCACCATTCTGGTTTTAGGTTAAGTCGCTGCCCAGGTAGCTCAGTCGGTAGAGCAGAGGACTGAAAATCCTCGTGTCGACAGTTCGATTCTGTCCCTGGGCACCACCTGAACAAATATTCCCCTCGCAATAGCGTTTGATCGGCTAGAGTCTCTCAAATCCAAGATTTTCTTTGTTTCAGTCGGTAAGTAGCTGACGAATAGCGGCTCGGTTCAATGCCATACCTTTGGACGATTTCGATGGTGAGCGAGTCTGCGGGCTCTGTCTCCTGTGTCATCCTTGTAAATTTCGGTGTGAATACAATTCTGTCGAGAGTGCAGGTTTCAGGATTTAGCCAAGTACTTGTAGGGTGGCGTGGAATGTCGATTTACATCCTTGAAAGATATGGTTATAATTCGGTTTTTAATTTTTCGCCGCAGTTTTTGAGGCGGTAAATTGTTTCCTGATAAGCGTGGTTTTTTGAGATTATTGTCTCGATAAACGAGTGAGTTCTCCTCAATGCTGTTTCAGGCGTGGTTTTGCTAAGAAAGCCCCTTTCAGGGGTTTTTTCTTTTGTGGGCTTTCGAAAAACGCGAAGCCCGCGGGTTTTGGTTGTTTATGGAAGAGCCTGAGGCTCTTTTTTTTTGGGTTTGAAAAGGTGAGGCGTTAATGAAACAGGCTCCTGAACATTTGGTGGAATTGATCGAGCCAATTGTGGAAGGTCTTGGCTATGAGTGTGTGGGGATAGAGTACAACCCGCATCCAACACACGGCATGTTGCGCATTTATATCGACAGCGACAATGGGATATTGCTGGACGATTGCACCAAGGTTAGCCACCAGATTAGCGGGGTGCTGGATGTCGAAGATCCGATTCAAGGTGAATACCATCTGGAAGTATCCTCGCCGGGTGCGGATCGGCCGTTTTTCAAACTCAGCCAATTTCAACGTTTTTTGGGGAGCACTGTGCTGGTGAGCTTATTCAAGCCCATCGATAAACGCCGCAAAATTACCGGCCAGATCAAGGTGGTCGAAGACGATGCCATTCTGGTACAGGAAGGTGAGCAGTTGTTAAAAATCCCGTTTCAGGCAATGAGCAAGGCACGCTTGGTGCCGGATTACATAATCAATAAAGGAGGTCGCAGTGGCAAATAAAGAAATTTTATTGGTGGCAGATGTTTTTGCTAACGAAAAAGAAATAGACAAGGAAATTATCTTTCAGGCCATTGAATCCGCTTTGGAAGCGGCGACTGTCAAGCGTTACGAAAATCCAATTAAAGCTAGAGTAGCCATTGATCGGCATACTGGTGATTACTTGACTTATCGGCGGTGGTTGGTCGTCGATGCGAATCCCGAGATTAACGGCGACGTCGAACATCCTGGCTGGCAGGTGTTGCTGGAAGTTGCGCAATTCGATAATCCTAATATTCAAGTCGGCGACTACGTAGAAGAAGAAATCGAATCGGTCGATTTTTGCCGGATTGCCGCGCAGACTGCCAAGCAAGTCATTATTCAAAAAGTTCGCGAAGCCGAGCGCAAGAAAATTGTCGAAGCCTATCAGGACCGGGTTGGCGAGTTGGTCACCGGTGTTGTCAAACGCTTGGAGAAAGGCAGTGTTTACCTGGATTTGGGTGGTCATGTCGAAGCCTATATTGCCCGGGAAGATATGATCCCGAAAGAGCCGGTTAGAATGGGTGATAGGGTGCGTGGCTATTTGAAAGCCGTACGTTCCGAGCCACGCGGTCCGCAGCTGTTTGTTAGCCGTACCGCGCCGGAATTATTGATTGCGCTGTTTCGTTTGGAAGTACCGGAAGTCGGTGAAGGTTTGATTGATATTTTGGCGGCGGCTCGCGATCCCGGTTCCCGCGCAAAAATCGCTGTCAGAGCCAACGATCCGCGCCTGGACCCCGTTGGTGCTTGTGTCGGTATGCGTGGCTCCAGGGTTCAAGCCATCTCTAATGAATTGGCGGGCGAGCGGGTCGATATTATTTTATGGAACAGCAACGACGCGCAATTCGTGATTAATGCCATGTCGCCGGCCGAAATTCAATCGATTGTGGTCGACGAAGATAAGCACAGCATGGACGTGGCGGTGGCTACCGACAGTTTGTCGCAAGCCATCGGTCGTGGCGGCCAAAACGTGCGTCTGGCTACCGAATTGACCGGTTGGGAATTAAACATTCAAGATGCTGCGCAAGTAGATAAAAACCACGACGAAGCTGCCGCCAAATCCAAACAGCAGTTCATGGAGTTGTTGGATGTCGATGAAGAAATCGCCAGTATTTTGGTTGATGTGGGATTGAATAACATTGAGGAAATTGCGTACATCCCCGTCGACGAAATGCTGGAAATCGAAGGCTTCGACGAAGAGTTGGTGGAAGCTTTGCGCACTCGCGCCAAGGATGCTTTGTTAATCAGTGCTATCGCATCCGAAGAAAAAATTGAAACCGCCGTGCCTAGCGAGGAATTGTTGAGCATGGATGGGATGGACGAAGAGTTGGCGCACCAAATGGCGGCCAAGGGCATTGTGACTTTGGACGATTTGGCGGAGCAGGCGATAGACGACATTATCGAATTTACCGGCATGACCGAGGAGCGTGCTGGTAAACTAATCATGAAAGCCCGCGAATCTTGGTTCGCAGAGGATAAGGGCTGAGGCAGGAGGATACTATGAGCGATAAAACAGTACAGGAATTGGCAGAGGTTGTTGGCATCCCTTTGGAGCGTTTTATAGAACAATTGAAGGAAGCCGGCTTGACCGCCAGCGCGCCCGATGATGTGATAAACGACGAAGAGAAAGTCAAATTACTCGCGCATTTGCGCAAGCGCCACGGCAAGTCGGACGCCGATCAGGAAGCCGCCGCCCCCAAACGCATTACTTTGAAACGCAGTACCAAAACCGAATTAAGGCAATCCTCACCGCCGGGTACCGCGGTGAAAACCGTCAGTGTCGAGGTGCGCAAGCAAAAGACTTATATCAAGCGCAGCGATGCCTCCTCTGTAAACGACGAAATAAGACAGGCCGAATTAGCCAAACAAGCTTTGGAAGAACAGAGACGGCAACAAGCGATCGAAGAAGAAAAGCGTAAGCAATTGCACGAACAGAAGGCTGTTCAGTCTGCCGCAGAAGAGCAAGTGGTGGTCAGCGCGGAAATTGCTCAGTCGGTTGATGCGGCCGCACCCGCTGTGACGGTGAGCGCGGAACCGGTTGCTGCAGAGCAGCAGGTGACCGAGGCATTGCCGGTTGCTGCCGAAGCCCAGCCTGAGCGGGTCGCTAAGGCTGAAGCACCCGCGCCGATTGCGGCGCCGGAGCTGACCGAAGAGCAGCGTCTGGAAAAAGAAAAGAAAGAAAGGCTGGAAGCTGCGGTGCAAAGAACCGCGGAAAAAGTCAAACAAAAAGCCGAAGCCAAGCAGCAACAAACCACGCTGCATAAGAAAAAAGCCGAATTCAAGCCCACCCGCGGCCCATCTACCGATGGTGATATTGGCGGCGGCGGTGATGCCGCGCGTCGCGGGGGCAAAGGTAAAAAAGGCAAGGCGCCATCGCGTCGGGAAAAACCTGAATTCGAGATCGATGTCAATCAGGCTCGACATAAGTTTGAGAAGCCGGTGGCGCCGACTGTGTATGACGTCACCATTCCGGAAACCATCGTGGTTTCGGATTTGGCTGCAAAAATGAACATCAAGGCTGCCGAAGTTATCAAGCATTTGATGAAGCTGGGCATCATGTCCACGATCAATCAAACCATCGACCAAGAAACGGCGGTGATTTTGGTTGAGGAAATGGGCCACAAAGCCATCATGCAGAGCGAGGATGACTTTGAACAGGAAATGCTGGCCGAGGTGCAAGGTGATAGCGACGAACGTAAAGTTCAGCTGAGAGCGCCTATTGTCACCATCATGGGTCACGTTGACCACGGTAAAACCTCTTTACTGGATTACATCCGCAAAACCCGGGTTGCTGCCGGCGAAGCGGGCGGGATTACCCAACACATTGGTGCTTACCAGGTTAAAACCGACCACGGTGCGGTCACATTTCTGGATACGCCAGGCCATGCCGCGTTTACCGCGATGCGGGCGCGTGGTGCGGAAGTAACAGACATCGTGATCGTAGTGGTGGCTGCTGACGACGGTGTGATGCCGCAAACCAGAGAAGCCATCGATCATGCGCGCGCCGCGAATGTGCCCATCATCGTGGCCTTGAACAAAATCGATAAACCGGAAGCGAATCCGGACCGCGTCATGCAAGAACTGGCCAACTTGAATGTGGTGCCGGAAGAGTGGGGCGGCGATGTGCAATTCCTGAGGGTATCGGCGAAAGTGGGTACCGGTATTGATGAATTGATCGAAGCGCTGATCGTTCAGGCGGAAGTGCTGGAATTGAAAGCGCCGGTCGATGGCATCGCCTCCGGTATTTGTATCGAATCGCGTCTGGATAGAGGCCGCGGCGCGGTGGCGACGATATTGATTCAAAAAGGTACGTTGAGCAAAGGCGAGTTCGTCCTCTGCGGTCACGAATATGGCCGGATAAGGGCAATGTTCGACGAAAACGCCCACGCTATTAAGTCGGCTGGGCCTAGTATGCCTGTGGAGATTCTTGGCTTGTCCGGTACCCCGGATGCGGGTGATGAATTCCTGGTGGTTCAGAATGAACGGGTTGCTAGAGAGCTTGCCGCTCACCGGGAAGATCGCAAACGCTCCACCCGTCACGCTGCGCAACATGCGTCAAAATTGGACGACGTGTTCTCGCGGATGTCCGCCGGCGAAACGTCCACACTTAACGTCGTTATCAAAACCGACGTGCAAGGTAGTTTGGAAGCCTTGCGTGAGTCTTTGGTTGGCTTGTCCACCGAAGAGGTGCAAGTTAAATGCATCTACGGTGGTGTTGGTGGTATCAACGAAGGCGATGCTAACCTGGCATTGGCTTCCAGCGCGATCTTGATCGGTTTCAACGTGCGTGCCGATGCGGTGGCTCGTAAATTGATCGAAGAAAAAGACATCGATCTGCATTACTACAGCATCATCTACGAAGCGATCGATGAAGTGAAACGGGCGATCAGCGGGATGTTGGCGCCGGAAATTCAGGAAAAAATCGTCGGTCTGGCCGAAGTGCGGGACGTATTCCGTTCGCCGAAATTCGGCGCGGTGGCCGGTTGTATGGTTATCGACGGCTTCGTCAAACGCAATCTGCCGATTCGCGTATTGCGCAACAATGTGGTGATTTACGAAGGCCAGCTGGAATCCCTGCGCCGCTTCAAAGACGATGTCAATGAAGTGAAAATGGGCATGGAATGCGGTATCGGCGTGAAAAACTACAACGATGTGCAAAACGGCGACCAGATCGAAGTGTTTGAACGTATCGAAGTCAGACGGGAAATCTAATGGCAAGAGAGTTCGGCCGCAGTCAGCGGGTTGCATCGGAAATGCAGAAAGAGTTGGCGTCGATTTTACAGCGCGATGTCGATGACAGCCGTTTGGGTTTTGTCACGATTAACGACGTTGAGTTGTCCAAGGATTTAGCGGTCGCCAAGATATTCGTGACGGTGTTGGATGCCCAGGACGATGCCGCTAAGCGCGCGAATGTGAAGGTGTTGAACGAAATTTCGCCGTTTATTCGGCATGAGCTGGCTAGGCGCATGCGTTTGCGGCATATCTCGGAACTGCATTTTTACTATGACCACTCCTTCGACACCGGGATGCGCGTCGCCGAGTTACTGGGCGATTTGCATCACGACGAAATTAAGGATGCTGTTGCTGCGCCGGAAGCTGGAGCCGATAAACCGCAACAGGACGATTGATGGCAAAACGTAAGTCCGGGCGCGATGTACATGGCATCGTGCTGCTCGATAAACGTTTAGGCGCATCGTCCAATCAGGCCTTGCAGGAAGTCAGGCGATTATTTAATGCCAACAAGGCCGGGCATACCGGGGCGCTGGATCCTCTTGCTACCGGTTTGTTACCCTTGTGCTTCGGTGAGGCGACCAAGGTCTCGGCATTGATGCTGGATGACGATAAGCGTTATCAGGTAACGATACAATTGGGCGTGATGACCGATACCGGCGATAGCGAAGGTAAAATCGTCGCCGAAATGCCGGTGCCAACCCTGGATGGCGTGCAGTTGCAAGCTTGTTTGCAGTATTTCACCGGGCCGATCGAGCAGGTGCCGCCTATGTATTCGGCGCTCAAGCATCAAGGCAAAAAGTTGTACGAGTTGGCTAGGGAAGGCAAAACCGTGGACCGTCAGCCCAGGGTCATCACTATTTATGAATTGCAGCTGTTAAATTTCGATGCCGAATTGGGGCAATTGACGCTGGATGTATTTTGCTCTAAGGGTACTTATATTCGTTCGCTGGCGGAAGATATTGGTCACAGGCTAGGGACCTGCGGCACGGTAACTGCGTTACGCAGAACCAAGGCGGGTATGTTCGATCTGGAGCAAGCTTATACCTTGCAGCAGTTGCAGGCTATGGGCTTTGCAGAATTGCAGAATACCTTAATCGAACTGGATGTACCCCTGAAGGCGATCCCGGAGGTATCTTTGTCTACTGAGCAGGCCGAAAAAATCAAGCTTGGTCAGCGCATAGCCTTTAACGGCGGTATGGCCGGCCAGGTCAGAATATACTCGCCGCAGGCCTTTTTGGGGTTGGGAGAAATTCTATTGGATGGTAAACTAGCGTCGAAAAAACTATTTCATTTGGAAGATCAAACAACTTGATTTTCCGGGAAAAACCGCAAAGTTTCTACACCCTATTGTGGAGATAGCGGCTACACGGTCATCAAACGATGGCCTTTATTCAATCAAAATTAATCGATAGGGATTAAGAATGTCATTAACCGCAGAACAAAAAAAAGCCATTGTTGAAGAATACCGTTTGTCGGATACGGATACAGGTTCAACCGAAGTCCAAGTTGCTTTGTTGACCGCCAACATTAACCAACTGACTCCGCATTTTGCGACCCATAAAAAAGACAACCACTCGCGCCGCGGCTTGCTGCGCATGGTAAACCAACGCCGTAAATTGCTGGATTACCTGAAAGACACAGATGTGGCTCGTTATCGTTCGTTGATCGAACGTTTGGGCATTCGTAAGTAGCACAAACTGGAAACGGCGCATCGGGCGCCGTTTCTGCTTTAAGGCAAATTTTTAGCATAACCTTTAAACAAAGGAACCTTATAGTGAATCCTATCAGGAAACAATTTCAGTACGGCGATCGTCTCGTCACCTTAGAAACCGGCGAAATTGCCCGCCAAGCCAACGGCGCGGTAATCATTGATGTCGAAGGTACCACTCTGTTGGTGACCGTGGTCGGCAAAAAAGAAAGCAGCGGTGGCGACTTTTTCCCGCTGACGGTGGATTATCAGGAAAAAGCCTTTGCCGCGGGTAAAATTCCTGGCGGCTTTTTCAAACGCGAAGGCCGCCCAAGCGAAAACGAAACGCTGATCTCGCGCCTGATCGATCGTCCGATCCGTCCGTTGTTTCCCGAAGGCTTTACCAACGAAGTCCAAATCATTGCCACCGTGCTGTCCTTGAATCCGGAAATCGATACCGAAGCGCCGGCCATCATTGGTGCGTCCGCTGCGCTGGCGGTGTCCGGTTTGCCGTTTAATGGCCCGCTGGGCGCCGCAACTATCGGCTATATCGATGGCCAATATGTGCTGAACCCCACGTTGCCGCAACTGAAGGAGTCGCGTTTGCGCCTGATGGTTGCCGGTACCTCCAAAGCCGTATTGATGGTAGAGTCGGAGGCGGATGTGCTACCGGAAGACGTGATGCTGGGCGCGGTATTGTTCGGCCACGAGCAAATGCAGGTTGCGATCAATGCGATCAATGAATTTGCTGCAGAAGCAGCTGCACCGGCAATAACCTGGACAGCACCTGCGGATAACGAAGCATTGAAAGCCGCTGTTGCCGCTGAAGCCGAAGCGCAAATCAAATCGGCCTATCAAATCCCCGAGAAACTGGCTAGACAGGATGCCCTAAGCGCAATCCGTGGTGCCGTGGTCGAAAAACTCACCGCCGAAGGTCTCTACGACGAAAAAGACATCCGCAACGTCATCGAAACCTTGGAATACAATGTTGTGCGTGGTGCGATTCTGAACGACCGCAAACGTATCGACGGCCGCGACCTGACCACTGTTCGGCCAATCACGATCCGTACCGGCGTGCTACCCAGAACCCACGGTTCGGCGTTGTTCACTCGCGGCGAAACCCAAGCCTTGGTCGTCGCGACTTTGGGCACCGAGCGCGATGCGCAAATCATCGATGCGCTGGCCGGCGAATATAAAGATACTTTCCTGTTCCATTACAACTTCCCACCGTTCAGCGTTGGCGAAACCGGCCGTACCGGCTCGCCGAAGCGCCGTGAAATCGGCCACGGTCGTCTGGCCAAGCGCGGCGTGCAATCGGTATTGCCAAACATGGGCGAGTTCCCTTACGTCCTGCGCGTCGTATCGGAAATCACCGAATCCAACGGCTCCAGTTCCATGGCCTCTGTCTGCGGTAGCAGCTTGGCTTTGATGGACGCCGGCGTGCCGATCAAGGCGCCCGTTGCCGGTATTGCGATGGGTTTGATCAAGGAAGGCGATCAATTTGCAGTATTGTCCGACATCCTGGGCGACGAAGATCACTTAGGCGATATGGACTTTAAAGTGGCCGGTTCCGAAAACGGCGTCACCGCGCTGCAAATGGACATCAAGATCGACGGTATCACCGCCGAAATCATGAAAGTGGCGCTGGAACAAGCCAAACAAGGCCGTCTGCACATTTTGGGTGAGATGAACAAAGCTCTGGCCAGCACCCGTTCCGAAATGTCCGACTTTGCGCCGCGCATTATCACCTTCAAAATCGATCCGGCTAAAATCCGCGAAGTCATCGGTAAAGGCGGCGTGACTATTCGCGCCATTACCGAAGCCACTGGCGCCAGCATCGATTTGACCGACGACGGCGTGGTCAACGTAGCCTCTGTCGACAGAGCCGCGGGCGAAGAAGCCAGACGCATGATCGAAGAAATCACCGCCGAAGTCGAAGTGGGCAAAACCTACGAAGGCAAAGTGGTGCGTTTGATGGACTTTGGTGCGTTCGTGACCATTCTGCCGGGCAAGGACGGTTTGGTGCATATTTCGCAAATCTCCGACGAACGTGTGGAAAAAGTCAGCGACAAACTGTCGGAAGGCGATGTCGTTAAAGTCAAAGTACTGGAAATCGACCGTCAAGGCCGCGTACGCTTGAGCATGAAAGAAGTCGATAGCGAATAAGTTCGGTTCGACTCTGCAACGAAAAGGGCCGCAAGGCCCTTTTTTTGTGGCTGAAACTCAGAATCTTATGTTGCCGCGCTTGTGATGCTTTTGAATCGTAATTACCGGGGACTACGAATGTCTGTTGACTTTTTAGGCGGGGCTCAGCAGTATTGACTCTTAATCGTCCTGTTAAAACGGTTGAGCAATATGGGTCTTTTACGAATCAGTGCTCACAGTTTAATTCTATTCGGAGGTCACAAAGCGCTATGAGCACTGCCAAATTCGATACGATTGGACAATACCTCCTCAAGCGCCTATATCAAGCCGGTGTAAAAGACATCTTTGGCGTGCCTGGCGACTATGTGTTGGGGTTTTATGATCTGATGATAAAAAGTCAGGTTCGGCATATCGGCACCACCCGAGAAGATTCCGCAGCCTTCGCGGCCGACGGTTATGCGCGTTGCGCGGGCATGGGCGCGTTGGCGGTGACATACGGCGTTGGTGCCTTAAACACAGTGAATGCGATTGCCGGCGCTTATGCAGAATCCTCGCCGGTGGTACTGATCAGTGGCGCGCCCGGCGTTGGCGAGCAGAAAGACGATCCGTTGATTCACCATCGATTTGGGCCGTTTACTTTTCAGCGGGAAATTTTCGAACGGATTAGCTGCGCGTCGGTGGTGCTAAACGACCCGGTGATCGCCTTTCGGCAAATCGACCATGCTATCGAAGCCGCGCGCCGTTTTTGCAAGCCGGTATACATCGAGCTTCCCCGCGACTTGGTAATGGCGGAAGGCTATCCCATGCCGACTGAGTCAGTAGAACAGTTTACCAGTGACCAAACTGCTCTATCCGAAGCGCTTGCCGAAACCATGGCGTTATTATCCAAAGCGAAGTCGCCGATGATCGTGGCGGGTGTTGAATTGCATCGACGCGGGCTGCAAAGCGCTTTGGCGGATTTCGTGGAGCGTACCGGTTTGCCCGTGGTCGCCACGCTAACCGGTAAATCGGTGATGTCCGAACGGCATCCGGCTTATCTGGGGATTTACGAAGGCGCGATGAGTTCGGAGGCCGTGCGTGATAGAGTCGAAAAGTCAGATTTGCTGTTGATGTTGGGTGTAACCTTGAACGAGATCGATACCGGTATCTACACGGCAAAACTCAATTCCCATTCAACCATTCGCGCGGCATTGAACGAAGTGGTAATCAGCGCGCATCGTTATCCAGGCATTGCCTTGGAAGACTTTCTCGGGGCTTTAGCCGGCTCGGTTAATACCTCCGGAACCAGTTGCGTATCCATTCCGGAACCGTTAAAAAACCATGCTTTTCCGGAATCGGACCGGCCAATCACCACTGCCAGACTCGTCGAGCGGCTGAATAGTGCGTTAAGTAACGACATGATCGTGGTGTGTGATGTCGGCGATTGCCTGTTCGCAGCTATTGATTTGCGCGTCCACGAGCAAAGCGAATTTTTGGCGTCGGCTTTTTACACCACGATGGGTTTTGCTGTGCCGGCTGCGTTAGGGGCGCAAATCGCGCGTCCAGATCGGCGGGCATTGATTTTAGTCGGCGATGGGGCGTTTCAAATGACCGGCACCGAGCTGTCGACTCATGCCCGCTTGGGATTGAATCCTATCGTAGTGGTATTTAACAACGACGGTTACAGTACGGAGCGTTGTATTCTTGAAGGTCCATTCAACGATATTAATCCATGGCGTTTTGATCGTTTGGGAGAGCTATTTGGGCCTTTAGCCGGCTACGATGCGCGAACGGAAGCTGAATTTGAAGAGGCTCTGTTCAATGCCCTGAATAACCAAAGCATGCCCAGTATCATTAATGTCCATCTGGCAGCCAACGATTCGTCGGAAGCGATGAAGCGTCTTGCCGAGCATTTGCAATCGAAGATCAAAAGAGAGGTTTGAAGCGAGGCTTGTGTTCTCTGCCATCCGATCCGCCGGTAGGTAATACAATCGGCTTGCCGCGTCGAATTTTCAGCAGAGTGCATCTAAACTGATTCACTCACTTACTACTCATCCGTCGCGCTATGCAAATTGCCAACTGTTATCTCGAGCCAGCCAGCTACGCCGTTGATTTTGAGGACATATGTTATGTGCGAAATTTGGTGTTCGTTGTCGAACAGCAAATACCGTTAGAAGTGGAGTTCGACAAACTTGATGCGGAATGCCATCATTTTTTAGTGCGGGATGCGGATTATCGGCCAATCGCTACGTGTCGACTTTCGCCGGAGGGCAAGCTTGGACGAATGGCGGTTCTACTCGAATGGCGCGGACAAGGTGTTGGTGAATCTTTGTTGCGTGCAGCAATCGACAAAGCGCGTAACTTGGGGCTGACTACTATTACCGCCAACGCGCAACTTAGCGCATTGAGGTTCTACCAAAAATTCGGTTTTGTCGCGGAAGGTGAAGGGTTTGCTGAAGCCGGCATTCCGCATCAGGCTATCAGGCTTATATTGCAGCCGCTTGAGCAAACGGTGCGATCAGCACCTCAGGTTCGAGAGGTTTCTGTTGAAGCTGCCAGGCTGGAGACAGTTGAATCGATCTTAACCGCTACCCGGCAATTGGTGATGGAGGCTCGTCGGCAGATTTGTATCTACAGCCGGGATCTGGACTTTGTTTTATATGGACAAAAAGACCTTGTCGAGGCTCTGAAACAATTTACTCTCGGCAATCGTAACGCCAGTGTGCAGATTATCGTTCAGGAACCAGCCAGCCTGCGTCATCAGGTTCATCCTATCGTGGAATTAGCTCAGCGCTTACCGTCATATTTTTTGATTCGTGTGCCCGATGAAGCTGAAGATTTGCAATATCCTTCTGCTTTTATCATCAACGATAGCGACGGCTATTTATTTCGCTTGCTGGGTAATCGCTACGATGGGCATTGGAGTCCTAATTTGCCGGCACGTCATCGGCCATTGCGCGAAGAGTTTGAGCGGGTCTGGCAGCGTTCAAGTGCTTGTGCGGAATTTAGGGCATTGAGTTTGTAATTTTTGATCTTCCTCGTGCGCATATAAAAAACCCGCCTAACGGCGGGTTTTTGTGCTGAATCAATTGACTTAACCAGGTTCGCTGATTATTTCAATGTCTGTTGGGCTTTACCATCCACTTCCAACTGTACTCGGCGGTTATTGGCGCGGCCTTCTTCGGTTTCGTTAGTATCGATAGGCCTATCCCAGCTATAACCGTGTGAAGTGATATTGGCAGAGTGGCTGCCTTTGGTCAGGTATTTCTTAACCGCCAATGCCCGGCGCTCCGACAAGTCCAGGTTGTGTTTGTACGAACCGGTATTGCTGGTATGGCCTTGAACTTCAAACGCCATGTCAGGATACTGTTTGATGCGGTCAACGACTTTATCCAGTTTTGGGAAATACTGCGGTTTGATCACGTCTTTGTCGTTATCGAATTTCACATCAACGATCCAGCAGCCGTAAATGCTGACTTCAACGCCCGGTAATGTAGTCGGACATTTATCAACGCAGTTATTTACGCCGTCTTTGTCGTCATCCATTTTTGAGCAATCCAGTTTCGCTGGAGCCGGTACTGGAGTGGGCGGCGGGGTTGGTTCGGCTTTTGCGACAACTGCTTTAGGTTTTTCGCCGAACGGGACCACGAAACCCAGATTAACCGTCATGTCGTGAAACTCTTCAGTGCCGGGTTGTAATTTGGCGTTGAAGTTGTTGTTGTAACGATAACGGACGTCGCTGCGAATCAGGAAGTTGTCATGCAATTCATAAGTAAAACCCGCACCCGCTTCGCCGATGAAGCCCGCGCCGCTGTCGCCATTGTGGGTGCTATTGATGCCACCCACGCCGATTACTGCATAAGGCGAGAATTTATCTCTAAACAAATAATACTGCGCGTCGACAGTACCGCCGGTCAAATCCCAGTTGCCATTGCTTTTAGCACCTTCCAGGTTTTGGTACAAACCTCTGATCTCAATGTTCAGATGTTCGTTGATGATCTTACCCAGGCCCAAACCGCCGCCCCAACCGCTATGCGCATTACGATCACCGCCCGGTTGCACGAAAGTGCCGAAGGGCGCCGCGTACCATCTGTCGTCAAGGAACTCGTCGGCTTGTGCCGTCGACACGGAACCGAGCGCCGCCATCATGGCGATTGCCAGTAAACTTTTCTTCAACATAAAGACTCCTTTTGTTATTTGTAAAAAATAGATAATTCGTTGCTTTTGAGAGGGAGTAATAAAGCCATGGTTAGAAAAATAGGCTTTAAAAATCAAAGGGAATTGCAGATTCTGCTAAGCATGTTGTAAAAATACCACAATTTTGGCTATTAGCAAACGTTTAGGTTTATCCGGTGCCAGTATTTGCGGTATTCCAGTCGGCTGTTTCCGGGCTTGGGTTATGGTAATTTGGAAAGTCCGGGCTAGGACCGCTTGCGGTCAAGCAGTCGCTTATTCTCTCCGGATAAGGTTATTCCGGCGAAGACGGAAGTAAGGATGTTGTAGATACACAAGTTAATAAGCAAAGCGAGCGACGCAAGAAATCTGGGGCTCAGGTAAAATTCCGCCAATTTGAGTGTTTATCGTTTTATGACTTATTCATCCTATTTCAAGCAAGACTGCCGAGCATGCCCGCGGTTAAGCGAATTTCTCTGTGAAGTGAAGGCGAAATATCCTGCTTATCACGCCTTGCCGGTGTCACCGTTCGGCGATCCGCAAGCGCACTTGCTAGTCGTTGGTCTGGCGCCTGGCATGCACGGCGCGAATGCCACCGGCAGACCGTTTACCGGCGACTATGCCGGTCTGTTGCTGTATCAGGCTTTGTATGATTTTGGTTATAGCAATCAATTAGCATCGACGAGTTTGGCCGATGGTTTGCAGCTGAGCAATTGTCGGATTACCAACGCCGTGAAATGTTTGCCGCCGCAAAACAAACCCACCGGCGATGAAATTAAACAATGCAATCCTTATCTGGCGGCCGAAATTAAAACTCTACCGAAACATTCGGTGATTTTGGCTTTGGGTAATATCGCCCATCAGGCGGTATTGCGAGCATACGGCTTGAAGAGTAGTGCGGCTAAGTTTGCTCATCATGTCAGCTTTGAATTGCCGGACGGCAACACGCTGGTCAGTTCTTACCATTGCAGTCGCTATAACGTGCAGACCAAGCGCCTGAGCATGGAGATGCTGGCGGCGGTGTTTGTAAGCATTCAAAACTTGCTATCTGCCGGTGACTGAAATGCAACCGGGCGAATTTGACGCCAAAGCCTTTTTGAAGACGCTAACTCAGCGTCCCGGCATTTACAAGATGTTGGACGAGAAGGGCGAGATCATCTACATAGGCAAAGCCAAGAATCTGAAAAATCGGGTTTCCAGCTATTTCAGAACTCAAAATGCTTCGCCCAAACAGCAGGCCATGGTAGCCAAGGTTGCCGGGATAGAAGTGACCGTGACCCACACGGAGGGCGAGGCCCTGCTACTGGAAAGTCAGCTGATCAAACGCCACAAGCCGCGCTATAACATCAGTTTGCGCGACGATAAGTCCTACCCTTATGTGTTTATCTCCAGTTTCCACGATTTTCCGCAGCTAACTTTTCATCGCGGCGCCAAGAAGCGGCGGGGCAAGTATTTCGGCCCGTATCCGAGCGCCAGTGCGGTGAAGGAAACCTTGAAGTTATTGCAAAAAATTTTCCCGGTGCGGCAATGCGAAGATTCCTATTACAGTGCTCGCTCTCGACCTTGCCTGCAGCATCAGATTGAGCGCTGTACCGCGCCTTGCGTGGGCTTGGTCATCAAGGAGCAATATGCCAACGATGTCGAAAATACCATTTTGTTTTTGGAGGGGCAGGGCGGCTTACTAATTGATCGGTTGGTAGTGAAGATGGAAGCCGCGGCCGCGCAATTGGAGTTCGAGCAAGCCGCCGCCTATCGTGATCAAATCGCCCGCTTGCGCGCTGTATTGGAAAAACATTGTGTGGAAGGGGAAAAAGGCGATGTGGATATTTTGGCTTGCGCGGCTAAAAATGGCGCGGCTTGTGTGCAGGTATTTTTTATCCGGAATGGTCAGCATTTGGGCAACCGGCAGTTTTTTCCGAAAGTCGGCGATGAAAATCAGCCTGAGGAAATCTTGCAGGCTTTCATCGCCCAATATTATTTGGACAAAACCGTACCTCACGAATTGATCGTCAGTCATGCCTTGCCGGAATCGGCTTTGGTGGCCGAAGTATTGGCCGAACAGGCTAAACATGCGGTAGCGATTGCCAATAATGTGCGCGGCGAACGGATGAAGTGGTTGCAAATGGCTATCACCAATGCCGACAGTGCGCTTAACGCTAGGCTGGCTGATCGACAGGGTTTGCAAGGGCGCTTTTTCAGTTTGCAGCAGGAATTGGGCTGCGATATCACCCCCACTCGTCTGGAGTGTTTTGATATTAGTCATACCCAAGGGGAACAGACCGTGGCGTCTTGCGTGGTGTTTGACAGAGAAGGGCCGGTGAAATCCGACTATCGACGTTTTAATATCGATGGAATTAATGCCGGCGATGACTATGCGGCGATTCATCAGGCGGTTTTTAGACGCTTCAGTCGCTTGAAGAATGGCGAGCATCCGGCGCCGGACATCCTTTTAATAGACGGCGGCAAAGGCCAAGTCGCTGAGGCGGAAAAGGCTTTGGCTGAATTGGAGATAAACGATGTTATGATAGTCGGTGTTGCTAAAGGTCCTGATCGCAAAGCGGGAATGGAGAAAATCATTCTGGTCGGTAATAAGCAACCTTTGGACGTGACACCGGGCGCTTCCGCCTTGTTATTGATTCAACAGATTCGCGATGAAGCACATCGTTTCGCGATAACGGGGCACAGGCAGCGACGCGGTAAGGTTAACAAACAATCGGTACTGGAAGATATTGCCGGACTGGGGCCGAAAAGACGACAGGTTTTGCTGAAGCAGTTTGGCGGGTTACAGGGTGTATCCAGTGCGGGTGTGGATGCTTTAGCCAGTATAGATGGCATTAGCCGACAATTAGCGCAGCGAATTTACGATACTTTTCACCATCAAGATGGCCATTAGATTTACCATACCGACCTACCTAACCCTGTTGCGGATCGCCCTGATTCCCTTGTTGGCCATCGTGTTTTATTTGCCGTGGCAATATTCCAATCTGGCCTGTACCGCAATTTTTCTGGTTGCCGGTTTCACCGATTGGCTTGACGGTTATCTGGCCAGAAAAATGAATATGCAAACCGCTTTTGGTGCATTCCTGGATCCGGTGGCCGATAAATTGATGGTGGCGTTTGTTCTGGTATTGGTGGTGCAGGCTCAAGGCAATCCTTATCTCGCGGTGCCGGCGGCTATCATTATCGGTAGGGAAATTGCGATTGCGTCGCTTAGAGAATGGATGGCTGAGATTGGTCAGCGTGCCAAGGTCAAGGTTTCGCAATTGGGAAAATGGAAAACCACTGCGCAAATGACGGCAGTGAGTTTGTTGCTTTATAGGGATGATTTATTAGGCCTGCCTATCAATACCATGGGTTACTGGTTGTTATACTTGTCTGCGATTTTAACCTTATGGTCTATGGTTAATTACCTTGTCGCGGCGTTCTCCACCATCAACGAATAATAAAAGCAGTATCGATACTGCCACAACAGAGAGTAAACAGCAGGTAAAGCTGTATATAAGAGCATGGAACAAGAATTAGAATTAGAAAATAAACCGAATAAAACCATCAGTCAGGACGAAGTGTTGCAGGCTGCTTTAAAGCTGTTTGCCAAGAAGGGATATTTCAATACCTCATTAACCGATATTAAAGATGCGGCGGGTATAACAACCAGTACCGGCATTAGTCAGTATTTCAAAACCAAGCAAGCCATCGCGCAAACCTTGTACGAAAATATTCTGGATAGCCTGAGCATATCGATTGATGATATTCGCCGCCGTAATCGCAAAGCTGCCGAACAATTGCGGGAAATAGTCGATTTACTCTTCAAATTAACCGATGACGCTCCGGAAATCGTTGAGTTCTTGTTATTTGTTAAAAGCGAAGAGTTTTTGGCGGAACCTAAGCCCCTGCTGGAAACGCCCGCGTTTATTAAAATAAAACGGATTTTTCAGAATGGCGTCAAAGACGGCGAGATGAAGGCACTGGATCCCTTATTGGCCTACACTTATTTCTTCGGCATTATCAATCATACCTTGGCGATGGTGTTGAGCGGCAACTTGCCGAAAACGGCGGAAAGCTATCAGGCACAAGCTTGGCTGACGGCGTGGGGCTGTATAGTTAAAAAGTAATTCAAGTCATTAAAACTCAGAGCGGGCGGAGGAGGATTTACTAGATGTTAGATAACATTAAAATCGGTATGATTGGGCTTGGTTACGTGGGGTTGCCGCTAGCTGTCGAGTTTGGACGAAAATATCAAACCGTAGGTTTCGATATTAACCAGCATCGAATTCAGGAATTACGCGCAGGTCGCGACCATACTCTGGAGGTTAGTGAAGAAGAACTCGCCGACGCCAAGTTACTGACTTACAGCGCAGATTTACAAGATATAGCCGATTGTTCGGTTTATATAGTCACAGTCCCCACGCCAATCAACGAACATAAACAACCTGATTTGACGCCGCTGCAAAAAGCCAGCGATTTGTTGGGTAAGGTAATAAAGTCCGGCGATATCGTCATTTACGAATCCACTGTTTACCCCGGCGCAACCGAAGAGGTGTGCGTACCGATTCTGGAGAAAGTGTCGGGTTTAACGTTTAACCGGGATTTTTATGTCGGTTATAGCCCTGAGCGCATTAATCCCGGCGATAAACAACACCGTGTCACCAATATTCTGAAGGTTACTTCGGGCTCTACGCCTGAAATAGCCGAAAAAGTAGATGCTTTATATAAAAGCATCATTACTGCGGGCACGCACAAAGCCAGCAGCATCAAAGTCGCCGAGGCTGCTAAAGTCATTGAAAATACTCAGCGCGACGTCAACATCGCTTTAATCAACGAATTGGCTTTGATCTTTAACAAACTCGGAATAGATACTGAAGAAGTATTGCTGGCAGCGGGAACTAAATGGAATTTCCTGCCGTTTCGCCCAGGTTTGGTGGGTGGACACTGTATCGGTGTGGATCCCTACTACTTAACCCATAAAGCTCAAGCGATAGGCTACAACCCGGAAGTGATACTCTCTGGCCGTCGAATCAACGATGGCATGGGTGTATATGTTGTGTCGCAATTGGTAAAGTTGATGCTGAAGAAGCGTGTGCATGTCCAGGAAGCTAATGTGTTGATCATGGGCTTGACCTTTAAAGAAAACTGTCCGGACATTCGTAACACTCGGGTGGTAGACATCATTGCCGAATTGAAGACTTATGGCGTCAATGTCGAGGTCTACGACCCCTGGGTTAATGCAGCGGAAGCGAAACACGAATACGGTATAACGCCGGTCGATAAACCGGTAGCAGGAAAATACGACGCGATTATTCTGGCTGTGGCCCATGACGAGTTCAGAAAAATGGCGATTTCAGACGTCAGAGCTTTAGGTACGCCGCAAGCCATTGTGTATGACCTGAAATACTTGTTTCCTACGGATCAAACAGACGCAAGGCTTTAAGAATGAAGATTATGGTGACCGGCACGGCCGGTTTTATAGGCAATCATTTGGCGCTCAGATTGTTGGAGCGTGGTGACGAAGTTATTGGTGTCGATAATCTCAACGACTATTACGATGTTAACCTGAAATTGAGTCGCTTGGATCGGATCAAGGATTTTGCCGGCTATACCGATGTCAGGCTGGATATTGCCGATAGAGCCGGTATGGATGCACTATTCAAAAAGCACCAGCCGCAAAAAGTGGTTAATCTGGCGGCTCAGGCCGGTGTGCGCTATTCCATCGAGAATCCGCATGCCTATATCGATAGTAATATTGTCGGTTTCATCAATATCTTGGAGGGTTGCCGGCATAATCAGGTGGAGCACTTGGTATATGCCTCAAGCAGTTCGGTTTACGGTGCCAACGAATCCATGCCGTTCTCCGTGCATGACAATGTCGATCATCCCTTGAGCTTGTACGCCGCGTCAAAAAAAGCCAATGAGCTGATGGCGCACACCTACAGCAACTTGTATCAATTGCCTACCACAGGTTTGCGCTTTTTTACTGTGTATGGGCCGTGGGGTCGCCCAGACATGGCGTTGTTTTTATTTACCAAAGCGATTTTGAATGGCGAGAAAATCAATGTATTCAACTACGGTAAGCACCGCCGCGATTTCACTTATATAGACGACATCGTTGAGGGCGTGATTCGGACCATGGATCATAACGCTTCGCCGAATCCGGGCTGGAGTGGCGAAAAACCCGACCCAGGCACCAGTAGAGCGCCTTGGCGGGTTTATAACATTGGTAACCAGAATCCGGTAGAACTGATGTCTTATATCGAAACCTTGGAACGTTTTCTCGGTAAAACTGCCGAGAAAAATTTATTGCCGTTGCAGCCTGGTGATGTCCCGGATACGTTCGCCGATGTAGAGGCCTTGGTAGCGGATGTTGGTTATAAACCAAACACGACTATCGAGCAGGGGATTGAACGGTTTGTTGCTTGGTATCTTCAGTATTATCAGTGAATAATTTTTGATACCCCGATTGCGCAGTTTTAAACTGTGCAACAGCTTTGTATTTTAATTAGCAGATTCAAACAAAGGGTCACTCTCGATGTGGCTATCCAATAGCTTTTTAAGCTCCGCAAATATATCGGGATGAGACTCTATTACATCCCGATATGGATCGTTTTCTAAGTCGTATAGCTGATACACAGGTTTTGTATAAGTCGCTATATATATTAGTTTCCACTTTTCATTCTGTACGGAACGGCTTTTCGCGCGGATAACCGTGGGATAATGTTTTTCGTTGACTACCAGTGTGCCGGATTTTTTATCAGGAATATCCAGTAATTCAACAATATTGGGATATAAAATTTGTTCAGGATGTAAGCCAGGTATCTTTCCTAGCCAAATCCCTGTTTCTTGAAAAGCAAAAAGCTCCGGCGATGTCTGTGCTTTCACATAAGGAATCAAATTAACACCGTCGAGCGTTGTTGGAATAGGTATATTCAACAAATCTAACAAAGTTGGCATGACGTCAATGGAGCGGGTGGTCGGCTTAAAGTTTACGCCACCAGGCACTCCTGGGCCTTTCATCACCAATGGAATTCTGCCGCTGGGGTCGTTTCCTACCAAGGTATTGCCCTGGCCCCAGCATCCCGTTTCAAAAAAATCCGCACCATGATCGCTATATATGATGACGATGGTATTATCGGATAAATCCGACTTTTCAATATAGTCTATTATTTTCCCCACTTCATCGTCGAATTGTTTGACGCAGCTGTCATATAAATTAATAATTTGCGGGATGTCGAAAAACTCCGAGGTTTTTTCCTGTTTTTTGATAATTTCTTCCGCCGAGGCGAGTCTGGTCATAATAAACCGTGACTCACCTTTATAGTCTTTTGGGGTAAATAAGTTGTAATAGGGATACTCCGAATTGAAAGGGACGTGCGTGGCCGAAGTGAACAAATTAATAAAAAAAGGCTGCGAGTTTTTCGCCGAATGGGCAATTAATTGGCGGCATTCGCGACTTAAGCTTCGGATCAAGGGTACGCCGGCCAGATAATAGAACTCGGGTAAGAAGCGTTTTCCTAATGCGTTATTGGTGAAAAGCGATAATACGTTTCGGATTAAAGACGGCCCTTGTCTTAGTAGTAGTTTGATATTCCATTGATCTTCAGCGACCGAGATTTCCTTGAAGTTAAAACTTAATTTTGCGAAATCGGCTCCGCACCAATCGGAGATGCATGCAGTCAAGTAACCGTGTTCGTTTAATATGTCGATCAAAGACGGTTGCGGTAGTTTACAGTCTGCCAAGGATGGATAATTATCGCGAATTTTATGGTTATGCGGCCATAATCCGGTAAATAGGGACGCAATACTTGGTGCCGTTCTGGCGACAGGGGTTATGCATTTATCGAGTCGTAAGCCGTTCGCGCTTAATTTATCAATGTTGGGGGTGAGGTTTCTGTGATAGTTGCTGCCGCCTAGTCTGTCATGGCGCAATGTATCAGAACCTATCATAATCACATTGGGTTTTGTTTGAGACGATGCTTTAACGACAGCTGGTTCGTTAACTATCGTTGCGTAATAGATGTAAGCATATAAACCAGCCAAAGCTATTATATAGAGCACTAGCGGCGTATTATTTTCTTCGATAGCTAAAAATAGAGCGATTACCGATGTTACAGACAGTAATGAAATTAATGAAAACTTTATGCCACTTATTATTTTCGGAGATAATATCTTCCATATAACAAATAATCTGGAAAATCTATACTGGAAAGATAATTGAATGGTGCCAGGTGTATACAGGAGTTGGTGTAAAAAAAAGTAGGTAGTAATTAGCGTGGTTGATATTAAGCAGCAGCTTAAGCCTGTGATGAAATTAAATTCTATCAATGTAGTAAGCTTTGATAGTGAATAAGCTGCAATAGAACCGGGTAAGGATGTCAGAAAAAATATGACAAATAACCAAGCGGCTAACCTGGTTAAGGCGAAAACCACATAATACCCAAATTTTTTTTCTATTTCTTTTTGGATGCCGGGTCCGGTACGGGAATAGTTGTGTAAGGTAAGTATTATTAATGTAATAGTAAAAAGCAGTGCGGCAGCAGATGAGCAGTAGAGGGACACCAGTATTTTTTCCATCTCTATTTTATTCGATTGGATGAGTATGATTGGTGGCTAAATTATTATATTTCGATTTTTTTTGTACTGCTGTTCATTTGTGCGTGCTTTTTCCGAAAACTCTTGTAATGCGAATTTTTTAATTAACATCGATATAAATACTAAATGATAAATCAAATCCCAGTAGGATAAACCGAGGAAAGCGGTGCCAACCATATAGCAAATGATCGAGGTTCTGACCATTAGGCTGTAATGGCGTACCCATTCCATGCCTTCTACTCGTTTCGCTTGACTCGATAAACGGGTTAAGCCAAGAACGCTACCCAGTATCAGCGAAATCCATAATCCGAATGCAATAAAGCCATGCTCAGCAAGCATTTCTACGTAAGAACTGTGCCAATCCCGCATCGTGACATGTATCCAGCCATCGAATCCTGCCCCGGTAAACGGGTGGCTTAGTGCATGATTCCAGCCATCTGTCCATGCTTCGATACGTGACATGGCGGATGCGTCCTCCTCATAGGTTTCCAGAGTGTGCATGCGTCCGAACCATTCTTCAGGCAAATAGGGGATTACAAAAAATGTACCGCCGATTACCAGGGGTATCATCAAGTATTTACGTTTGCTGTTTGAGATCAGCGTAAACGTCAGAGCGATCATGGTAAGTAGTGCGCCTCGCGACCATGATGATAATGAAGCGGCATAAATGATAGGAATGGATAGCAATATTCCTTTTTTAAGCCAGCTCTTCCGTACTTCTTTTTCCCATACTAGTAGCAATGGCACTGCAATCAACATCGCAACGGCAAATAAATTGTTGTCTTCGAATTGCGTATTGGGGGGGCCGTATACGCGGTGACCAAAGCCGGTTAGGATGGCAAATATACCACCTTTAACTGCAACAAGGCCGATAGAGGCGCCTATGGTGGAAATCAAATAATAGAGTTTTTCTCTGGTATTGATGAGTACCCATGTGAAATAGAATGGCACAAATACCTTAGAGACGAACAAAAATTTTTCCCAGGCAATATCCTGTAAAGGCGATTGGGTTGTGGTAAATATAAAATAGAACCAAAGTGTTATAAAAACTGAAATTCGCCAGTCCTTAGGGATGGGCTGTTTATCTTTGGTGTTGAACGTGCTGACAACAACTACCAAAAATAACACATAGTATACCGGTAGCGAACGTACCGCTCCCCAGGCATAGGCGTGCGGATTCAAGTAGCTGAATATTGCTAATGATAGCACCCCCCACCATGGTTTTTTTAATGCGGCAACTATGCAGCATATCAGAAAAATAAGAACAACTATGTCGCGCACGGAGTTTAATTTAGTAGGTTTTAATACATTTAACTAAGCTTTTAATGGACAGCTTAATTTAATTATTTATTAATAATTTATTTTTCCAACGTGAAAAACAGCCACATATTTGTCCGAGAGAGTAGCTGACATTCATTGCCTGGCGCAGGCTATGTTTTGCGGTAAATGCCAATGCAAGCCATTGCCAAGTTTGGCGGACAATTTGCGAGATTAAGAATGGTGGTATGCCCAGGTAGGTGCGATGGTAGACCGGAAAATCATTAATCGCTCCGCGATAGCCGGCCAGAAAATGAACATCTAAAAAGTAGCGCCGCCGGAGTCGCCAAGGTTCGACGGCGTGAAGTATTGCCATGTCCGGGCGGTAACGTATTCGGCGCTTTTGCTGGAGCAGCACATTAAACATCATCACATCTTCGCCTCCTCCTATGGTTTTACCTTTGCGGTCATACCTGCGATCAAAGCGCAATGCCGGATCGTTTCGGAATATCGCCATGTCGTATGCAATGTTGCCGGCCCAAACCGGTGTGGTGCTGTCTTCTATCCAGAAAGCTTGTTTGCCGTGATCTAGCGCACCTAGAAATCCCAACAATTCGTCGTCAAGCCATTCCGGACGCTTATGGTGCGTAAAGTCTATATCGATTCGTCCGCCAACACATTCGGCGCCTTCGCTGAAGTATGCGTGTGTAACGGTTTCTAAAAGTCCGGTTAAAGGTAGTTCATCGTCGTCGATAAACACCAGAATGTCGGAATTGATTGCCTCTTGTATGGCTCTGTTGCGCGCTGCGACTATGCCTTGGTTGGGCTCGTGCACCCAGCGGAGCGTCGGGCCGGGTAGTTGCTGAAGTTGTTTCAATACCTCGCTTGTCGCGTCGCTACTGTTATTGTTGACAGCAAGAATTTCAAATGGAATCGGACAAGATTGTGCGCGCATGGCAAAGACCAGGTTCTCCAGTCTTTCCGCTCGGTTGTAGGTGCAAAAAGCGAATGTGAGCTTTTTAGAGGCTTTTTCCAGGCTCATTTTCGATATCTAAATGCAGGGAGTGGTAAAGAGTTGCCGGGCAAAGTCATGTTCTTAGGGTTTTAGGTTTTCGGCTCGGCGTAAAAGTATTGAATTCTGGTGGGGACGAATTTCTGCGCTGTTTATCGCTGTTGGTTCATAGCGACGCTAAACGCTGCATTGGTATTAGCCATCAACTCGTATGACGCAGTTTATCCCAAACACGGTTCGCATAGTAGCGAGTCATTTTTTTCCACGATACGTCGTTGTCCGCAAAGCTTAATTTGCGAGCTAGTGTACTGGCACTGTCGCCGGAGAATATGGCAATACGCCTAACTAGGTAAGGGTTTGGTTCGCTATCGAACCAGCCGGGGCGGGTGGTGCAAGCCATACTATAGCCTGTCTGTTCGGCTATGGTGATTGAATCCGAGTTGAATCTGCCAAAGGGATAGGCCAGGCTGCCGACTTGGGTTGACAATAAATCTTCGAGGACAGCTTTGGCTTTTGAAAGTTCGAATTGTTGTTGGTCGGAGCTGAGTAAGGATAGGTCTGGATGCGAGCAGGTGTGCGAGGCAATTTCCATTCCGGCTGCATGCATTTCAAGCAAGCGTTCCGCCGTTAGCATCCGTGTCTGAGTTGATGGTTTGCCTAGCCAATGGGCATGACCGCCGATGCAATCGGTAGCGATAAACCATGTGGCCTTCATCCCAAGCGCCATCAGAGGCAAAAAAGCCCCCGGATAGTTGTCTTCGTAGCCATCATCAAAAGTAATGACCACACTTTTTTCAGGTAGCGATTGGGCATTTTGCAAGTCTCTGAACAAAACCGTTGTCCAACCTTCTTGCTGTAGATACCGCAAATGCTTGGCAAACAAGTCTGCGCTTATCGAGTAATGCGACTCGGGTTGAGCGTCGGGCGTACCGTGATACATCAAAACAATAGGGCTGCGAGTTTGGGACATGGCTTTTATCAAATGGCTTATGTTTCGTTCCTTAAAAATAAGTGTATTGCAAAAAACCAAGATTTTCAGGGAAAAGTTATCTCCGGCTGTTTCTCCGGGATGCTAAGCCAGATAGCGCAGTGCGCGAAAACCCAAAAAAGCGGTGTCCATGCGAAAGTAAGATTTTTAATAACCAAGCTATTTACTCAGGATTTAAATAAGACTAAAATAGTCCTAAATGAAAAGAGAGTGTAATGTTAAGGCTGAGTAAGTTGACGGACTATGCCACGGTTATCTTGAGCTATATGGCCAGAGACAGGAGTCGCGTGCACGGTGCCCTGGAGATCGCAGAAGCGACAGGCATCGCGCAGCCTACAGTTAGCAAAATATTGAAAATATTGCTCAAGGCCGGCGTGTTGAGTTCCATGCGGGGTGCCAAGGGCGGTTATGCGTTGGCTAGAGAGCCGAGCCGAATTACCGTGGCAACCGTGATTAGTGCTTTGGAAGGGCCGATTGCGCTGACCGAGTGCACGGCTTCCCACAAAGGTTGCGATCAAGCCAGCGGTTGTCGGATACAAGGCAACTGGCATTTGATCAACCAAAAAATAGCCAACGCGCTCGAGTCGGTCACTTTAGCTGATCTGATTTTGCCGTTTAAACAGCCGGACGAAGTTTCCATTCCGGTCAACCAGTTGTTTCGCTAATTATTGAAAACGATTATGTCTACTAGCGCCCAAGAAATTGAACAGTTAATTAGCCAGGAATACAAACAAGGCTTTGTGACCGAACTGGAAGTCGATACCTTTCCGCCCGGCTTGGACGAAGACGTGATTCGCCGGCTGTCCCAGGTCAAAAACGAGCCGGAGTTCATGCTGGAATATCGCCTGAAAGCCTTTCGGCATTGGCAAACCATGCCGTCGCCAGACTGGGCGCAACTCAAGATCGATCCTATCGATTATCAAGCCATCAGCTATTACTCCGCGCCCAAATCAAAAAAAGCCGGTCCTAAAAGCCTAGACGAAGTCGACCCGGAGTTGCTGGATACTTATAAAAAACTCGGCATCCCGCTCGACGAGCAAGAGCGACTGGCTGGGATTGCAGTGGATGCAGTATTCGACAGTGTGTCGGTAGCTACTACCTTCAAAGGCAAATTGAAAGACGCCGGTGTGATTTTCTGCCCGATTTCCGAAGCCCTGCACGAACATCCGGATTTGGTGAAGCAATATCTCGGTAGCGTAGTGCCGACCGGCGACAATTTTTTCGCCGCCTTGAATTCAGCGGTATTTACCGACGGTTCCTTCGTTTATATCCCCAAAGGCGTACGTTGCCCGATGGAATTGTCCACTTACTTCAGAATCAACGCCGCCAACACCGGCCAGTTCGAACGGACCTTGATCATCGCCGACGAAGGTTCGCACGTTTCTTATCTGGAAGGCTGCACGGCACCGATGCGCGACGAAAACCAGTTGCATGCCGCAGTGGTTGAGTTGGTGGCACTGGACAATGCGCAAATCAAATACTCCACCGTGCAAAACTGGTATCCGGGTGACAAGGACGGCAAAGGCGGTATCTACAATTTCGTGACCAAGCGCGCCGAATGCCGCGGGCATAACTCCAAAGTGTCCTGGACCCAAGTGGAAACCGGCTCGGCGATTACCTGGAAGTATCCAAGCTGCGTGTTGCTGGGCGACGATTCGGTTGGCGAGTTTTACTCGGTGGCCTTGACCAACAACCTGCAACAGGCCGACACCGGTACCAAGATGATTCACATCGGTAAAAACACCCGCAGCACCATCGTATCGAAAGGGATTTCCGCTGGTCGGGCACAAAACACCTATCGCGGCTTGGTGAAAGTCGCTAAATCCGCCGAAAACGCTCGCAATCACACCCAGTGCGATTCACTATTGGTGGGTGATAAATGCGGCGCGCATACCTTTCCCTATGTCGAGGTAAAACAACCGACTGCCCAGGTCGAGCATGAAGCGACCACTTCCAAAATCAGTGAAGATCAATTGTTCTTCTGCCAGCAGCGCGGTTTGTCTGCGGAAGATGCCGTATCAATGATTGTGAATGGGTTTTGTAAGGAAGTGTTTAAGGAATTGCCGATGGAGTTTGCGGTTGAGGCGCAGGCGTTGTTGGGGATTAGTTTGGAAGGGGCGGTTGGGTAAAAAGGGTTTTTCTGGTTCCCAAGCTCCGGCTTGGGAACGCGGTCTTGAAAGCTCTAGCTTTCATTGCTGATTAAGGTGTCGCTGACGCGACGGCTGGTTTTAATGTAGGTTCGCGGACCGACAACCGACATTAAATCGGCTTCGCGGTAGCGAATCAAAATGAAAGATTTAATGCTGGGTTTCGCGTTGCTCTACCCAGCCTACCGACTATTCGGTTTACATGATTACCGGGATCCATATTTTTAAACTATTTATGACTAATTTGGATAAATCAACGAAGTCAGATTCAAGCAACATTAATACAAAATGGTTTGTAGTTTTTATTTGCTCAATAGTTTCTGTTGTAATTGGAGGCTATTTCTTTAACTTTAATGATCAACTATCCGATAGAAACGAAGTTTGGGGAACGTTTGGTGATTACGTTGGAGGGATACTTAACCCGGTAATTGCAGCATTTGCTTTTTACTTAATATCTAAGACTTATGAATTACAAAAAAGGGAGTTAGAGGCAACAAGGAGCTTGTTAGAGGTATCAACAGACGCACAAAAGCAGCAAATTAAACTGGCCGCATTAACGGTTCTTCTAAATTCGAACTTAATGCGAATAGATATGCTCAGGTCTGAAAGGCTTTTATTTTTGGAAAGAAAGATATCTGTATTACCAAGAACCTTGTTAGATCATAAACAGTCAAGCAACCAAGAAGATAATAGAAAGGATGGCGTTGAATTATTGAAAAATAGTCGCCGTCCTCAAGCTAGGCTTGAGAATATTGAAAACGAAATAAAAAGTTTAACAGATAAAAATATTGAGCTAGAAGGACAAATAGAAAGATTCTTGAAAGAAAAGATCCAATAGCTGGATAAAAACGTTACATATTTAGGGCAAGATTTTGTGCCTGCGGTATGAAAGCCAATGTTGGCAAAAATTGCCACCCTACACTGGATGGTTTTCTCCCGTATGCCGCGCCGAGCACCGGAGCTTTTGAACGGATCAGCCCGAAGGGGTGCGGCAGGGATGCCGCACGTTGACGAAGTGGCAGGAAGCCCCTTTCGGCGACCCCGTTCAAAAGCGAGGAGCGCAGGGAATAAGCGGCATCCGGGTGGCGTTTCTTTTGGTGACTTTTCTTTGGCCAAACAAAGAAAAGTTACTCGGCTGTCGGGCCGAGACCCGACCTCTAAACAACCCGTCGCGTTAGCGACACATAAACAAAGATTTAAGTGCTAGGTTTAAAAGCCTAGCCAAGCCAATGGTGACGCTGGAGCGTCGACGGCTGCGTTCCCACGCCGGAGCGTAGGAACGATAAGGTTCGGAAATATTTAAAAAACTTAGGTGACTAAACGTATGCTCAGCATCAAAAATCTCCACGTAACCATCAACGACAAACCCATACTAAAAGGCCTAACCCTGGACATAAACCCAGGCGAAGTCCACGCCATCATGGGCCCCAACGGTGCCGGTAAAAGTACCTTGTCGCACGTATTGTCCGGCAAGCCCGGTTACGAAGTCACCGAAGGTAGCGTGACCTACAACGGCAAAGATTTGCTGGAGATGGCCCCTGAAATCCGCGCCCGCGAAGGCGTGTTTCTAGCGTTTCAATACCCGGTGGAAATCCCCGGCGTCAGCAACATTTATCTGTTGAAGGCCGCGCTGAATGCGATGCGCAAGCATCACGGTCTGCCGGAAGTGGACGCAATGGATTTTCTGACTATCGTCAAAAGCAAGGTCAAGCTATTGCAGATGGACGAAAAATTCTTGTACCGCGCGGTTAACGAAGGTTTTTCCGGCGGCGAGAAGAAGCGCAATGAGATTTTGCAGGCGGCAGTGCTTGAACCGAAGCTGTGCATCCTCGACGAGACCGATTCGGGCTTGGACATCGACGCGCTGCGTATCGTCGCCGAGGGCGTTAACTCCCTACGTTCGGCCGAGCGTTCGTTTTTGATGATTACCCATTACCAACGCTTGTTGGATTACATCAAGCCCGATGTGGTTCATGTATTGGCAGATGGTAAGATCGTTAAATCCGGTGGCCCAGAACTGGCGCTGGAATTGGAAGAGCGCGGTTACAGTTGGCTGGAAGGGCAAGCGGCATGAGCGGCGCGGCGTACTTAGCAGAATATTCCGGCTTGGCGGCGAGTTTGCCGGGACTGGATTTGCCTTGGTTGCAAGGTTTCAGAAATCAGGCCTTGCAGACTTTCGCGGTCAATGGTTTTCCCGGCAATCGCGAGGAAGAGTGGCGTTATACCAATCTGTCGGCGCTGAATAAAACCGTGTTTGTACCCAGTGCCAATCAGCTGGTCGATGAAGATTGGTTGAACCAATACCGTTTGGAGGATGCCGCCAGTGTGGTGTTGGTTAATGGCCAATTTTCCGCGTCCTTGTCTCGGCTGCGAGATTTGTCAGGCCAAGTGTCTGTTTCCAGTTTTAAACAAGCCCTGCAAGACCGCCCGGCATGGCTGGAAAGCCGATTGGGTCAAGCTGTGACCAGCGCCGAACACAATTTGGTGGCCTTCAATAATGCCTGGTTTACCGACGGCGTGGTAATCGAAGTGGAGGCCAAGCAGCAGTTGGACAAGCCCTTGCAGATTCTGCACGTGGTGACCCACGCCGATGCGCTGGCGGCGACCCGTAATTTACTGGTGATCAACGAGCAAGCCGAAGCGGAAGTGATCGAAACCTATGTGGGCAGCATCGATAGTTATTTCACCGCCTCGGTAAACGAATGTCTGTTGGGCAGCAATGCGGGGTTGGTGCTGTACAAAGTGCAGCTTGAAGCGGAAAAGGCTCAGCATTTTGGTGGCACCTATGTGAAGCAGGCGCGGGATAGTCGCTTCAATCATCACAATTTTGCCTTGGGAAGTGCTTTGGCGCGCAGCGATATTCATAGTGATCTGGATACCGCAGCGGAGTGTTCATTGAACGGGCTATTTGTGGCCGGCAAGCGCCAGCATATCGATAACCACACTCGAATTAATCACCTAAAACCGCACGGCATTAGCCGGGAGTTTTATAAAGGCGTGTTGGATGACCGCGCGCGGGGGGTATTTCAAGGCCGGGTGATCGTGGCCGAAGATGCGCAGCGTACCGATTCGGAAATGAACAACCGCAACCTGCTGTTATCGGCGGATGCCGAAGTGGACACCAAGCCGCAGTTGGAGATTTATGCCGACGATGTGAAATGTTCGCACGGCGTGACGGTAGGGCAGTTGGAAGAAAAGTCGGTGTTTTATCTGCAATCGCGTGGCTTGGATGAAGAGGCGGCCCGTAACATTCTGACCTTTGCGTTTGCCAACGAGATGGTGGATAAGGTCGACAACGCCGAGTTGAAAGCCTTGCTGTTGGAGCAACTGTTGGTGCGGTTTCCGGCGATCAGCTTATAAGATAGCCGCGACCGAAACCTGAAGCGCCGGTAACGCCACGAGATTGAAACTATCGGCTTTTGTCAGTAGCGATTTATCCAAATAGTCACCGTCTTGCGGTTGCCGATACACTTCCAGGCACTCGTCGACCAGATTGACGATCCAGTATTCGGTAATGCCGTGGGTGGCATACAGGCGCAGTTTTTGGGTGCGGTCGAAGCGTAAGGTACTGTCGGAGACTTCAACCAGTAGCAAGACGTCGGCAGCGCTAGGGTGGCGGGTTGTGTAGTCGTCGGTATCCGGCTTTACCAAAACTAAATCAGGTTCGGGTTCGGATAGATCGCCAAGTTGGATGGGGTTTTGAGACCGAATCGAAACGGTGTCATCCAACAAACGGAAGAAGTAACGAGTTAACCGGGTAACATGTCCTGCATGATTAAATCCTATCGGCGCCATGTGTAAGATTTCTCCTTCGATGAGTTCCATACGAGCTTCCGGCGGGAAAATCCCGGCTTCCCCCATGCGGTGCCACTCGGCGATGTCAGTAAGGTGTTTTTGCGGAAAGACGGCGACCATAGTTTTATCCCATTAGCGAATCGACTTACTCGATTCTAGTGTTTAGTACAGACGAAATCAATTAAACCAAACAGTTAGCGATGAGCATATTTCCAATTGAACAAATCCGTGCCGATTTTCCCATCCTCGGCGAAACCATCCGTAACAAACCCTTGGTATACCTGGATAACGCTGCCAGTTGCCATAAACCGCAAGCGGTCATCGACAGCATCCTACACACCTATAGTCATGAATACGCCAACATCCATCGCGGTGTGCACACCTTAAGCGTCCGCGCCACGGATAAGTTTGAAGGGGCTCGGGAAAAGGTCAGGGCGTTTATCAATGCCGCCAGCGTTAAGGAAATCATCTTCGTACGTGGGGCCACCGAGGCGATTAACCTGGTCGCGCAAAGCTACGGTAAATCGCAACTCAAAGCCGGCGATGAAATCGTCATCAGCGCGATGGAACATCACGCCAACATCGTGCCTTGGCAAATGCTTTGCCAGCAGATCGGTGCGGTGCTGAAGGTCGCGCCGATGAATCAACAAGGCGAATTGCTGTTCGACGAATTCGAAAAACTGTTGAACGCCAATACCAAACTGGTAGCGATCACTCAAATGTCCAATGCGCTGGGTACGATCAATCCGGTAGAGCAGATTATCGCCGCAGCCCATGCCAAGCAGATTCCGGTATTGTTGGATGGTGCTCAGGCGATTCCGCATATGGCGGTGGATGTGCAAGCCTTGGATTGCGATTTTTACGTGTTTTCCGGGCACAAGCTTTACGGACCGTCCGGCACCGGTGTGCTTTACGGTAAGCAAGCGCTGTTGGAAGCGATGCCTCCGTATCAAGGCGGTGGTGACATGATTCGGCAGGTCACTTTCGAAAAAACCGAATACGCCGGTCTGCCGCATAAATTTGAAGCCGGCACGCCGGCCATCGCCGAAATTATCGGTTTGGGTGCGGCAATCGATTACGTCAGCGGTATTGGCATGGACAACATCGCCGCCTACGAAGCCGAGTTGCTGGATTACGCCACGCAGCAAGCCGAGCAGATCAAGGGCCTGAACATCATCGGCCAGGCGGCGCACAAAGGTGGCATCTTGTCGTTTACCCTGGATCGGATTCATCCGCACGACATCGGCACCATGCTGGATAGTTTGGGCATCGCCATCCGCGCCGGTCACCATTGCGCGATGCCGGTGATGGATTTTTACGGCGTTCCGGCCACGGCGCGGGCCTCGTTTGCCATGTACAATACCCGCCAAGAAATCGATGTGTTGATGCAAGGCATCCAATCCCTAATAGAGGTGTTCGGCTAATGTTTGAAGATTTACGCGATCTATACCAAGAGGTCATATTCGACCACAACCGCAATCCGCGCAATTTCCGGGTGATGGCTGATGCCAATCGCCAAGTGGAAGGTTTCAATCCCTTGTGCGGCGATAGGCTGACGCTGTTTTTGAAAATCGACGATCACGTGATTAGCGACGCCAGTTTTCAAGGTTCCGGTTGTGCGATTTCCACGGCGTCCGTATCGTTGATGACCGAAATCGTCAAAGGTAAAACCGAAGCCGAGGCCGATGCCTTGTTCAAACAATTTCATGAAATGACCACCGGCAAAACCGAGGAAATCAATCTGGAGGCCATCGGTAAACTGGCGGTATTGGCCGGCGTGCGCGAATATCCTGCCAGGGTGAAATGCGCGACTTTGGCTTGGCATACCTTGGATGCTGCTTTGAAAAACGAAGCGCAGTCGATCTCCACCGAATAAGTTATCGCGCGTGAGGAGTTTGTCCGAGCAGGGGGCGGTGGTTTATGCCGATGACTCGGTGTTGTCCGCCAGTCAGGCTCTCGCCGAACGCTTGGGCTGGCCTTTGCTGGCCTTGCAAAGTTTACCCGCTGAATTGCCGCAAACGTTCTTTCTTTGTTATCGGGATGCTTGTCTGAAGTTGCTGGATAAACAAACCCTGAAAAAGGGTGGTTTGGCGGTGGATGTCGATCCGCGTCCCGGCGAGCAGCATTCCTACCCAGCTCCCAAAAAAGACTTGTTGGCGCAGGCCATCGGCAAGAAAACCAAAACCGTCGTCGATGGCACCACAGGCTGGGCCCAAGATAGCTTGGCGCTATTTCGCATGGGTTATCAACTGACCTGCATCGAGCGCTCGCCGGTGATGGCCGAGCTGATTGCCGATGGTTTTCAGCGTCTGGCGCGGAAGGATTGGGTGCTAAACCGGCAGTTGCAAACGCCCGAGTTAATGGTTGGAAATGCCATCGAATTACTGGCGGGTTTATCGGAAACACCGGATTGCATTTATCTGGACCCGATGTTTCCAGCCAAGCGCAAGCAAACCGCGGCAACCCGGAAATCGATGGCCATACTGCGCGATATATTGGGGGACGACCTGGATAGGGCGGAATTGTTCGCGACGGCTTGGCAAGCTACCGGCAAGCGGGTGGTAGTGAAAAGCCCCGACTATGCGGAGCCGCTGGGCGGCAAGCCTAGCGAAACTTATCAGGGTAAATTGCTTAGATACGATGTTTATCTGAAATGACTTTGCAGACGAAACTTAAACCCAAACGAGGCAAGCATGAGTGATTGGATAGATGTGGTGGCCGAATCGGCACTGGCAAACGGGGAGCATGTGCTGGTGGATGTCGATGGTACCGATGTGGCGGTTTTTAAAATCGATGGACAGTGTTATGCGATCGAAGACGTGTGCAGCCATGACGGCGCTGAAATCGCCAGTGGCGAGCTTGACGGCGACGAAATTGTTTGCCCGCGCCACGGCGCCCGGTTTTGCGTGAAAACCGGCGCGGTAAAATGTGCGCCGGCTTACGAAGATGTGGCTACTTTTGCGGTACGGATAGTTGACGGCCGGATACAAGTCGAGAATCCTAACTAAACCGGCGCCAGGCAAAAGATAAACGGCGAAAAAAGCCAGTCGGCGTTAGAATTCCCGATCTTTCGCGATTCAACCGTAACAACTCCCGCATCATCATGGAACACTTCATCTGGAATATAGACCCTATTCTCGTCGACTTCGGCTTCTTGAAAATCCGTTGGTACGGCTTGATGTTCGCATCCGGCTTTGTCGGCAGTTTTTTAACCATGCAATGGATTTACCAGCGTGAAGGTAAGAACATCGAAGAGCTGGATACCTTGCTTTGGTACATGGTGATTGCCACCATCGTCGGTGCGCGCCTGGGTCATACCATGCTCTACGATCCTGCTTATTATTTGTCTCACCCTTTGAAAATCCTGGCAGTCTGGGAAGGTGGGTTGGCCAGTCACGGCGCGACGCTGGGTATCATTCTGGCTTTATATTTATACCGGCGCAAATACGGTGATAGTTATTTCTGGTTGTTGGATCGCGTCAGTATCCCGACTGCGTTGGCCGGTGCGCTGATTCGCATCGGTAATTTTTTCAACTCCGAGATTTTAGGGATTCCGTCAGAACAACCCTGGGCCGTGGTGTTTGCGCGGATCGATCCGCTGCCGCGTCATCCGGTACAGCTATACGAAGCAGTGTGTTATCTGCTGATTTATGGGATTTCGTTGGCGATTTATAAAAAACACGCAGATAAGCCCGGTTTTGTGTTTGGCTGTTTCATCAGCATGCTGTTCAGCGTGCGGTTTGTTCTGGAATACTTTAAAACCGAGCAAGCCATGTACGACACCGGGGTGATGTTCACCACCGGCCAGCTACTCAGTATGCCGTTCGTGCTGGCCGGCATTGGCTGCATCGTTTGGTCTATGAAAAACCATCAGCCCAAGCCTGTCGCTTAATCGTTTATAATCCCCGACTTTCAATCGCCGGGGCTGCCCGGCGTATGCTGCCCCGTTGGGGTATCTGTTTCGGTTTTGAGAGTTCATGCAAGAAATTAATCCCATTAAATACAAAATAGCCGACCTGCGTGAGCGTAGCGCCGGTCTGAAAAGCTATCTGGATTTCGATACAAAAAGTGAGCGTTTGGTGGAAGTGCTGCGCGAGCTGGAAGATCCGGCGATCTGGAATAAGCCGGAACAAGCGCAAGCCATGGGTAAGGAGAGGGCAATGTTGGAAGGCATTGTCAATACTATCCTGGAACTGGAACAAGGCCTGTCCGACGCTGAAGAATTGCTGTTGATGGCGGTGGAAGAAAACGACGAAGATACCGTCGATACCGTGGCCGCCGATCTCGAAGAGTACGAAAAGAAAGTCGCGGCGTTGGAATTTCAACGCATGTTTGCCGGGGAAATGGACCCAAACAATGCGTTTTTGGATATTCAGGCCGGTTCCGGTGGTACCGAGGCCCAGGATTGGGCATCCATGATCGAACGGATGTATTTACGCTGGGGCGAGGCCAAGGGCTTTAAAACCGAGCTCATTGAAGAATCGCCTGGCGACGTGGCCGGCATCAAGAGCGCGACTATCAAGTTCGAAGGGCCGTATGCCTTTGGCTGGCTGCGCACCGAAACCGGCGTACATCGTTTGGTGAGAAAATCGCCGTTCGATTCCGGCAACCGCCGCCACACGTCGTTTGCCTCGGTATTTGTCTCACCTGAAATCGACGATGACGTCGAAATTGATATTAATCCCGCCGATTTGCGTATTGACGTGTACCGGGCCAGCGGTGCCGGTGGCCAGCACGTCAACCGGACCGAATCGGCGGTGCGGATTACCCATGGCCCCAGCGGTATCGTCACCCAATGCCAAAGCGATCGCTCGCAGCACAAAAATAAAGACACTGCGATGAAGCAGCTAAAAGCCAAACTGTACGAGATGGAAATGCTGAAACGTAGCGAAGGCTTGCAGGCGATTGAAGATTCCAAGTCCGACATCGGCTGGGGCAGCCAGATTCGCTCCTACGTATTGGATCAATCCCGCATCAAGGACCTACGTACCAATGTCGAAACCGGCAATACCCAGGCGGTTTTGGATGGCTCGCTGGATCAGTTTATTGAGGCTAGTTTGAAGAGCGGGTTGTAAGTTTGATAATCATTAATTACGTCGTCGCCAAAGCATGAGTGGTGTGTTTGAATGACACAAAATAACAACGAATTTTCATCTTTATCTGATCATGAACTCGTGGATGCGTATGGGCATTCTGGAGACCCTTGGGTTCATGAAATGATTAGAGCAGAAGAACGTCGGCGCATGGCCGAGCGTGCTTTAGCTCAAGCGACAATATCCAACAAAATCGCAATCGCTTCTTTGGTGATAGCATTTGCAAGCCTAATTGTTGCGATTCTAGCATTACTTAAAACTGATTGACGCACACTGGGCATCATAGGGAAACGCTCCCGCTTTACTTCAAGCTCTGAATTTACTGTCGGAGGGACTATGAAAGGTTTTTCACGGATTACGTTTGACGCTACGGTGATGGGCGGAAAACCCTGTCTGCGAGGACTAAGGGTGACAGCGGGAATGCTTGTTGGTTTGGTGGCCAGTGGCTATTCGACCGAACAGATACTGGAGTTGTACCCTTATTTGGAAGCCGATGATGTTACGGAAGCCCTTCGTTTCGCCGCGTGGAGAGCCGAGGAGATTGAGTTACCATTGAATGCCGCGTGAAAATATTATTGGACATGAATTTATCCCCTGCTTGGACAGGTGTGCTAAACCAAGCAGGGTTCGATTCCGTACACTGGTCCACAGTCGGCCCTGCGGATGCTCCAGACGTTCAGTTATTTAAATGGGCCAGGGAAAATGAAGCCGTGGTATTTACCCACGATTTGGATTTTGGCGCGCTGTTAGCGTTGACCGGTGTGGAAGCACCGAGCGTGTTTCAAATTCGTACCCAAAATATTTCACCACAAGTGCTCGGACCGAGAGCTATTGAATTGTTGCACCGCTTCAAAACGGAGCTTGATAATGGTGCTTTGATCGTTGCCGACGAATTGCGCGAAAGAGTAAGGTTGTTGCCCTTAAGTCGCTAAGTTTAAGCCTAATTTATCTCTATTAATAATTTTTGAAAATGTCAGAACTCGAACACGACGAACAAGAACAGATCAAACAACGCCGCGAAAAACTAAACGCCCTACGCGAAGAAGGTATTGCATTTCCCACCGATTTTCGGCGTAATGTGGTGGCCGGTGAATTGTTGGCCGAATACGGCGATAAATCTGAAGACGAATTATTAGCCGAACCGATTCGGGTGAAGATCGCCGGGCGGATGATGACGCGGCGTATCATGGGCAAAGCCAGTTTCTGCCATTTACAGGATATGTCCGGACAGATTCAGGTCTATGTCGCGCGCGATAATCTGCCGGAAGGGGTTTACAACGACCAGTTCAAGAAGTGGGATATCGGCGACATTATCGGTGCAGAAGGCATCTTATTCAAAACCAAGGTCGGCGAACTCAGCGTCAAAGTCGATGACATTCGACTGCTGACCAAAGCCTTACGGCCGCTGCCGGAAAAATTCCACGGTATCGCCGATCAAGAGATCAAATACCGTCAGCGTTATCTGGATTTGATCATGAGCGACGAGACGCGCAAAACCTTCCTGATGCGCTCGAAAATCGTCAATTACATCCGCGAATTTTTGATCGCGCGCGACTTCCTGGAAGTGGAAACGCCGATGATGCAAGTCATCCCCGGCGGCGCGACGGCAAGACCGTTCACTACCTTCCATAATGCGCTGGATATGGAGCTGTATCTGCGTATCGCACCGGAACTGTACCTGAAAAGGCTGGTGGTCGGCGGCTTCGAGCGGGTGTTCGAGATCAATCGTAACTTCCGCAACGAAGGTCTGTCGACCCGCCACAACCCCGAATTCACGATGATGGAGTTCTACCAAGCCTACGCCGAGTATGGCGACTTGATGGATCTGACCGAAGCGATGCTAAAAGGCATAGCCGAAGATGTGGTAGGTAATAGCGTTATTGAATATCAAGGTGATCAATACGATTTCGGCAAACCGTTCGCGCGGATGACAGTGTTGGAGTCGATTTTGCATTTCAACCCCGAATTGACTTTGGCTGATCTGACGACTCGGGAAGCGGCCGTGAAAGTTGCCGAGAATTTAAAGATTCCGGTTAAAGACAGTTATGGCTTGGGCAAGGTGCAAATCGAGATTTTCGAGAAAACCGTCGAGCACCGCTTGATGAATCCAACTTTCATCACCGCTTATCCGGTGGAAGTGTCGCCGCTGGCCCGCCGCAACGACAACGATCCGCATGTCACCGACCGCTTCGAGTTTTTCGTCGGCGGCCGCGAGATTGCCAACGGCTTTACCGAGTTGAACGATGCTGAGGACCAAGCCGAGCGTTTCCAGAAACAGGTCGAGGAAAAAGAAGCCGGCGACAACGAAGCCATGCATTTCGATGCCGACTACATTACTGCGCTGGAGCACGGCATGCCGCCGACCGCGGGCGAGGGCATCGGTATCGACCGTTTGGTGATGCTGTTTACCAACTCGCCGAGCATTCGCGATGTGCTGTTGTTCCCGCACATGCGTCCCAAAAACTGATGTCACAATCAGACGCCTATGCCGTGTTATCGCTATTGGATCTAAGAGAAAATTATGAGCGTTGAAGCCAAAGAATTTAAAAATGCCCTGAAATTATGGGCCAGCGGTGTGACGGTGGTGACAACCCAGGGGCGAGATAATCAGCCCCGAGGGATGACCGCCACGGCGTTTAGCAGCGTGTCCGTGGAGCCGCCGCAGATATTGGTCTGCCTTAACCAAGCGACCGATACCGGTGCTGCTTTGTTGGAAAGCCGCCGCTTCGCCGTGAATATTCTGAATAGTGCACAAGAAGACGTTTCCAACCAATTTGCCGGTAGCACCACCCAAGAACAGCGTTTTGCCAGCATTGCTTGGCAAGCCGGTGAAAATGGCGCGCCTATTTTGAGCGAAGCTCTGGCGGCACTGGAGTGTCGGGTAGTGCAACAAGTTCAGGCCGGTAGCCACTGGGTGATTATCGGTGAAGTCGATAGCGTGGTTTGCCGGGAAGGCGAGCCTTTGCTTTACTATCATTCTGCTTACCGCACGGTGGCGGCTCAAGATTAAGCCAAAATCCTCGTTGCGAATTGTTGCTTGATAGAGCAGACAATTGTCGTATACCCGACAAATTTCTTATGAATTGTGTGTGAATAGACGCGATTGTTGCCGGGTTTGTTGATTTGTAACGCCATGAACCGCATGAAAAATAACGGTCATATAGATATGGCCGATTTTTTGCTTAGGAGAGATTGGATTTAATCCATCTTTCAGAGTTATCACGGAGTTATCAATGTCAATCAAGGTTATCAAAGAGTTTTCTGAAAAATCCAAAAGCGATGAGGGCTTGAAAGAAAAGCTGAAAGCCTGTCTCAAAATCAAGGAGCTATTGTTATTGGGTAAGGAATACGGGTTCGAAATCGATGAAGTGGAATTGTATCCACCCAACGAACCGCAATTTGTTGAAGAACAGCTTTCAGAAAAACTTGCCAAAGCTCTGCTCAGAGTTTAACGATTGAGTGCCATCCTGCTTCCCGGCGGGGTGGCACCGTTATCGGTAAGGCGTAAAACGGCAGTCCGTAAATTCTAAAAACGACTCGACAACGGTAAACTACACGTTTGCGGCTATCGAGGAGTTTTCAAACATGTTCAATGCTATCCACGCTCCCCAACTGATGGGGATACTCAATGTCACTCCCGATAGTTTTTCCGATGGCGGCAAATTTACCGGCGTGGCGGCAGCGATAGCTCAAGCTGAAAAAATGATCGCTGAAGGCGCCGATATTATCGATGTCGGCGGTGAGTCGACGCGGCCTGGCTCCGATCCCGTTATGGCGGATGAGCAAATTCGCCGGGTGGTGCCGGTGATTAGCGCGATCCGTGCGAACAATCCCCAAGTTCAAATCAGTATAGATACCACCTTAAGCCAGGTTGCTGCAGCGGCGGTGACGGCGGGGGCGAGTATCATCAACGATGTCTCCGCCGGCCAAGGCGACCCTAAGATGTTGGCTTTTGCGGCAACAGCGCAAGTTCCGATCATCCTGATGCATATGCAGGGCACACCTAAAACCATGCAAGACCGACCGCATTACGGCAATGTACTGGCCGAAGTGATCGCTGCTTTGCAACAACGTATTACCGAAGCGTTAGCGGCAGGCGTGTTGGCGGAAAACATTGCTATAGATCCCGGCATCGGTTTCGGTAAGGGCAAGCAAGACAATATCGATTTGTTAGCACATTTGCGTAGCTTTGTTGGTTTGGGTTACCCGGTGTTGCTGGGTACCAGCCGCAAGCGCTTCATGGGCAGCATCTGCAATGTCAGCGAACCCGCAGAGTTGGTTACCGCGACAGCCGTGACCACGGCGTTAGGGGTGATGGCGGGAGTGCAAATGTTTCGGGTTCATGATGTCAAAGCCAACCGGCAGGCAGCGGATGTGGCGTGGGCCATCAAGCAGGCACAGTGACCGATCTCCATCCGCTGCTACAGAAATTGCAGGCTAAATTGGCGGTATCGCCGCTGACTAAGATCAACGACCCGGAATTAGCGGACCGACAGTTGGAGTTGTGGATCAAGCGCGATGACTTGCTACATCCGATTATCTCCGGCAACAAATGGCGCAAGCTCAAATATATCCTCAATCAGGCCTTACACAATGGCACCGACAGTATCGTCAGCATGGGCGGCGCCTATTCCAATCATTTACACGCCCTGGCTTTTACCGGTAAAGCCTTGGGGCTGAAAACCATAGGCTATATTCGCGGCGAGCGGCCCGCGCAACTTAATGCCACGCTGCATGATTTACTTGATTGGGGCATGGAGCTGCGTTTTGTGTCGCGTAGCGACTACCGGCAATTGCGCGATTACAAAGGTCACGACAGCTTACCTGAACTGCAGGCCGGCCAATATTGGCTGCCGGAAGGTGGAGCCACCGACTTGGCTTTGCAAGGCGTTGCCGAACTGATCGATGAAATTGACGTCGGCTTTGATACGCTGGTCGTTGCCTGCGGCACGGGCACCACTTTGGCAGGTTTGCTTACCTCGCCGCTAACTCAACAGGCTATCGGTGCGGCAGCGCTGAAGGGTGGCGACTTTCTAATCGACGATGTCGAGCAATTGCTGAATAATCAGGGAATCATCAGTCATGCGGACCGGCGAATTCTGGTGGATTACCATTTCGGCGGTTTCGCCAAAACGACGCCGGCTTTGTTGGCGTTTATGCAGGATTTTCAACGGCAACACGGTATCGAGCTGGAACCGATCTACACCGGAAAATTGCTGTTTGCGCTCTACGATTTAATCCGGAAGGGGTATTTCCCGGCTGGGCAGCGGATAGTGGCAATCCATACCGGCGGTTTGCAAGGCAAGCGCAAGTAATATTCCCTGTCGTGTTACCAGTTAAAAATCAGATAGATATTGAGTCATTACCCAAAATGGTGATAATAGCCGCTGCCTAAAAAATAATAACAAGGTGGCACCGTGGTTGCGCAGATCATTTCATTCCCCGAGCAAAAAAGTAGCAATAAACTGGCGGTGTCTTTCCGCTTTTTACTGAGTTTGTACGCCATTGTGCCGCTGTGTTTATTGGTTCTTTGGCTAGACGAATTCGGCTTCAATTTCGCATTACGCGATATGCTGCCCAGTAGCCCGACCCATTTTTTGTTGTTTCAAATTTTGTTCGGTACTCCGCATATCGTCGCCAGTAACCTATTGTTGGTCAGTCATCAGGACTATCTGCAAGCCTTTAAAGGCAAATTAATCGCCATGACTTTGTTTATCATGGTGTTTTTCGGTATCGGCAGTCTGTTTATTCCATACCGTGCGCTATACATCATTACCGCTTGCTGGACGGTATATCACGTTTTGAAGCAACAGCAGGGTATCGCCAAGGCAGTGTGTCGTTTGCCTAATTGGGCGTTTTATCTGCAATTGTGGCTCAGCGTTAGTGCAGGGATTTTTATCTACATGGGGATATTTTTAAAAAATAGCCTGGAGCCTGAACAAGCGGCGTTGGTGTTGCAAATTGCCAGCGTGCTGACGACGGCTTTGGTTATCAGCACGGTGTTTTGCCAACGTTACGTGCCCAGCCGCTTGGGTATCTATTTTTTGTGGGCCAACACACTGCTGGTCGTTAGCAGTTGGTATGTTTACAGCCAGCAATACTATTTCTTGGCGATCTTGATGCCGCGCTTGGTGCACGACATCACCGCTTATAGTTTTTACGTGACTCACGATGTGAATCGCCACAGCGAACAGCCGCAGAATAATTTGTTCCGAGCTGCAACGGCGATTCGATTACCCGTTTGGCTGGTATTGCCGCTGCTGTCGTTTGTGTTGACCTACCTGTTACAGGCTTATGGCGACGATCTGGTCAATTTATTGTTGCAAACCCTGTTTTCCACGCAAATTTATAAAGCCGTAACCTTGGGTTTTCTTGGATATTTGGCCCTGATGCATTATTACACCGAGGCCTTCGTATGGGCTGCCGGCTCGCCGCTAAGGCGTTATATTCGCTTTAGCGGCGTCTAATCGCCTAGTGTGGCAGCGTGTAACCCACTTTAATGGTGACCTGCCAATGCGCGACCTTGCCGTTATCGATATGGCCGCGGGTTTCCACAACTTCAAACCAACGCATGTTTTGGATGGTTTCGCCGGCCTTGGCGACGGCGTTTTCGATAGCTTGCTGGATGCCCAGGCTGGATGAACCGGTCAGTTCGACTTTTTGATAGACATGTTCTGGCATGTTATTTACTCCGCTTGAGGGTTGAATAAGGCTTGGTAGGCGCGCGCGGCCGCTTCCGGTTCATGGTCAAATATGCCGCCTATCACCGCTAATAAGTCTGCGCCTGCCGCCAATAAAGTTCCACCATTTTCCGGCAGAATGCCGCCGATGGCGACTATCGGCACATTTATCAATTGTTTGGCGCGATGCAGGCTGATAATGTCGGCGGGGGCGGCCAACGGTTTTGAACCGGACGGGAAGAAGCGGCCGAATGCGACGTAGTCGGCGCCGGCAGCGGCCATGTTCTGTGCTTTATCCACATCGTTATAACACGATACGCCGATGATGGCGTCCTGGCCCAACAGGCGCCGCGCTGTGGCGATTTCGCCATCGTCGCGACCTAGATGCACACCGTCAGCATCAACCGCCAACGCCAACTCGACGCTGTCGTTAATCAATAGCGGAGCATCGTAAGCGTGGCAAACTTCCAACAAAAGCCTCGCTAATTGCGGCGCATCCAGCGGATTTTTGTCGCGGTATTGAATCACGCTAGCCCCGCCGCGCAAGGCCGCTTCGACGTCTTTTACAATTTGGGCAATCGTTTTGTTTTCGGGTTGGGTGATGGCGTACAAACCCTCGTGCGGAAATTTCATGCTTCCACCCAAAACAGCCGGTCGGGGTTGTATTGGCCTTGTCCCGGACGATAGGCGGCGGCCAGCGACTGCCAGGTAAATTCCTGAGCTTCGCTAACGGCGGTAAACACGTCCAGACGTTGCGCCAGCAGCGCGGCGCTGGCGCTGGCCAGCGTGCAACCCGAGCCGTGATAGCTCTGCGGCAAACGCTCCCAGTTAAAGGTTTCATTGAGATCGTCGGGCATGTACAAGCGGTTATGCACCAGCTCCGAGCTTTCGTGGGTGCCGGTGATCAGCACGTATTTAGCGCCTTTGCCTTGCAAGAAACGGCCGCAGTCGCTCAAATCGTTTTGCCCGGATAGGCGGCGGGCTTCCTCGCTATTGGGTGTCAATAAGGTGGTCAACGGCAGTAGTTGCCCGACGATGACATCAATTAATCGCTGGCCGGCCAATGCAGTGCCGCCGCCGGCTGCCAGTACCGGGTCCAGCACCACCGGAATAGCCGGATGTTGCCGCAAAATTTGCGCAATCGCTACAGCAACGCCGGCGTCGCCGATCAGGCCGATTTTGAACGCGGAGACTTTAAAGTCCGCCAACAGAGTTTGTGCCTGGCTGAGAATGTCTGCGGGCTGTTGCGGAATCAGCTTCTTGACGTTGCGGCTGTCCTGTTCGGTTAACGCCGTAATCACACTAGCCGCATGGCATTGGTGGCTAATGATGGCCTCGATGTCGGCTTGCACACCGGCGCCACCGCTGGGATCGTGACCGGAAAAACAGACTACCACCGGGCGGTTGCGGCTCATAAGCCGTCTCCATTCAGCAAGGCTAGAAACTCTTGTTCGCTGATGACGCTGACGCCTTTCTCGCGAGCGGCGTTGGTTTTATTGGCGCCGACATTGTCGCCGGCTACCAGATAGTCGGTTTTCGCCGACACCGAGCTACCGACTTTAGCGCCTTTTGCTTTGGCTAGTTTGCTCAAGTCGTCGCGGCTGCCGCTGTGTAGGGTGCCGGTGAACACCAAGGTTTTGCCGGCTAGCGGATGGGCGTTGTCTGTGGCTTGGTTTTGCGTTGGGGTGAGAGTAAAACCCAGCGCCATCAGGCTGTCGAATAAAGGTTTGATTTTGCCAAAGCCTTCGGTGATTACCGCGGCGGTTTTTTCCGCAAAGCCCTCGATGGCGACGATGTCGGCTTCGCTGAGATTGAAAATCTCCGGCAACGCATAATGTGCCAGCAGCCGTTCGCAGTTGCCCAGACCCATTCGAAATACCCCAAACGCGGACAGAAAACGCCAGTCTTCGATGGCTTCGTTGCGGCTGCGCAGCAATTGATCGACCAGGTTTTGCGATTGCTTGGGGCCGAAGCCCATGTTTTCGAATTCTGCGGCGGTTAAGGCGTAAATCTGGTCGACGCTTCGGATTTCGTTTTCGTAAAGCTTCTTGATGGTCGCAGCCCCGAAGCCGTCGTTGTTTTTCAGCACCCGGAAGAAATGTTCCATGCTGTTGCTGATTTGCGCCGGGCATTCCAGGTTGTTGGGGCAGACTAAATAGTCGTTGTCCCAAATCAATTCGTGGCCGCAGCTGGGGCAGGCACTAGGTACTTCCGGCTCGGCCGGACGCAGCACGGCCTCGATTTTGGGGATCACTTCGCCGGAGCGAGCCAAGCGGATCAGCGCACCTGGGCCTATGCCTTTATCCTGCACCATTTTGTAATGATGGGCGGTGGCTCTGGAGAGCAGGGCGCCGCTAAGGCGCACCGGTTCCAACTCGGCGACCGGGGTGATGCGGCCGGAGCGCGAGGTTTGCGGCGTGACGCCGATGACGGTGACTTCTGCGGTTTCCAGGTTTTCTTTGTAAGCCAGCTGCCAGCGGTGATGGTGGCGGGTGGCGCCCATCGCTTGTTTGAGTTGCTCGTCGACGATTTCCAGAATCACGCCGTCAACGTCGTAATCCAACTTATGCCAGATGTCTTTGACGATGGTTTCGAAGTTGTCGATCAGGTCCTGCCAGACTCCCTCCCAGCAAGGCAATATAGCAAACGGATAAAACACCGCCGCATGATCGGCGATGGCGCGTTCGGCGTGCTCGTCCAGTTCCTTTTCTTTGATCACGCTGGCCTGGAAGTTACGGGCGTTATCAAAAAACTCGGCCAGATTGGCGTCGAAATAACTGCGGCTGACCACAATTTCGCCGGCGCCCAGGCCTCGCTGGTCTTGATTGGCGACTTGCAAGCCGCGTTCGAATACGCGGGTGATGTCGGTACCTTTGCGGCCGTCGCCGCGGGTATATAGCATCCGGCCGTCGTCATAGGCAGCGTAACCATCGAGCTTGGGGGTAACCTTAAAGATCAGCTCGGCAAAGTTTTTATCTAGCTCAAGTGCGGCTTTTTCGATGCGGCCGGCCCAGCGTTCCACCTCGTCGCGGCTGTAGGCTTTGTCGGTGGAGAGCATCACGGTTGGCAGATCGACGGTTTTACCCGCGAAAGCGGGTTCCGGCTCGACTGTGTGCAGCAGCGGATGCTCGGGCTGACGTTTTTTCAGTTCTGCCAGATAAACGAAGTCGTAATCGGCATCGCTGATAATCGGTTCGCCGCCGCGATACAAAGCGTTGGCAATCTCCAGGAACGTCACTAATTCACTGTCCGTGACGGTATGCAGCAAATCCGCGTGTGTGCACAATTCGCAAAAACGATTCTCACCAAGATCGTTCGAACTTAGCGTGGTCTGCAAAAGAATAGCTTTTTGACTGTCGGTAAGCATGCCGGGGATAGATGTGTCGGGTAGGGCGGCGATTATAGAGGATAATATCGCAAAAAAAAGGCGGGAGAGAGAACTCGCCCGCCGAAGCATCTATCTTTCAAGAGGATCATGTCAACGGTAGGAAATCGCGTGACATGGGCTTAATATAAAGTTTTATTGGGAACAAGCGTTGATCTAGGTCAATGTTTGGCGGGTTATTGAATAGCCTGTTCTTCAGCCGTGTTGGTGGCGGGGTGGCAGGTTTTACACAAGCCGTGAATTTCAATGGTTTTACGCTGCGGTACGAAGCCGGCATCGCCAAGTTCTTTGGATAATGCGCTGAGTACCGAAGGCGCGGCGCGCTCCTGAACCGTATGGCACGCGGTGCAGATTAACAGTAGTTGATCGTGTTGGGTGCCGGAGCAGTGACAGCCGACGAACGCATTTAAACTCTCCACCCGATGAATCAGGCCTTGTTCCAACAGAAAATCCAAGGCCCGGTAGACTGTCGAGGGTTTTGCGGCGTCGTTTACCGGCCTGATTTGATCCAGCAAGTCGTAGGCTTTAACGGCCTTATGACTGTTCCAGATCAGCTCCAAAATCTTGTGGCGGATGGGGGTCAGTTGTACGCCGCGCGTTAAGCAAAGTTGTTCGGCTACACTTATCGCCCTGTGGATGCATACGTTATGGTCATGCTCTGGTGCCGGGAAAATTGCTTGGTCGGTCATTTTGCAAAGGGTGATTGGGTTCATTCATTTTGTCGATGCGGTAAGTTATAGTGCCAGCATAAACAACCCATTTCAAATCGAATTACCAAATAAATTTTGTGTGTTTTTAATGCGCGCGGTTAAGCGCCATAGTGTGGTTGTTTGGCGGTTTCTCGGCGGACTTTTGCGAGCGGCTATAAGTAATTTTGAGGCAATAAATGAGAAGGATTACATTCCTGGTTTATGCAGTGCTATGGATTTTGTTGATTAGCCTGAACCTTTACCAGCAAGTCACGGATACCAAACAGTACGCGCAAAAAATTGCCACGCGCCAAGCCGAGATGTTTTTCGATCATATCGTCTTGATCAGAAAATGGAATGCGTTGCACGGCGGCGTTTACGTGCCTATCACCGAGAGTACTCAGCCCAATCCTTACCTGGAAGTTCCTCATCGCGATGTAGAGACCACCGATGGCAAGCACCTGACTTTAATTAATCCAGCTTATATGACTCGGCAGCTCTCGGAAATGGGTGACGAATCGGATATTGCCTTTCATATTACCGGTTTTAATCCGATTCGCCCGGAAAATCGGCCGGACCAATGGGAAGCAGAGGCATTGTTGGCGTTCCAGCAAGGTCAAAAAAGTGTGAGCAGTATCGGCACTATCAACGGGCAATCTTTTTATCGTTACATGGCGCCGCTGCATGTCGATCAAAGTTGTCTGGTTTGCCATCAGCGGCAAGGCTATAAAGAGGGCGAAATTCGCGGCGGTATTAGTGTCAGTATTCCCAGTGCCAGTATCGATGCTTTTGTGAGCGAGCGTCTGGAGCATTTGACAATCACCCATGCAATTGTGGCAGTTATCGGTTTGATCGTATTGCTGTTGTCTTATTTGGCGCAAGCCAGACTAAGCCTGCGCCTGGATAAAGCCAAAAGCCGTATGCAACTGGCGTATCTGGATTCGTTGACCTTGCTACCCAATCGCCGTTACTACGATGCCTTTGTAAAAAGGGAATGGAAGCGCGCCTTGCGGCATAAATATCCTATCTCGATGATCATGATAGACATCGATTTCTTCAAGCTATACAACGACAATCTCGGACATATCGAGGGCGATCATTGTTTGCGGCAAGTGGCTAAAACCTTGAAGCGTTTCTTTAGAAGGCCGGGCGATTTGATTGCACGTTACGGTGGCGAAGAGTTTTGCGTGGTCGCGGCTTGTGATGCCGAACAAATCATGGTGTTGGCCGAAATTCTGCGTAAAGCCGTGGAGAATATGCGTCTGCCGCATCCGGCTTCCAAAATTTCCGAATTTGTGACTATCAGTCTTGGTGTTGCCAGTATCGTTCCGAGTGACGACCTATCTTTCGAAAGCCTGCTGCACGCGGCGGATCAGGCGCTATACGATGCCAAGGCCACCGGTAGAAACCGGGTTGGCAAACGCCGGGTTTGAAACGATGGCAAGGGCCGGTGTTTGACCGGCCCTTGCCATGTGTCTAGTTACGAATGTTTTTCCAATAGTTTGGCATGAGCCGCTGCCAAGCGAGCCACGGGAATGCGCGGCGCGGAACACGATACATAGTTCAAGCCTAAGTCGTGAACGAATTTAATCGAACGCGGATGGCCGCCGTGTTCGCCGCAAATGCCTATTTTCAAATCCGGGCGCTGCTGACGACCCAGTTCCACGGCCATTTTCATCAGTTTGCCCAAGCCCTCAATATCCAGTGTTTCGAAGGGGTTGTCTTCCAGCAGGCCTGATTCTTCGTACAGCGGTAAGAATTTGTTCTCGGCATCCTCGCGGGAGAATGAAAAAGTGGCTTGGGTTAAATCGTTGGTGCCGAATGAAAAGAAAGCAGCTGTCGCGGCCAGACGGTCGGCACGGGTACATGCCCGCACCGTTTCAATCATTGTGCCGAACTTGAAGTTGAGCTTGAGCTTGTATTGCGCTTCCACTTCGGCTTGAATCTCGTCGACATAGGTTTTCACGGTTTTCAATTCCTGTGCGGTGATCACCTGCGGCACCATGATTTCCGGTTCGACCGGAATCCGTTGTTTCACACACAATGCCGCCGCTTCCAGAATTGAGCGGATCTGCATTTTGTAGATTTCCGGATAGCTCATGCCCAGCCTGACGCCGCGATGACCCAGCATTGGGTTGACTTCGTACAGCTCCAGCACTTTATCCAGCATCATCTGTTTTTTACTGATCGCTTCCAAAATCACGTCTTCGTTCAGCATATTGAACGGTGCCGGCATTTCCGCCGGGTGCGCCAGCGTATCCAGCGTGACACGTTGGCCTTTGACGATGGTCAGGTAGTGTTTCAGCGCATCCAGCTCATCAATCAATTGGTGCTCATTGGGCAAAAACTCGTGCATGGGTGGATCCAGCAAACGCACGGTAACCGGGTGCGGCGACATGGCTTCGAACAACTGTTGGAAGTCATCGCGTTGAATCGGGAACAGTTTGGCTAAAGCCGCCTCGCGTTCTTCGGTGTTGTGCGCCAGAATCATATCTACCACTAAGGGTAAACGGTCGGCGGCGTTAAACATGCGTTCGGTACGGCACAAACCGACACCTTTGGCGCCGTAGCTGACCGCCAGTCTCGCGGTTTCCGGCGTGTCGACATTGGCATGCACACGCAAGCGGGCTATGCTGTCGGCCCAGCCCAGCAAGGTTTTTAATTCCTCAGAGAATGAGGGCGGAATGGTTGGGATCCGGCCCAAATAGATATTACCGTTGCTGCCGTCTATGGTAATCAGGTCGCCTTCCTTGATATGGATGTCGCCGACGATAGCCAAGCGGGCGCGGACATCGACTTTGATGTCTTCAGCCCCAGCCACGCAGGCTTTACCCATGCCGCGCGCCACCACCGCAGCGTGCGAGGTTTTGCCGCCGCGGCTGGTCAAGACGCCTTGCGCGGCGAAGAAACCGTGGATGTCTTCCGGCTTGGTTTCTTCGCGTAGCAAAATCAAATCTTGGCCGGTTTTACCCAGTCGAACGGCGGTGTCCGCGTCGAATACGCAATGGCCGCACGCGGCGCCGGGCGAAGCCGGCAGGCCTTGGGCAATGGCTTTAACTTCGTGATTGGGAGCTAATTGCGGATGCAGCAATTGTTCCAGCATGTCGGGATTGATCCGTAGCAGCGCTTGTTCTTTGCTGATCAAGCCCTCCGCCACCATATCGATGGAGGTTTTCACCATCGCGGTCGCGTTCATTTTGCCGTTTCGGGTTTGCAAACAATACAGAATGCCGCGCTCTATGGTGTACTCGTAATCTTGCACTTCGTGATAATGTGCTTCCAGTTTATTGCGCAATTCCACAAGTTGCCGATATTGCTCGGGCATTTCCTTCGCCATTTCATGGACCGGTTTGGGGGTACGAATGCCGGCGACCACGTCTTCGCCTTGGGCGTTGACCAGGTATTCGCCGTACATCTCGTTGACACCTGTGCCGGGATTACGAGTGAAACCGACGCCGGTGGCGCAGTCGTCGCCCATATTGCCGAATACCATGGTGACGATATTGACGGCGGTGCCGTTGGCAATGTCCGGTGTGATGTGAAACTCGCGGCGGTAATCGACGGCACGTTTTCCCAGCCAGGAGTTAAATACCGCACGAATGGCAATTTCCAGTTGCTGGTAAACGTCTTCCGGAAACGGCCGGCCCGTTTCTTCATGCACCACAGTCAGGAATAGTTCGCTGATTTCCTGGAGTTGGTCGGCTGTCAACGCCACATCGGCTTTGATGCCGGCCGCACGCTTGACGTTGTTGAAATGCACGTCGAATTTTTCGTCGTCGATACCCAGCGCCACCTTGCCGAATAATTGGATGAAGCGGCGATAGGCATCGTAAGCAAAGCGCGGGTCGTCGGTCATTTCGATCAAGCCGGCCAGGGTTTGCTTGTTCAAACCTAAATTCAGAATGGTGTCCATCATGCCCGGCATCGAGATGGCCGAGCCGGAACGTACCGAAACCAGTAGCGGGTCGTTGGCGCCGCCAAACGATTTACCGCTCAGTTGCTCGATTTCGGCGATTTGCTGACGAACTTCGTCCATTAAATCGCTGGGTAATTGCTTGTTTTCCAGGTAGGTCAGGCAGGTTTGCGTGGTGATGACAAAGCCAGGTGGCACGTTAAAGCCCATTTGTGTCATTTCGCAAAGGTTTGCGCCTTTGCCGCCCAGTAATGCCTTGTTTTTGCCGTCGCCCGTGTTGAATGAATAACTGTATTTTGGAGTCATTATGGCCTTGTCGAAGTGTTGAAGTTGGGTGATGGCTGCTGGAAACGCCTTGCGTACCTTGTTGGCGTCTCGGGATGCCGGGTATTGCGGTTAGAATACCCCACTTTTTACCTATTTTTTTGAGTCATTACAAGTTACGCGCCATGGATAAATTTGATGTCATTATCGTCGGAGCCGGCGCGTCCGGCTTAATGTGCGCTATCGAAGCCGCCAAGCGCGGCCGGCGGGTGAAGGTAGTGGAACATGCCAACAAGCCGGGCAAAAAGATTCTGATGTCCGGTGGTGGCCGTTGCAATTTCACTAACTACAGCATAGCCCCGGAAAATTACATTTCCAATAACCCGCATTTTTGCAAGTCGGCGCTTAGCCGCTTCACGCAATGGGATTTTTTGAGCTTTATACAGCGCCACCAAATACCGTTTCACGAACGATTGCATGGGCAATTGTTTTGCGACAATAGCGCCAAGGATATTCTGGATGCGCTGTTAAAAGAATGCGGGCAAGCTGGCGCGACGCTGGCGTTAAATTGTCGGGTGGAGCGATTGGAGAAACGCGACGACGGCGATTTTTTACTGCACACCAGTAGCGGTGCGATGTCTGCATCAGCCTTGGTCATTGCCAGCGGCGGCTTATCGATACCGAAAATGGGCGCCACGCCGTTTGGTTATAAAGTCGCGGAACAATTCGGCATCAAAGTTTGGCCGACCCGAGCCGGTTTGGTGCCGTTAACGCTGCAACCAGGCGATTCAGAGCGCTTTACTCCGCTGACCGGTATCGCCGTGCCTTGCCGGATAAGCAATCAACAGCAGTCGTTTAAAGAAAATATTTTATTCACCCATCGCGGTTTAAGCGGGCCGGCCATCCTGCAAATATCCTCGTATTGGCATCCCGGCGAAGCGCTGCATGTAGACTTATTGCCGGATATGGATCTGGCGGAGACATTGAAAGAAAAGCGGCGGCAAGGCAGCAAATTAAAAATCCAAAATTTACTGGCCGACTACTTACCCAAACGTTTGTTGCAAGCTCTATTGGACGAGCGGCAGTTGGATATAACCGTTGCCAATTGCGCGGACAAAGATCTGAACGTGATCGCGGAAAATCTGCACCACTGGACGATCAAGCCGAATGCTACCGAAGGCTATCGTACCGCCGAGGTAACCGTCGGTGGCGTAGACTGCGACGCGATTTCCTCGAAAACCATGCAGAGCTTGCAAGTGCCGGGGTTGTATTTTGTTGGGGAAGTGTTGGACGTCACCGGGTGGCTGGGCGGGTATAACTTTCAGTGGGCTTGGTCTTCGGGGTGGTGTGCCGGGCAATATGTTTGAGGGTAGCAGTACAATCAATTCAGCTTTTCCAACAATGCCGGTTTTACCTGCTCAAGCCAATCCAGAATCCGGGTTTTGGTAAGCTCGGGTTGGTTGTGGTGATCCAGCACCAGGCCGACAAATTTGCCATCGACTACCGAACTGGAGTGGGTAAAGTGATAGCCATCCGTGCTCCAGGCACCGGTCACCTCGGCACCATAAGACCGAACGTGGTGATACAAATGAATTAATGAGCTGGCAAAGCGCGCGTAGTATTTTTGTTGGTTACCCAAACCAAACAGGGCAACCCGCTTTCCGGATAAATCCGCCTCATCCAGGCGGAATAAAAACTCTTCCCAGTTGCCTTCTTCGCTGCCGGTGGTTCTGCCGGGTATTTCGCCGACGCCGTAACTGGGCATTCCCAAAATCAAGGCTTTGTAACCAAGCAGTTCCGTTACTGTTGCTTGATTAACATTCACCGGTTCGCTGGCAATTTCGTCGCCCAAAACTCGGTACATGACCTGCGCCATCATCGCTGTCATACCTTTCTCGGTGCCGTAGAAAATTCCAATCTTGTTCATTGTTAAATCTCCATCGAATTGTCTACAAGCAGCAAAGCAAAATTTAAACCATCGGTAATCTTGGGTTCTGAGTTCTCGCTAAGTCGGTAACTTCAACGCTTTGCGGTAGACTGCCCAGTGGAAAGGGGCGAAACAGTGACTAACGTATTTGGTTATCTTTGTAACAATGAAACAGACACTCTGTCCGTTGCTTACAAAATCTGACAGAAATGTTGCTGTGTTTGGCTGATGCATAACGCTTTTTCTGAATTAGACGGTTTTTTATCAACCAGCCGAACAATGGCTTGAACCTTTCTGGGCATAGGCGGTAATCATTAATGGCTTAATCTTGAGATGGTTCATGGCACAAGCGGTTGGCCTAATCACATTCGCTGTGTGATAATCGAATTCAACTGCTAAGCTTCTGCTAACAGAAAACTGAGGAAACCATGTCAAACGATACTTTACTGGTCAGGCACAACGCCACCGGAAAAGAAGTTGAATATCCGTTGTTGAAGGGGTCTTTGGGTGCAGATACTGTCGATATTCGCTCTTTAAACAAAGATCTTGGGTGTTTTACTTACGATCCGGGCTTTATTGCCACGGCTGCTTGCAAAAGCAAAATTACATACATTGATGGTGATAACGGGATTTTGTTGTATCGCGGTTATCCCATCGAGCAATTAGCGGAAAACTGCGAATTTACTGAAGTTGCCTATTTGCTGATGAATGGCGAACTGCCCAATGCGGAGCAGTTGCGTGATTTTAATGAGGAAGTCAGCGATAGGGCCATTATCCACGAAGCTTTGCGCAAATTTTTTGATGGTTTCCATTACGATGCCCACCCTATGGCGATGTTGGTGGGGGTGGTGGGGTCCTTGTCGGCGTTTTATCACAGCGATTTGAACATTAAAGATCCTGCCAGCCGCATGATCTGTGCGACCCGGCTGATAGGCAAGATGCCCACCATTGCCGCAGCTTCATACCGGCATTCCATCGGTCGACCCTTCGTATACCCCCGCATGGATCTGAGTTATTGCGAGAACTTCTTGAATATGATGTTCTCCCGTTCCTCGCAAAACTATATCGATCAGGAACATTACATCGATCCAAATCTGGTCCAAGCGCTGAATCTGTTGTTTATTCTGCATGCCGACCACGAGCAAAATGCCAGTACCTCGACGGTGCGCATGGCGGGCAGTACCGGTGCCAATCCTTATGCCTGCGTGGCTGCGGGCATAGCGGCATTGTGGGGACCGGCTCACGGCGGCGCCAACGAAGCGGTTTTGAATATGTTGGCGCAAATCGGTAGTGTCGAAAACGTCCCCAAATATATCGCCAAGGCCAAGGATCACGACGACCCGTTCCGCTTAATGGGCTTTGGGCACCGAGTTTATAAAAACTTCGATCCGCGCGCTACCATCATCCGCAAAACCTGCTACGAGGTGTTGAGCAGAACCAACACCAACGATCCGCTGTTTGAACTGGCCTTGGCCTTGGAAGAATATGCGTTGAAAGACGAGTATTTCATCGAGAAAAAACTCTACCCCAATGTCGATTTCTATTCCGGCATTATCTATAAAGCCCTGCACATCCCCGTCGAAATGTTCACCGTGATGTTTGCGATAGCCCGCACTGCCGGCTGGATTTCACATTGGCTGGAGATGATGGAAGAGCCGGCGACGCCTATCAGCAGGCCGAGACAGTTATACGTCGGGCCGCCGCGCCGTGACTATACCGCTGTGAATAATCGCTAAATTATGCAGAAAATCGACATGAAGTCAGCACAAACCAATACGCAAGAACCGCCTGAGAACGCCAAGACAGAATCCGAGAAGACGCCGTCTGCGGAGCAAGATCCTGCCATTCCGACAGAAATTAATGGCCCGAAAGGGCCGGAGCCTACTCGCTTTGGCGATTGGGAACGCAAAGGCCGTTGCGTCGATTTCTAACAAAAAATTATTTTTCAACTTTAAATACAGGGTAAATCATGTCAGCAAACAGACCACTTTCGCCCCATCTGCAAGTTTATCGATTGCCCTTAACCGGTTTGGTGTCAATCACCCACCGCATGACCGGGGTGTTCCTTTCCATGGGCCTGGTGCTATTTGTCTATGTGCTGTTCGCCATTGCAGCTGGTGAAGGTGCGTATGGCGCCATGCAGGCCTTTATGTCCTACTGGTTGTTTAAACTGGTGTATTGGGGCTTTATTTATGCGTTATTTTTTCATTTGGTGCACGGTATTCGCCATCTGATTTGGGATTTTTGCAAAACCTTCGAACGCATGACACTGGACAAATATGCAGTTTACGAGCTGATTGCTTCGGCGTCGTTGACATTGATTACCTTTGTGGTTTCTTAAAGGAGGGCTGGTTATGGATTACAAAGCAACATTGGAAAAAGCCGCCGATTTTTTCTCGGTACATAGCGGCTCGGGTCATTTCTGGTATCAGCGCGTCACCGCTGTGGCCTTGGTGCCATTGTCTATTTGGTTGATTGTGCTACTAAACAAGGCTCTAAATGCACCGTATGCGGATACCGTGGATTGGTTGTCTTCACCATTCAACACCCTGGCGATTATCGCCTGGACCGTGGCAGTGGTTTATCACGCCGCGTTGGGTGTGCAGGTCGTGATCGAAGATTATGTGTCGACTATTCCGGTAAGAAATTTGGCAATACGTGCCACCAATCTGATTTTTTTAGTTTTGGGTGTCGCGGCATTGCTCGCGATTATCATCATCTTTTTCGCAAGGTAACTCATGGCCTCAGCATATAACATCATCGAACACCAACATGACGTTGTGGTGGTTGGCGCCGGCGGGGCCGGTTTGCGGGCTACTTTTGGTATGGTGGAAAAAGGTCTGAAAACCGCCTGTATCAGTAAAGTGTTTCCTACCCGCAGTCACACCGTCGCTGCACAGGGTGGTATCAGCGCCGCGCTCGGCAATATGGGTGAGGATGACTGGCGTTTTCACATGTATGACACCGTAAAAGGTTCGGATTGGCTGGGCGATCAGGATGCGATCGAGTACATGTGCCGGGAAGCGATTCCTGCCATCATCGAGTTGGAACATTACGGCGTACCGTTTTCCAGAACCGCAGAAGGTAAAATTTACCAGCGGGCTTTTGGTGGTATGTCTACGCATTATGGTAAAGGCCAGGCGCAAAGAACCTGCGCAGCAGCCGACGTAACCGGTCATGCCATTTTGCATACCCTTTACCAACAGGCTTTAAAACACAAAGCTGAATTCTTCGTTGAGTACATCGCGCTGGATTTGATCATGGAAGAGGGCGAGTGCCGCGGCGTCCTGGCCTGGTGCCTGGATGACGGTTCCATTCACCTGTTTCGCGGCCATCAAACGGTAATGGCAACCGGTGGCTACGGTCGTACCTTTCTATCGTGCACCTCGGCGCACACGGTTACCGGCGACGGCAATGGCATGATCTTGAGAGCCGGTTTGCCTTTACAAGATATGGAGTTTGTGCAATTCCATCCAACAGGTATTTATGGTTCCGGTTGCTTGATGACTGAAGGCGCGCGCGGTGAGGGGGGGTATTTGACCAACTCAGAAGGCGAGCACTTCATGGCTCGTTACGCCCCGCATGCCAAAGACTTGGCGTCTCGCGACGTAGTGAGTCGGGCAATTACGGTTGAGATTAACGAAGGACGCGGCATCGGTCCAAAGAAAGACCACGTACATTTGCATTTGGAGCATCTCGACCCGGCCATCATCCATGAGCGGTTGCCCGGCATCACCGAAACCGCCCGAATTTTTGCCGGTGTCGATGCGACGAAACAGCCGATTCCGGTTTTACCTACCGTGCATTACAACATGGGCGGTATTCCGACCAATTACAAGGCCGAAGTGGTCACACTGAAAGACGGTAATCCTGATTATGTGGTTCCTGGCTTGATGGCGATTGGTGAAACCGCCTGTGTTTCGGTGCATGGCGCCAATCGTTTGGGTTCTAACTCTTTGTTGGATTTGGTGGTATTTGGGCGGGCGGCTGCGATTCGTTGCACAGAGCTGATCAAGCCGGGCATGCCGCATAAGCAGTTGGCAAAAGACGCCACGGATCAAGCATTATCGCGTTTCGATAAAATCCGCCATGCCAACGGTAGCCGTAAAACGGCGGAAATCCGCATGGATATGCAAACCACTATGCAGTCTAAGGCGGCGGTATTCAGAACTGAGGCCACGCTAAACGAAGGTATCAAGGCTATAGGTGAGATTGCTGCATCGTTTGATGATGTCAAAGTGGGTGATAAATCACTGATTTGGAATACCGATCTGGTGGAAACCTTAGAGCTGGATAATTTGCTCGGCCAGGCTCAGGTTACTATTACTGCCGCCGGTAATCGTCAAGAAAGTCGCGGCGGCCATGCGCGTGAGGATTTCCCGAAACGCGATGACAAGAATTGGATGAAGCACACTCTGACCTGGCGGGAAGGCAACAAAGTCAAAATCGACTACCGCCCCGTCCACCTGTATACGCTTACCGACGAAGTCGAAGTCGTTGCGCCTAAAGAGAGGGTTTACTAATGGTTGAATTTACACTACCCAAAAACTCGGTGATTAAAAAGGGTAAAACCTATAAAGCCGAGGGCGCTACCAACGTCCGCCATTTTGAAGTTTATCGCTGGGATCCGGATTTTGGGGAAAATCCGCGCATCGACACCTATGAGATCGATATGGACCAATGCGGACCGATGGTGCTGGATGCGATTCTGAAAATTAAAAATGAAATCGACAGTAGTCTGACTTTTCGCCGCTCCTGTCGCGAAGGCGTCTGCGGCTCATGCGCGATGAACATCAACGGCAAAAACACGCTGGCATGCACCAAAGCGATTAGCGACTACAAAGGCACCGTGAAAATATTCCCGTTGCCGCATATGTCCGTGGTTAAAGATTTGGTCGCGGATATGACGCATTTCTTCGAACAATATACGTCGATAAAACCCTGGTTAACTGCTGAATCAGAAGCGCCTGCCGAAACCGAACGCTTGCAAAGCAGGGAAGATCGCGCCAAACTCGACGGTCTCTACGAATGCGTGCTTTGCGCGTGTTGTTCAACCAGTTGTCCAAGTTATTGGTGGAATAGCGATAAATATCTCGGCCCGGCGATCCTGTTGCAAGCCTACCGTTGGTTGGCCGACAGCCGCGATGAAAACGATAAAGAACGTTTGGACGAACTTGATGAGTCCTTTAAATTGTATCGTTGTCACACCATTATGAACTGCACGGATACTTGTCCGAAAGGACTTAACCCCGCTAAGGCGATTGCCGAAATCAAGAAGCTCTTGGTAGAACGCGACCATCTGTGAACGAAAACATCAATAAACTGCGCTGGCGTTGCCGGCGCGGTACCCTTGAGCTGGATTTGATGCTGCTCAGGTACTTAGAACATCGTTACCTCTTCGCCGACACTACGGAACAGCAGACGTTTTTGCAAATGTTGGAACTTGAAGACACTGAACTGATGCGATACTTGATGGGTGAACAATTGCCGAGCGACGAGAGTATGAAAAGCTTGGTCTTGGTAATCAGAACTTTGCCGGTTTAAGTTTTGCTAAAATCTGGCTGCAAAAGCGATGCTTCTCACCATACAAAATGATCTAACGTATTAAAAAACTTCAAATAAACTCTCCTTTACGTATCTTGCGGCAGATAAAGTCCCAAGATTGTTCAAAAGTCATTTAAAACCTATTCGGAATGAAAAAGAGCGACTTCAATTATCAGTTGCCGGAGCAACTTATTGCCCAGTATCCGCTGCCGGAACGGAGCGCCAGTCGATTGCTGCGTCTGGATAGACAAAGTGCGGCAATTGCAGACTGTCAGTTTGCCGATTTTGTCGACATGATAAGCAGCAACGATTTATTGGTTTTTAACAATACCAAAGTCATGCCTGCTCGCTTGTTCGCGCATAAGTCAAGCGGCGGTAAAGTCGAAATGTTGATCGAGCGAATCGAGGATACTCACACAGCGCTTGCTCATGTTAAAGCAAGTAAGTCGCCAAAGACCGATGCCTTGTTGAGCTTGGAGAATGGCGCGGTATGCAGGGTTATGGGTAGACATAACGATTTATTCAGGCTGCGGTTTGAAACGGAAGCCGGCTTGTTGGCGCTATTGGACGAAGTAGGGCATATTCCGCTGCCGCCTTATATTAGCCGTGTTGACGAAGCAAGTGATTTGGATCGTTACCAAACGGTATTTGCCGAGCAACTGGGCGCCGTGGCTGCACCTACAGCCGGGTTACATTTCGATCAGCCAACTATGGATCGCTTAGATCAAAAAGGCGTAGCGCGCAGTTTTGTAACTTTGCATGTCGGCAGCGGCACATTTCGTCCTGTGCGGGTCGAGGATCTATCCGAACACGTGATGCATAAGGAGTTTTATAGCATCTCGCAAGATTGTGTAGATGCAGTTAATCAGGCGAGGGCCAGGGGAGGCAGAGTTGTGGCTATAGGTACCACTGCGGTAAGAGCTTTGGAGTCAGCCTCACATAGTGGCGTATTGCAGGCTGGATGCGGCGATACTGACTTATTTATCACGCCGGGTTATTCGTTCAAATCTGTAGATGCGTTGCTGACCAACTTTCATTTGCCGGAGTCGACTTTGTTAATGTTGGTTTCGGCATTCGCCGGCTATGACGCAGTCATGAACACTTATCGTCATGCTATTGATCAACGCTATCGATTTTTCAGCTATGGCGACGCAATGCTGATTATTTAACAGTTTTGTTAGCCAGAATTCTATCTGCTCCAGCATGTTGAGGCATCTAATGTTGCACTCGCTACCGTTTTGCTGCCTGTATTGTCTATTAATAAGGTACCGCATTTGTCACTGGCTTGGGCTCCGGTCGGAACCGCGCTCAAGGTATAGCTACTAGCACTGGCGCCACTGATAGTTACCGTGTAAAAGCCGGCGGTTTCTGTTGGGATCGTATAGATCGATGGTGTCCCGGTATCCCCGGTTGATGATCCACAACCGGTTACCGCCGTTCCTCCCGCAGCGGCGTCACAAAAGGTATTGGCTTCCGTAAAACGTCGCTCCATGGCATTGGTTAGTCCGAGCAATACGCCTTTGACATCCGCTCTTCGCGATTTGCGTACACTCTCTTGATAGCCAGGTATCGCGACGCCTGCAAGTATGCCGATGATCGCCACTGTAACCATTAACTCTATAAGAGTTACGCCTTGTTGTGTTTTGTTCATTTTAATTTTGACCGGTTTGGGTTTTATCGTTTATTGAAATATGTAAGCCTGTTATCGCATATCGGTTTAATTCAGTGAATACACGCAAGTTCACGGCTAAACCCAGATTCCCCAAAAGTCACAGGCATTAAATTCTTAGTATCAGACTAATTCCAAAATAAGCTCTGAACAACTGAGCTATCTATCTCAATTGGCGCCAAGAAGTTCTTTTGCCGCCACCTCCGCCGCCGCCAGGGGTAGTTGGGCTTTCTTTAAATTTCATTTCGTCGATGCTCTCGCTACCTGATCCGATACCAATATTCCCAACAAGGCTAAGATTCTTATGTATACCAATGCCCATGTCAAAGCCAGTAGCAGCAACTAATTTGCCATTAATTAGCATAAGGTCATTTACGTCAGCTTTACCATCATTACCGAATAGATCGAAAGAGGCTGTAGAGGGGCGTTTACCTGTGATTGCCTCCACAGTCATGACGCGGCTCACACCGCCGCCCGAGCAAGGATCAGCACTCGGAATCATTGTCGAGAAAATCACTAAATCTAGATACATCACCGGTGGACTAACGACTCTTTCACCTTGAGAGATGCTCGTGGGTTTAAGGAGGTTCATAGCCCAGCCCTTTTTAAGATTGGCTGCATTGCAAGTGGTGGTGGGCGTATCGTCGTCCGTTGATGGAATGGTTGCCACCGAGTAACACACAGTATTTCTAGAGCTTACCCGTACCACGCCTGTACCTTCTACGCCGGCAGAGTTTTTGGGTTTACCCTCATATGTGATAGTTTGTTCTTGTAGTTTTGCTCTGTCGGTGATTGCCCCAGAGTTGTCATCCCATAGGCCGTAAAAAGACTGAACCTGTGGACTCGTCGGTATGACGTTGTCAGTAGTCTCAAAATATTTGCCTGTACCAAAATACACCATAATGCCACCGGTTTGCTCTGAGCCAACTGCACCAACACTAGGTTTTCCGGTAATCGGTTGACGGTTTGCTGATGTGCATGACGTGCCTGTTGTGGTGCAGGCGACGAATAGTGGTGCGCCACTGTTAGCAATAGTCCAACTAGTTGCGGAGGTCGTGCCTACGTTGAATTTCCAAAGGTTTCCGTAGAGATCCCCGGCGTATATGGTGTCTACAATTGTGTCCCCGTCAGTATCAACCGCCTTTGGTGATGACAGACCATTTTTTTGTGCGGCGTCACCGACTCCGGTATCAAATTTTTTGATTAACGCGCCTGTCTTGGCATTCAATACAAACAACACTGCCTTACCCGCGTCGCTGTTATAGCCATTCGCAACGATAACTGCCCACGTGCCGTCTTTCATTCTAGCGATAGCGGGTTGACCTATCGTATAGCCTAGGTCATTGTCATCCGTGCTAGTAAACTCCCATAAAACGCTGCTGGCGCCAAACGTATCCGGATTAGTGACGTCGAGCGCGAATGCGGCTCTGCCTCCGGCTCCTGTGACGCCTGCGAGAAGGGTATGCCAGCTCGAATCGTAATACACGTCGCCAAAGCTTGACATGCCATCAATAAAATACTGATGGGCATAAGTGAGCGATGTCAACTTGCTTAGTTCCGGAAATAACGCATTCGGAACATAAGCAAAAACCTCCGTACCGCCAGTGGTGATCGAGCCGGAGTTCTTTTTGGCGTCGAACCCATGTAGCATGCCGTCATTGGCACCTACGTAAATCATGGGTCTGCGATTTTGGTAACTCGTGCTGGCGCGAAATGAAGTGTAGTCGCTACCTTCTGCTCCGGGTAGCGAACTGTATCCGAAGTCATCGGTTCCAACATAGACGGGGTCTGAGTTTACGATGTCACCGAGCTTGTTGGTAGCAATTGCGGCATTCGCTAGATCCGTGTTGTTTTCTAAGAAAGTGCCGTCAAATTTCTTGATTCTGTTTCTAAAGTTTCCGGTACCCAAGCGCTGTTCGTTTGTGTTATCCCCGCGTAACCAATTGAGCCGTAACTCACCTTTGCCGTCAGCAGTACCCGATATTTGGTTTAAATAGTCCTGCTGCGAACTGCCTGTTGGCGCGGTGGTTAAGTTTGCCCAGCGAAACTCTATACCGCGTGGAGCACTGGTTAACGTTGGGTTGAGCGTGTAAATTTTGCGGCTACTTGGTGTCGGTAACTTTGTGGCAGCGTCCCAGTTGAGATTGTTTGTTTCCAATGCGCCAGTAGTGTCATTGATCGGGATCGCCAACAAATGTCCGCTCCAGTCTCTGGGATCGAATTTGGCTTGATAAACCAATGTCCCGGTATTTAATTTTGCGGTATTGGCGGCTACCGCAGAGGAAGAACTAACGTTGCTGAGTATTTTGGCGAAAGCTTTTCCCAATTGTTCGGAAAGTTTACCGGCATTGGTTACCAGAAAATAACCGTCAGGAGTACCATTTTTATCTTCGTCCCATTCATTTTGGTCAAGAATGTTGTCTTTGTTTTTGTCGTTTACGCCCCATTTTGCCGCGTACCAAAGCGGGTCATGTTTAATAAAGCTGGCTGAGGTGGTGGTGCCCACGTTAAATGTTCTGGATGCCGTGAGCGGTAAAGAGACGCCATCGGCCCAAGTACCACCAGGAAACTGACCTGGAGGTGTATCAAGAAAATAATCTTTATCATTTTCTCCGGCATCGGGTTTGTCACGTACTTCCAGGTAAACGCCGTCTTTGGTGGTACCGGAAATAACATAACCCATATGTTGGGTTATGCCGCCCGCGGCATAGGTTGAATTCAGATCGACCACTACTTGGTTTGATGCATTGACACTGAATGTGTATTCCACAATTGCGTCCATATCATGATCGGCGGCTTGCTCAACGTCCTCGTAATTTATACGGAATTTTCCGTACGGGCGTCCGCCGTTAATGGAGGTATCTTTATTGCCTGGAGTAACACCCGAGACAGGTTCTACTGTGTTCACAATCTTTTCCACGTAAAAGTCTACGATCTGATTGGTGGGCTGAAAGCTGGTTGAAGGCTGAGTGATGCTGGCGCCCGCTACGGATTTTGCGAACGGTACCAAGGTTACTATCTTACCGCTGACCGGTATTTCGATTCTGGGGAGCGGTGAAGCCAATGCGACGGCCAAAGTATCGGTCTTCTGATCGCCGGTAGCGGCATTTAAGTCGGTTTGTCTGCCGTGCAAAGCAATGCTGCCGGCATAAAAGCCACCTAATTTGGTGGGTTCTTCCGGAGCAAGGCCACGGATATTTTTAAAGCTGTTTGCCGATTTTGCCGTGGGGGCACCGTCGCTGAGAATCCCCGATTGACCGATAAACAGGTTGCTAGCTTCTGATTCGTTACTCCATATCGTGTCCGCCAATGTTTTCACGCTTAGACCTGCCAAATCGCCGGTGAAGGATGAATTGAAATAACTGCCAGGCAGTTGGTCTGTATCATAGGATGCGTTGATGTCACTTATCACTAGCTGCATGGGTTTGGCGCAACTCAGATAGTTGCCGCCAGTGGATGAGTATGGATCAAGCCAGGTCGGTAACGGTAATCCTAAGGTTGCATCCGGCGTGTCGGTGGAAGTTATAGAGTAAGCCGATGTGGGTGCTGCTTTGCCGGCAAAATAGCGTAGGCCCTCATACATCATTTCGGCAATCGGATTTCCCCACTCCGCAGCTTCTCCTTCGTCGATGGCCCGTGTCGTAATCCAGCCGGAAGCATATTCGTGCCCCGAGTAGTTGAAGGTGTTGATACGCAGATTGTTGATCGTGTTTACGATGCCGTTGGTTGTGGTGAATATCCCGGTATTCGCGTCAACTTCGTTTTTGAAGGATTCTATGTTTTTCCGCAATACGCCACCGGATATGTTCTTTTTGTAAGACCCGGTTAGCAAGCCAAATGCCATCGAGTCGTTTTCGCCATAGGTGTGTAGCAACCCTGTGGGTTTATAGGTTGTGGTTGATCCACTTTTGTAGGCTTTGCAGTTGGCTTCCAATTTGCCGGTTTCGCAGACTTTAACGTTGACGCTATAATCGGTCATGCTAGAACCGCCCGTTGTGGTTTCCCAGCGCAACACAAAGTTGTCGTCGCCGTAGCGTTCCTCATGGCGAAATTCAATATCGTAAGCCGTCCCACCAGTTAGATATATAGTGCCACTATGATCGTTGCAATTGCATTTACCATGCCCGCCGTACCAGCTGGCGACCACGCTAGTGCCGATGATAACTTCGACGGCGTCGTCGCCGTCAATGGAAAATTTGTAGGTGCCGGTAGCAGGAACGGTTATCTTTCCTTTGACAACCGTCATGTAATAGTCGTCGCGGCCGTAGGGGTTTTGATCGTTACCTTCTAGCGTGGTCATCGCGCCGCTACCAAATTCTTTAGAAGTTTTTGCGTAGTCATTTATCCAGTCTTTAAAATCGTCGTGATCGCTAGGGTGGCCACTTTCATCAGATGAAGATACATCGTAAGTTTTACGTATCAGATTACTCAATACAGTACTGGGAACCACCGACCAACTGGAACTACTTGCCACTGTGCAATTAGGCCCAGTACCGCCGTGTAAACATTTAGTTCCGGCAACGGGGCGCTCTATCGATACCCACTCCCATATTCTGTACTGGCTGTTGTCCAACACTCGTAACAGTGGCTGGCCGGTGTAACTCAAAGAGACATTGGCAAATAAGTGCCGTTTACCTAGCTCGGGTTCGCTAAGGGGAGTGTAATCCGAAATTAAGTAGCCTGGGGTGTTGGCTGGATCGTACTCTTTCCCCCAGGCGTGGGCGTCTTGGGGAATAAATGAGCGTTTCAATAGTGTTTGGGTAGCAGTATCTTCGCCTCGATAACCGCCGTACAACACTTTGCGCAACGCATCTATTCGAGCAGTGGTCAGATAATTAAGAAAGTCGCCACTCCAACCACCTGCCACGCTTGAGCACTTTTTATCGGTTGTGGCATCTTTGGGTTCGAAATAGCCGGAACTGTTGTAATCGTAACAGCGTTTTGAATCGAAATAGCCATAGTAGTCAATTGCCGGTTTATAGCCAACGTCAATTAATCCATCGCCGTTAAGGTCAGAGGCATCGTTATAGGCTTCATAATACAACTTATGATCGCGACCCATGGTCAGCATGACAATAGGCGGAACGCTGGAGGTTAGAAATAAAGGTTGTTGAGAAATACCTGCAGAAGCGTTGAAGCTTGCTAGCAATGTCTGAGACAGAATCAGCAAAAAAAAGGCTTTTACTTGGCGTTGCTTAGTTTTCATGATTTTGCCCTCTGCGTGTTTCTGTCTGAAATCAACATAGTCGTACGACTCACTAAATTTGGTAAATAGACTGGAGCATGACGATAGTGTCCGCTGTGCCGCCGGTTGCTCTGGCGGTAATTCGATAGTTATGCTTTCCGGGACATGCCGCAGGTGCGGGCAAGCAGCCCAAGTCTTCGATTATGTAACGAGGATTAGCGCTGAGGTTTGACAAAACGCCCGTATAAAGCACCGAATCATTGTCGTCCCAACTTATGCTGTCCCAAACTTCCGACGTTTCCGCTGTTGCGCTATTGCAATCTTTATCGCGCGGCTTGAATCTGCCGGCAGCTTTACTGCAGGTGTAGGCATGGGTATTTAGCCAAGTTTCCCCGGCTTGCAAGGCGGACTCCGCCGCTTGAAAGGCAAGATTACGGTCACGCATATTGCCGGCCATTTTTTCTTCCAGACTGGTGACATTGGTGCCGGTCACGCCAATGATGGTCAGGAGCATCAGCATGATTAAGGCGACGACTAGCACTGCGCCAGTTTGATTTATTTTCGACTTATTCATGGTGCCACCTATTGCAGCCGATTACGTACTGCAAGCGTCGCGTTGAACACGCGGCGAATTCGCCGGTCACCTGGGTTAATGCCAGTGTTCCCGTTGTAATCGTAAGTGAGGGTTTGCGAGGCCAGATTCTCGCTGGTGCGCGCCAGGATGGAGATACGCACGCTGGCGACATGGGTGATATCGGTGACGTTGGCGGCGGTTTTATATTGGTTGGCTACCCCGTCGGCATCAGTATCTTCTCCGTAGAGAATTTGCAGGTTTTCGATGCCATCAAGTATTTCAACTGGATTGCTGCTACTTGCAGCCTTGGTATTGTCGTATCGCCAAAGAGCTGGTTCCCCGCTTGCGCCTGGACGGATGAAATAGCTGTATGCGCGGTAAGCAAACACTTCCGAGCTGGTTTTGTAGCAGGGTGGGGAAGCGCAAGTTGCCGGCAAAGACACCGCATTGTGCTTTATCAGTGTCGAGGTAGTGCCCGTGGTGGCCCGGAAAAGGTCGGCGTTGCTACAACTGGATATTAAAACCGGATCACCATCAACTATGCCGCAAGTATTGGAACTGGAAATTTGTATATCCGAGCTTGCGCTTGCCATATCTGCAGATAAATAACCGCCGCAACTTTCACCGTAAACCACTGTTATGACATCGGTGCCAGGAGTGATCGGCGTAGCTAAACCTGATAAGGCGCTTGGCAAGGCTGGGGACCAAGTGGTCGTTACCGGCGATGCCTCACTGCCGTTGTAGCCGACTATGATAGTGGCGGGCGTAGGCGCAATAATCGGTGCGGCGGCCGTATTGGTGGGGGTTAAGTCGGCGATGGATATACAGCCTTGAAAACCGCTTAAGCGTAAGTCTTTGCTGAGTATTTCCAACGCATAACGGCTGTTTTCTTGTAAACGGGATAAGCCTTCCTGCATTCCGTAAGTCTGCTTCGCGTTAACGAAAATCTTAATTACCCCACCTAATAGGAATGCGCCCAGAAGCAGCGCTATCATAATTTCTATGAGAGTCATGCCTGTTTGCAGGAAATACGGCTGATTCTTTTTCATGGCTGGAAACTCATTACAAAGCGTTGCGTCGCCGCCCCATCGTGGTCGTCATCCCACCAAATTTTTACCGCATACGCATCGCCAACCCCGTCGCAGTTGTGTGCGGATTTTGAATTTCCGTCCCCCGGGGTTTTGTCCTTACAAACAACACCTTCGCCGCTAGGTAATTGATTTCTTAACTGGTCGTTCCATTGTTTTAAATCGTAACCAGCCATTTGTGCCGGTGTGCAAGTGTTTGCTAAGCAATCGTTATTCGTTTCTGCTTGGTTATCGTAGTTACCCACTGCGTTTGCTCGTACTCGGTCGGCTATATCGTAAGCAAGCAAAGTAGCCTGTGAGCGAAAATATGCACTTTGATTGTTCCGCAGGCTTGTGGATTGCAAGCCCGCCAAGCCAAGCAAGCCCAGGGCAAGTATCACCACTGCGATCAAGACTTCAATCAGTGTGAAGCCATGGTTATGATTTACGGTCTGTCCGCTTAGGTTTATCAAGGGCATGTTCCTGTCGCGGCTGATGTTCTCGGGCGTCCGATAGGATTGATGACAATTGTTCGCTGCGGCATTGATGTTCCCGAATCGCTGCATAAGGTGAAAGTATCACCAACGCCGGCTTTACTTAAGCCGTTTGGTAAATATGCCGCATAATCTTTATATGAGCTATTGCCTGTTCTCAGGGTTAAATTTCCTGGTAAGGCCGAGTAGGTTTTTAAAAGACAATCTTCAGTCGCTTCACACAGCGTGGCATTTCCGTTGTCTGAGAATGTATTATTACCATCCCTATCCACAAAAATATCCCAACCACTTTCCCACTGTGTGCTAGTTGCTCCCTTGCGTCTTACGGTCACTTGAAAGCCCCGCTTAACTGCTTCGCTTCGCGCTAAATTCAATGCTGTGACTAATTCGTTGGCTGATGTGGTTAAGCGGTTGTTGCTGATAATCGAAGTGAAGCTTGGAATTGCAATACCCACCAGAACGCCGGCGATAGCGATGGTCACCATCAGCTCGACCAGCGTGAATCCTTTAGATGTTTCGGTGAATAATTTTTGCATAATTTATTGGATTGTGACTCAGGTAGTTGGGCGGAAATGAACTCAAACTCTGTTGCTGTTATTTGCCGCTCCGGCCTATGAAAAGTGCGTTTCTACTCTGGGAACAGGGAAGCGTTGGCTCGTCAAAATCGAGTTTGAAGATAGCACAGGATTCAACAAAGTTATGCGAGTTAAACCACAATCGCAATGTGAGTGTTTACAGATTTTCGCCAAAATGGCGGTCCCTGCAACGAAGCGTCTTAGATTTTTAAAATGAGTGTTTTTCGGCAAGATCAGCTTTCTCTAACTACAATCTTGGCTGAGCTTAGCTACAATCTGAGCAATGTAAAATTCTAATCAGGTGAACTGGCAATCGCAGTTTGTGCTGATTTAACAGTTTTAAATTATGTTCGATAAATTTTGAGGAGAAAATTGTGGCAACAATTCTTGCTGTAGACGATTCCGCATCAATGAGGCAGATGGTGGCGTTTACCTTAAAAGGCGCCGGTTATAACGTGGTAGAAGCGGTTGATGGAGCGGATGCCTTGAACAAAGCGAAAGCGCAAGCTTTTGATTGCGTCGTTACTGATGTCAATATGCCAAACAAGGACGGAATTGAGTTGATTAGAGACTTACGCGCTTTACCAAACTACAAGTTTACGCCGATGTTGATGCTGACCACTGAAGCGGGAGCGGATAAAAAGCAGCAGGGCAAAGATGCCGGTGCAACGGGCTGGATAGTGAAGCCATTCAATCCCGACCAACTCTTGAAAACGATCAAAAAAGTGATGGGTTAAGTATCCGCCTCTTCAAAGACATCAGCACCGGGTAATTCTATGTCAATCGATATGGCGCAATTTCATCAGGTTTTTTTCGAAGAGAGTTTCGAAGGACTTGACGCGATGGAATCGGGATTGCTCAACCTTGATTTGGGGGATGTTAACGTCGAAGACATCAACACCATTTTCCGCGCCGCGCATTCGATCAAAGGCGGTAGCGGAACTTTCGGTTTTACCGCGGTTTCCGACTTCACCCATGTCATGGAGACCTTGCTTGATGAAATGCGCGACGGCCGTAGAAAGATCACGCAACCGGCGGTTGATGTATTGTTGGGGTCAGTCGATTGTCTGAGAGATATGCTGCAATCGATACAAAACGGCAGTCAAGTGGATCAGTCTGATGTCGCTGAGCATAAATTAGCTTTGGATAACGAGCTAAATAATACAGTGCCCAGTTCCCCTGCAGGGAGACACGCTCCGGACACTTCGGCGTCAAAAAGTGCTGCGGATTTACCGGCTGAAGAAGCTGAACAAATCGCCGGCTGGGTGATAGCCTTCAGCCCGCATTTACATTTGTTGAAGACCGGTAACGAACCGGTACGGATGTTCAGGGAGTTGGCAGCCCTGGGCCAATTGACGACAACCGTTGATTTACAAGGTGTACCCGATCTTGACGATTTGGATCCGGAAGAGTGTCATTTGTCCTGGAAATTGCGTGTTTCGGGCGATATTCCGGAGGCGGAAATTGACGAGATTTTCGATTGGGTCGAGGACGATTGCGATTTGGCTAAACAACCGATCTACAAAACGTCCACAGGTTCTGCGCAAGCCCAGGTCTCAGCAGACATCGCTATAACGCCCGTTACAAACAGCGTTCATAGAGACATCAGCCCTGAGTTTGCAAGTACCGGAGAATCTGAGTCGAATACGCTGGAGCGTAAAAACGGCAAAAAAGAGGAAGCAAAAGCCGCACCGAAAGGTTCAAGTTCCATTCGCGTGGATACCAGCAAAATCGATACCTTGATTAACATGGTAGGGGAGTTGGTCATTACGCAATCCATGCTCAGCTTATTAGGCGAACATTTCGAACTGAATAAACTTGATCAATTGAAAAACGGACTTTCTCAGCTAGAGCGGCATACCCGCGAACTGCAGGAAAGTGTGATGAACATTCGCATGTTGCCTATCAGTTTCGTGTTTAGCCGTTTCCCACGGCTGGCGCATGATATCAGCAGCAAACTAGGTAAAAAAATCGAACTTAAATTGGTGGGTGAACACACCGAAGTGGATAAGACCGTCGTCGAACTGCTCAGTGATCCCTTGGTTCACTTAGTCAGAAACAGCTTGGATCATGGCATTGAAATGCCCGATGTCAGGCTCGCGGCCGGCAAACCCGAGACGGGTACGGTTACACTTGAAGCCTATCATCGCGGCGGCAACATCGTGATTGAAGTGACTGACGATGGTAAAGGCCTCGACAAAGATAAATTAAGGGCCAAAGCCGTTGAAAAAGGTTTGATCGATCCCGATGCGATCTTAAGCGATAAGCAAACATACGAGCTGATTTTTATGCCGGGGTTTTCTACGGCCGAAAAGCTTACCGATATTTCCGGTCGCGGCGTGGGGATGGATGTGGTGCGACGTAATATCCAGGCTTTGGGCGGCAACATAGAAATCCTTTCCGAGTTAGGCAAAGGGTCCACCATTTCCATTCATCTCCCGCTGACTCTGGCTATCCTGGATGGTCAGTCGATTGCGGTTGGCGACGAAACCTACATATTACCTTTGGGTTCTATTATCGAGTCACTCCATGTCAAGGAAGACAGGCTTAATAGAGTAGCGGGCAAAGGCGAAACTTTCCTGTTACGCGGCCAATATCTGCCGATTATCAGAATGCATCAAATTTTTAACGTACCCACTGCGAAAACCACCAAGCTAACCGAAGGTTTAATTGTGGTTGTCGATGGGCAAGGGTTGCGTTGCGGATTGTTCGTGGATGATCTGCTTGGCCAGCAGCAAGTGGTAATCAAGTCGCTCGAGGCGAATTATCGACGGATTGACGGGGTATCCGGCGCAACTATTCTGGGCGATGGTTCGGTGGCACTGATTCTTGATATCCCCGGTCTCGTGCGTTTAGCCAATCAATAAACCTAACCTAAAGCGTGTCATGTCGGAAATAATCGAACTCAGCAACACTGACCAGCAAGATGCAAAGCGATTGGATACTAGTTTGCAGTTTTTAAGCTTTACCTTGGGCCAGGAAGAATATGGGGTAGATATTCTGCGAGTTCAGGAGATTCGCAGTTGGGAGCCGGTATCGCGAATTCCCAATGTGCCGGCTTATGAAAAAGGTGTGGTCAATCTGCGCGGTGCGATAGTGCCTATCATAGATTTACGCGAGCGATTTCAACTGGGACACAGTGATTATTCGCCTTTGACGGTCGTTGTGGTCTTGCAAGCGCACATGGCCGATAAAACCAGGATCATCGGGGTCGTGGTGGATTCAGTTTCAGACGTTGTCGATGTCAATAAAAAAAGTATCCAAAGCGCGCCGAATTTTGGTGCAAAAGTCAGTACTGAATTTATCAACGGCCTGGTTTCAGTAAATGGCCGAATGGTGATGCTGTTGGATGTAGATAAATTATTAAAACTTGATGGCCTGGATGGTGAAGATGAAAGTTAAAAAAAGAGCTGTTTATGGCTGGCTTGTAATGGAGGATATGCAATGAAACTCAATCACCCTGTGACTGATCGCGAAGTCTTAATGAAGCCAGGCACCATTTTGGTCACGCGCACCAATTTAAAAGGCATTATTACCTATGCAAACGACGCTTTTATCGAAATTAGCGGCTTTAGCAAGGATGAACTTGTGGGGGCGAATCATAATATGGTTCGTCATCCTGACATGCCGCCGGCGGCATTTGAGGATTTATGGAATTGTTTGAAGGCTGGGCGCCCGTGGACCGCACCCGTCAAAAATAGGACCAAGACCGGAGATTATTATTGGGTGGAAGCAAACGTAACGCCGGTGTTCAAGAATGGCAAAGTGCAGGAATACCTGTCGGTTCGTTACGCGCCATCCCGGGAACAAATCCAACAAGCCGAATCTTTGTATGAAAAACTAAATGCCAATAAAGCCACAATACGGCCGACGGGGTTTAATGCGCTCATTAAGAAATTACTGGAATTGGGCTTGTGGAAAAAAGTGGGGATTATCTATCTCATCTTTTTGTTGCCGACGATCAATTCCATTTACGATCACTATATCGAACAAAAATACCCGGAGATGTTCCTGTTTTTGGGCTTGGCCGGGTTTGCCTCAATATTGGGATATTCGGTGATTCGTAGTGTTGTAAAGGCTTTAGAGAATTCGATACGTATTTCTTATCGGATGGCGGATGAACAATTCCGGAATACTATAGATTTGGACCGTGGTGATGAGATCGGTGATTTCTATCGGGCCTTATACGGCATGCAAGTTAAATTGAATTCCGATTTGGCTTATTCCAAACAGGTAGCGTCGGAAGCGATGCGCATCAAACAGGCGCTCGACAATGTGCAGTCCTGTGTCATGGTGGCTAACAACGATTTAGACATCATCTACATGAATAAGACAGTAGCCGATATGTTCCAAAATGCGGAAGCGGACATTCGCAAGCAGTTGCCTGACTTCAATGCCAGCAAACTGATGGGTGCCAACATCGATCAATTCCATAAAAAACCAGCTCACCAACGAGGCCTGTTGGCAAACCTATCCAGCACATTTAGTTCTGCGTTGGTGATTGGCGGCAGACACATGAATATCGTTGCCAACCCGGTTAAGAACGACGAAAACGAGCGTATCGGCATCGTGGTCGAGTGGTTGGATAGAACGCATGAAGTAAAAATCGAGCAGGAAATTGCCAGCATTGTGGAAGCTGTCAAAGTGGGTGAGTTGTCCAGCCGGATTGAGATGGCCGACAAACAAGGCTTTTTTGAAACGCTCAGCGAAGGCATCAACGAACTGACCGATGTGATCGAAAATGTCTTCCGAGATGTTGGCAGTACCATGCAAAGTATGGCTTCTGGAGATTTGACCAATCGAATCACCAGTGATTACCAAGGGGTTTATTTAAACTGCAAAAACGATATTAATACCACCATCGATAAGCTGAACGAAATTTTCGGCCAGGTTAGCGAGTCTGCTCATTTTATTAACAACTCGTCCCAAGAAATTGCCAGCGGTAATAACAATCTATCGCAACGCGCCGAGCAACAGGCTGCGAATTTGCAGCAAACTGCCGCCAGCATGGAAGAGTTGACCAGTACTGTAAAAAATAACGCCGATAACGCTCAGCAAGCTAACGCAGTGGCCAATAACGCCAGAGAATTGGCTGAAAAAGGTGGGAATGTCGTCAAGGCGGCGGTTTCCGCCATGCAGGAAATCAACGAGAGCAGTAATAAAATCGCTGACATCATCAGCGTGATTGATGAAATTGCCTTCCAAACCAATTTGTTGGCTTTGAATGCCTCAGTGGAAGCAGCCAGAGCAGGCGAGCAAGGTAGAGGCTTTTCCGTTGTTGCCACAGAGGTGAGAAATCTGGCGCAACGCAGTGCTACTGCGGCCAGGGAGAGTAAAGAGCTGATTCAAACCAGTGTGCAAAAAGTCAGAGCAGGTACCGAGTTTGTGAACGAAACCGGTAAAGCGCTGAACGAAATTGTGGCAGGTGTGCAGAAGGTGGGGGATATCGTAGCCCAGATTGCCGATGCAAGTATTGAGCAGTCTGCGGGTATAGGGCAGGTGAATCAGGCTGTTGCGCAAATGGACGAAATCACCCAACAAAACGCGGCGTTAGCCGAAGAAGCATCTGCCGCCAGTGTTTCAATGAGCGACTTGTCGACGAATATGGTCGAGATGTTGGCGTTTTTCAAAACAGAAAAAAAATCCGGGCAGCAAAAAGTTGTTCATCAAGCCGATAGTGCCAGTGTTGTTCGTGCAGAGGCCAATAGAGCGGCACCATCGCCAGCGGTTCGTCAACCAAGTAGTTTTAAGCAAACCTCCCAAGCCGACGACGAGTGGCAGGATTTTTAGCGGAGTTGCTTGATTGACCAAACCATTAGATAGGGAATAGCCGCCATGACAGCCGATTTAGAATCCAATCAGCACGTTGAGCAATTTCTGACTTTCGAGTTGGAAGGCGAGGCATATGGCATCGAAATTTTGAAAGTCCAAGAAATTAGAGGTTGGGAGCCCATTAGAAAAATTCCCAATACCCCTGATTTTGTAAAAGGTGCGTTAAATTTGCGCGGTTCCATAGTGCCGATTGTCGATCTGCGCGAACGTTTTCAGATGCAAAAAGTGGAATATACCCCGGTGACGGTCGTTATTGTGATGAGTGTCAATACTGCTTCCGGTACTTCGGTGATGGGCATCGTCGCTGATGCCGTATCCGACGTGTTGGATATTAAGCTGTCCGATATAAAAGAAGCGCCGAATTTGGGGTCGAAAATCAATACTCAATATATGCGCGGCATGTTCGTCGGCAAGAAAAATATGGTGATGTTATTGGATGTCGATAAGCTTTTAAATCCGGAAGAGTTTGTCGGTATTGCCGGGCTTGCTGCTATTGCCGAGGGTAAATGAGCGCGAGGATTGTAGCGGTCCTTAACCAGAAAGGCGGGGTAGGAAAAACCACCACTTCGGTCAATTTGACCCACGCTCTAGCTAAACTCGGTAAGAAAATTACAGTGATAGACTTTGATCCGCAGAGTCATTTGGCCGTTTCGCTAGGTTCCGTAGATACGCAAACAAGTGGGATTGATAAGGTTTTGTTGGAAGGGGCGAGTCTTGCGGAGCAATCAATTCCGGTTAGAAAGAATCTGAATTTGGTGGTTGCCGGTCCAAGATTGCAGGAAATTGAGCAATTGACGGATGGTGGAGCCAGACGTGGCGATCTGCTCCGCAGAGCTTTGCTTGACGGCAATCGCGATGAAGATTTTATCTTTATCGATTGTCCCCCTTCTTCCGGGGTATTAGTGGCCAATGCCTTGTTTGCCGCCGATGAAATATTGGTGCCGATGACCAGTGATTATTTGGCATTGCAAGGCTTGTCGCATTTGGTGGGAACCATCAGGAAATTTGAAAGTGCTTTGAAAAGGCCCTACAAATTTTCCCTGGTCATGTCCAGGTATATTCCGGCCAGACGCATGTCAAAGGAGGTATTGAGTGTCATACAAAAATACTTCCCTGGGCAAATTTTGGCGACCACCATTCGGGAAACGGCTTTACTCGCAGAGTGCCCTAGTTTTGGTAAAACCATTTTTGAATATCGCCCGGGCTGCCGTTCCGCACGAGATTTTATGGCACTTGCCGAAGACTTTTTAGAAGGGAGGATGATGTAATGGCGGAACAAAATGAAGATAGTTTGATCGGTTACGATCCTCTGGCCTGGATGCATCGATCAGATTTCAATCACGACTCACAAAAAGCCCAAGCTAGTGAAGCGGAAGCGGACAGTTCGACAGAACTTGCGAGCTCGACAGAAACAGCGTCAAACCTTGAGACAGACTTGGATCAAGCGCCGGCCGACGCCTCTGAGCCATACGTCTCTCAAAGTGAGCGAGCGGTTTTGGTATTGGATCCAGTACTGAATATTCAAAATGTCTCGGCTCTCCACCAGCGCTTAACGCAGATGCTCAGCAATTTTGAGGCTATCGATATCGACGCTTCCGGCGTGACGATGATAGATACGGCCACTTTGCAACTGTTATTGATTTTAAAGCAGACCGCAATTGGCTTGCAGAAATCCGTTTCTATCGATTTTCCTTCCGATAAGTTTATTGAAGCCTCGGAGTTGTTGGGGATTGCCGAAATGTTGGAAGTTGATCAGGCTGCATCCGGCTTTTTTTGATGGGGTACTACCCGAATATACAAAATGAAAGAAAAAGCGCGCGAGTTTGAATATACCCAAGCAGATTTTGACGTTCTAAGGAAAATATCCAACCAATATTCCGGAATCTTGGTGCCGGACGATAAATTCGATATGTTTTATTCGAGGTTGTCGAAACGGGTCCGCATGCTGGGCTTCACCAGCTTCAAACAGTATTGTCACTATTTGAAAAACAACCCGGATACTGAGTTTACTGAATTTATTAATGCTGTCACCACTAACCTCACTTCTTTTTTTCGCGAAAATCACCACTTTGAATATTTAAGCAAGACGGTTGTACCGGGCTTGCTTAAAAAACATGCCGGGACTAAACAGATTAAAGTTTGGTCCGCAGGTTGCTCAACAGGTGAGGAGCCTTATTCTTTGGCGATGACCTTGAAGGAAAGCGTTCCGGCTGATTGGACCATCAATATTCTGGCTACTGATCTTGATACAAATGTTTTGGCCACCGCCGCAGCCGGTATTTACATGGCTGATCGCGTGACAGGAATAGCCGAGCAACGCCTTAAACGCTGGTTTCAAAAAGGTGTGGGTGGACAAGCGAACAAGGTGCGAGTTAAACCGGAATTGAAAGAATTGATAGAGTTTAAACAATTGAATTTGATGCAGGAGTGGCCCTTGAAAGGGTATTTTGATTTTATTTTTTGCCGAAATGTTTTGATCTATTTTGATCGGGAAACCAAGGCGATGTTAGCGAATCGTTACTGCGGCCTATTGGAAGAGGGTTCATATTTATTCATTGGACATTCAGAATCCTTGCATCAGCTCGATACCGGATTCAGTTTGATAGGTAACACCATCTACAGGAAGTCGATTAAGTGAGTCATGTGCGACATGTGGAAAGACCGCTTATCGCCGGCTTCGAAAACGTCAATCGATATTGGGATCAAGAAAATCAAATAGTGGCGGCAAAATTAATGCCCGGTGATTACTACGTCACCAAACAGGATGAAATGATTACGACTGTGCTGGGTTCTTGCGTGGCAGCCTGTATCAGGGATGTGGTGACCGGCGTGGGGGGTATGAATCATTTCATGTTGCCGGAGACCAGTAAAAGTCGCTTGAATGCCAGGGACGAAGCTGTCGTTGGCAATGCCTCTCGCTATGGCAATTACGCGATGGAACATTTGATCAACGCTATTTTGCAAAATGGCGGTAAGCGTAAAAACCTGGAAGTTAAGCTGTTCGGCGGCGGCAAAATCATTGCTACCCTCGGTGATGTGGGGGCCAGAAACATTCAATTCGTTTTGGACTATGTGGACACTGAAGCGTTGAATCTGGTTTCTCATGATTTGGGCGATATTTATCCGCGTAAGGTGAATTTCTTTCCGCATACCGGACGGGTCAGAATGAAAAAAATTAAAGATTTACACAACCAAACTATCTTCCTGCGCGAGAAGCAATATAGTTCCAGTATCAAGGACGCACCGGTTGAAGGTAGCGTAGAGCTATTTTAGGAAACCAGGATGACAAAAATTAAGCTATTGATTGTTGACGACTCGGCATTAATTCGCCAAATGTTGACGCAAATTTTTAATGAGGCAGGCGATATTGAAGTCGTCGGCACGGCCAGTGATCCGATTATTGCCCGGGAAAAAATAAAGGCCTTGAATCCCGACGTATTAACACTGGATGTAGAAATGCCGCGTATGGATGGTCTGACATTTTTACGTAATTTGATGCGTTTACGACCGATGCCGGTGGTCATGATTTCAACGTTGACCGAAAAAGGCGCCGAAGTGACCCTTGATGCGTTAGCGCTCGGTGCGGTTGACTTTGTGGCAAAACCAAAAATCGATGTCTCCCATGGCTTACGAGCCTATGCGGATGAGATTATCGGTAAAATCAGGATGGCCGCTCAAGCAAAAGTCAAAGCTTTGGAAACCAATCGGGTTAATGTCCCAGCTCTTAATTCAGTGAATGAGAATGCAGCCAGTACGATGAAAAAGCATTTCAAAACGACTCATAAAATCGTGGCGTTGGGTTCTTCAACGGGCGGCACCGAAGCGGTCAAGGAACTGGTAAAAAGCCTGCCCAGGACGGCGCCGGCGATTGTCATTACCCAACATTTACCGCTCGCCTTCAGCGCTTCGTTTGCCAAACATGTTAACGAGGCCACTGAGATGACTGCTTGCGTGGCTAGCGATGGGCAACTGATATTGCCCGGAAATATCTATATAGCGCCAGGTGATCAGCATTTAATGGTTGTGAGAGATGGTGCTCGTTATGCGTGCCGCCTTGATGATGGTCCACCTGTCAACAGACATAAGCCTTCCGTGGATGTCCTGTTTCGATCAGTTGCCGAGAATGTGGGTAGCAATGCGGTTGGGGTTATGTTGACGGGCATGGGGGCGGATGGTGCCAGAGCCATGCTTGAGATGCGCGAGGCCGGGGCCGTCAACATAGTGCAGGATGAAGCATCCAGTATCGTTTGGGGCATGCCCGGCGAGGCCTACAAACTGGGAGCCGCGCATCATGTGTTATCCTTGGGGAAAATAGCGGAAAAAATCCTGGCCCTGGTGGATTGAAAATATGTTGCAGTTCCTAAAAGATAACGCGCTTCTGGTTTTATTCACGCTGGTAGTTTTGTTATTGCCGTTGCTTTCGTCCAACGCGCTGGTTTATTGGCTAGCCGCCCCCATCGCAACCATGTTGTGGATGGTCAAAGCATTTCGTGCGCAACGTGCGCAAGTGTCAGCCTTGACAAACAGCAAGGGTCTAAGCGAAGCCGAATTGGTGCGCGCGATTGATGACTATTTACTGCATTTGAAAGATTGTATCGACCAAGAAGCCTCCTATTTTCGCGCGGAATTGGAACAGCTCAAATCCATGCTTGCCGATGCGGTGACTACGATGTCCAGCAGCTTCAATAGCTTGGCTAGTTTGACCTCCGGGCAGTCATCGATAGTATATTCGTTGGTAGCTGATCTGGAAGGAAGTACCGACAAAGGGCGTAGTACTCTCAATTTCACGAGTTTTGCTCAGGAAACCGATGATGTCCTGCAGTTTTTTATCGACCATATTCTGCAAATCAGTAAGCAGAGCATGGAAATGGTCGCGGTCATCAATGATGTTGGGGGCCATATGGCTCATGTCGAGAAACTATTGGGCGATGTGCAGAAGATTGCCGATCAAACCAATTTGTTGGCTCTGAATGCCGCCATAGAAGCAGCCAGGGCGGGAGAAGCCGGTCGAGGCTTTGCAGTGGTTGCGGGAGAAGTGCGGAATCTTTCAAAAAACTCCGATAAGTTCAGCGAGGAAATTAAGCGAGTGGTGAAGGCCTCCAAGGATAATATCCGCGAAGCGCAAACCATGATCGAAATAATGGCCTCCAAAGACATGAACGTGGCGATTAGTTCCAAGGCCAGTATCGACAAGATGATGGATGATATCGCCATCATTAATGCCAATATCTCCAACAATGTCGGCGAAATTTCCCAACTGACCAATCAAATCGAGTTCAATGTGGGTAATGCGGTGAGAGGTCTGCAATTTGAGGATATGGCCCGGCAATTGATTGAATACTTACAATTCAATTTAGAACATTTCGGTTCGCTATCCGACGAGGTCAGTATAGGTTTGGGGGTATTTAAAACCGGTGGCGACACTGACTGGCGTGACCAATTACGGCAAGGCTCGGATCGCTTGAAAATCATGAAGCAACAGTGGCAAGTCAGAAAATCGCACATTGTGTCGCAATCTTCCATGGAGGAAGGCGATGTGGATCTGTTTTAGGCTAAAGGTAAGAGATGACATGAAAATTTGTGAGGTTAAAGAATATGGGTATTGATGCACGTGTTGATGCGGGAGTGCTGTCGATTAAAATAAGCGGTCGGTTCGATTTCGGCGTGCACAACGAGTTTCGCGAAGCCACCAAGCTGGTTGAAAGTGGCGTGAAGTTGATAGAAGTGGATTTGATCGGTACCGAATACTTAGATAGCTCCGCCCTTGGCATGCTGTTAGTTCTGCGAGATAAGATGGCGGGTGATAAGTCGGCAATACGGATTAAAAATTCGCGTACCGAAGTTAAAAAAATTTTGGAAATCGCTAATTTTGATAAATTATTTACACTGTCCTGAGCAATCCCGCTTTTTTATATAACCTAATGGCGCGATCAAACCGACAACGGTTTGCGTAGCCGCCAACAATCCATGAACCAGCAGACTGACTTTTCCAGTTCCGATTTCATTAGAAATTTTTTCCAGCGATTTCTACCCAATTCCCAAGTTGTTTCCCTAGCCATAGTTTTGCTGGGCGGCTTTTTATTGATATACGGCTTGCTGGATTTGCTGATGCCGGTCTTTGTGGCGATTGTGTTGGCGTATCTACTGGAAGGGCTGGTGGTTAAAGCCGAACAGCGTCAACTCGGTCGTTTGATTTCGGTGCATCTCGTATTCTTTGCGTTTATGGCTGTGCTGGGTTTTGTGTTGTTCGTGCTGGTGCCGATAGTGTCCGAGCAAACCGTGCAACTGGTGCAACACATACCGGAGATTGTTTCCAGTACCCAAGCCGAAATCATGCGCTTCCCTGAACGCCATCCGGAACTGATTTCGGAAGTCCGGATTCGCGAAATCATGTTCTCCATTCAGCAAGACTTGCTCAAGTATGGTCAGGATTTGATCTCCGGCTCCGCCCAATCGTTTGTCGGATTGGTGGCGGTGATCATTTACTTGTTTTTGGTGCCGTTGATGGTGTTTTTCTTTCTGAAAGATAAACAGGTTTTATTGGGCTGGTTTGTACAGTTTCTGCCAAGGGATACCAGTCTTAGCCTGCGAGTGTGGCATGAAGTCGATAGGCAAATAGCCAATTACGTTAGAGGCAAATTTCTCGAAGTGTTTATCCTGTGGGCGGTCAGTTACATAGTCTTCTGGTTGTTGGGTTTGAATTATGCGATGTTGCTTGCGGTACTGATGGGCTTGTCTGTGGTGATTCCTTATGTCGGCGCGACATTAGTCACTTTTCCAGTATTGGCGGTAGCCTACGTGCAGTGGGGCGTGGGCGGCAGTGATCATTTTATGTACGTATTTATTGCCTATTCAGTGATTCAGGCGCTGGATGGTGTCATATTGGTGCCGCTGCTGTTTTCTGAAGCCGTGAATTTGCATCCTATTGCAATTATTGTTGCCATCCTGTTTTTTGGCGGCTTGTGGGGTTTTTGGGGGGTATTTTTTGCGATACCCTTGGCCACGCTGGTTAAAGCGGTATTAATGGCGTGGCCAAAGGCTGAGATCAGTCAATCATCGGCTTGATGGCTTTACAAATTATCGGATGCAAAATCCGCCAGGCGGGAACGCTCGCCGCGCCGCAAAGTAATATGGGCGCTATTCGGCCAAGATTTGAAACGATCAACCACATAGGTCAAACCGGAGCTGGTTGCCGTTAGATACGGCGTATCGATTTGCGCCAGGTTGCCGATGCAGATAATTTTTGTCCCCGGTCCTGCCCGGGTAATCAAGGTCTTCATCTGTTTAGGCGTCAGGTTTTGTGCCTCGTCGATAATCAGGTAGCGGTTCAGAAAAGTCCGGCCACGCATAAAGTTCAGCGAACGAATTTTTACCCGGTTCATCATGACGTTTTGCGACGCGCCTTGTTCCCATTCGGTCGTGCCCGAGCGGCTGCCCAGCAACTCCAGGTTGTCCATCAACGCCCCCATCCACGGCGCCATTTTTTCCTCTTCCGTACCCGGTAAAAAGCCAATGTCCTCGCCGACCGGCATGGTCTCCCGTGTCATGATAATTTCCAAATAGGCTTTGCTTTCCAGAGTCAAAGACAGGCCGGCTGCCAGTGCCAGCAAGGTTTTACCGGTGCCGGCAGAGCCTATTAACGTCACGAAGTCAACGTTTGGGTCGAGCAGGGCATTCAACGCAAAATTTTGCTCGCGGTTTTTGGCGGAAATGCCCCAGATGCTATTGTGTTTGGTCCGATAATCGCGGGCCAATTGCAATACAGCCGTGTCGCCTTCGCGGCTTTTCACAATGGCTTCGAAGTTATCTTCGCCTTCCATATACAGATATTGGTTGGGATACCATTCGGCCACCAGCGGACCATTCACGCGGTAGTATGTGTGGTCGTTTTCCTGCCACGATTCCATCTTGCCGCCGTGTTCCTCCCAGAAGTCGCTGTCCAGCGGCATCGTGCCGGTGTAGAGCAGGTCTATATCTTCGATGGTTTGATCGTTATGGTAATCCTCGGCAGTAATCTGTAGCGCGGCTGCTTTGATGCGCATATTGATGTCTTTGGAGACTAGGATTACATTCACATCCGGGTATTCCTTACCCAAGGCCAATACGATACTCAGGATAGAATTATCGGCAATCTGTCCAGGTAGGTCGGCAGGGAGTAGATGCGACAATTGCCGGGTTTGAAAATACAAACGGCCGTCGAATTCTCGCTCGCCGTTCCGAGCATAATCGATGCGCGACAGCGGTAGCCCGGCGTTGATGGTTTGTTGATCGGCATCGCGGATTAATTCGTCCAAAAACCGGCTAACTTGGCGGACGTTGCGCGATACGTCGGATAAGCCTTTTTTGGCGTGATCCAATTCCTCCAGCACCACCATCGGAATGAAAACATTATGTTCTTGAAAGCGAAAAATGGACGTTGGGTCGTGCATCAGTACGTTGGTGTCCAACACGAACAATTTTTTGCCGGCGGATTGAATATTCATATTATCCTTGTAAAAAGCGTGGAAAGGCGGTTTCAACGCAAACCCGGTGCTGCGCTAAAGGTATTTCTACTCCAAGTGCAGAGTTATCGTCAACCGAGCTATCGCTTGCCTTGTGCCCGATAAGCGTTGCTACCCTATGCAAAAGAGTAGTGCGATTTCACCGTCAATTCCGGGTTTTTTAAAAATACCGGCGCCAATAATCGACTAATCTCCAGTTTCTCTATACTTAAGCCGTCGTCATTGCTTTTGTATAGTCGGTTACAATAGGGCGCATATGTCGCGACAACTTTATTTGTATCGGTATTTTTAGGATAGTTATTTATGACACTTTCACCATCAAGCCAGCCAGACTTGGGTTGGAGCCAGATTAGGGAAACCATCAAGCTGTTGACCGTTTCGGTTGCTCAGGTTGAGGGCAGCATGAAAGCCGGTGATGAGTCGGTCTCAGCCTTGGCCGACTCGTTTACCGGTATGGTTGAAGATATGAAAAATATTCATCAGTTACTGAGTAGTTTTCAGCAGAGCGAGAGCCGCGACCAGGCTCTGGCGCATTGCGAGGCGACCCAGGATAAAATCTATTCGGCGATTGTGGCGTTCCAGTTTTATGATCGCCTGCAGCAATGCTTGCAACACGTGTCCAACAATCTAAAAGGCTTGTCGGTCATCATCGATACGCCGCAGAGGTTATATAATCCTGCCGAATGGTATAAGTTTCAGGAAAGCATTCGCAACCAGTACACTATGGAGTCTGAAAAAGTGATGTTTGATGCTATCCATCAGGGCAAAAGCGTCGATGAAGCGCTAGCCTTGTTTCAACAAGCAAATCGGCAAAGCGACGACGATGAAATCGAACTGTTTTAATTTTACTTGGCTACTCAAATCGTAAATGAAAAAAAAATCTCTGTTAATTTTGTGCCCTCTGTTACTGATATTAACGGCGTGTAGTAATCCTGGCTCAGAACCACCGGTGGCCGGCAGTGTACCGGTCAAAAAAGCCCCGGCTAAAAAATCAGCGGCAAACAAAGCTCCCGCAACTACGGCTAAAAAACCGGTGTCTAGTCCCGATACCGCCACCTATCCTATCGAAAGTGTCAGCAATAACTTTAAAGATGAACCGAATCTGCCGACCTTTCGTGCCGAGCCGTTGATGCCGCCGGCCGATATTCCGCCGCCTGCGCCAGCCAGTCCGGCTCTAGCGGCACCCGCTCCTGCGGCGGTGGCTACAGCAACTGCGCCGGCACCAAGGTTTGTTATAGAAGACGCGCGCATCCCCAGCGGCACGCCGCCGGCTGTAGTAGCTTTAATTAGCGAGTCAGACCGTAGCCGTAATAGTGGCGACCTGGATGCTGCAGTGGTCGTGATGGAACGGGCGCTACGCATCGATTCACGCAACCCCACGCTGACTTACAAGCTGGCGCAGCTCAGAATCAAGCAAAATAAACCGCAACTTGCCGAAGAATTGGCCGGCAAGGCCGCTTTGCTGGCTGGTGGTGATCTGGATTTGAAACGCAAAAGCTGGTTGTTGATCGCCGAAGCCCGGCAAATGCAGCAAAATGCCCAAGGGGCCAGAGAAGCTAAAGCCAAGGCGGACAGCTTTTTCGGTCGCTAGTGGTTGACAGTTCCAAGACGGCGCTTGCCGGTGCCGCCAGCAAATTGGCCGATGTTTTTGGCGACGGCGGCGCCTTAGCCGAGGTTATCAGCGGTTATTCGCCGCGCGCCGCGCAGATCGAGATGGCCGAAAAAATCGCCTACGCCATCGAGTCCCAGCAAAACCTGATTGCCGAGGCCGGCACCGGTACCGGCAAAACCTTTGCCTATCTGATTCCTGCGATCCTGTCCGGCAAGAAAGTCATCGTTTCCACCGGCACCAAAAATCTACAAGATCAATTGTTCAACAAGGATTTGCCGGTGATCCGCAAAGCCTTGAGCAGACGGCCGTTCAAAGCCAGCTTGTTAAAAGGCCGCGCTAATTATTTGTGCACCTACCGGTTGGAACAGGCTTTGAATTCCGCGTTCGGTTACAGCCAGGAAGACGCGGCGGCGTTGGCGCAGATCAAGGCTTGGTCGAAACGCACCAAGGCCGGCGATGTCTCGGAAGTGGCTGACGTGCATGACGGCGATCCGATCTGGTTTCACGCCACTTCCACCACCGACAACTGCCTGGGGCAGAACTGCCCTGATTATGCCGATTGCTTTTTAACCAAAGCCCGCAAGCAGGCCCAGGAAGCCGAGATCGTGGTGGTCAATCATCATTTGCTCTGCGCAGATTGGTCGATCCGTGAAACCGGCTTCGGTGAATTGCTGCCGGATGCCGAAGTCGTCGTTATCGACGAAGCCCATCAACTGGCCGACACCGCCTCCAATTTTTTGGGCGTGACGATTAGCGGCAAACAACTGGTCGATTTGGCCGACGACAGCCTGGCCGAGTATTTCACCGACGCCAAGGACATGCCGGATTTGCGCACCGCCTGTGAGGACCTGCAACACGAAGTCAAGGATTTACGCCTAGCGTTTGGCCTGGAATTGCGCCGCGGCGACTGGCAAGACATCGAAACCAACCCCAAAATCGCCGGCGCGTTGGAATCCTTGCAAAAGCAATTGGCCCGGCTAACCGATCAACTGGAGCGCGCCTCGGTGCGCAGCAAAGGTCTAGAATCCTGCTTCGATAGGGCTGAAGCGCTGGACGCGCAACTGGAAACGCTGATTAACGACAAGGACGGCCAGTGGATTAAATGGTACGAGACTTATAGCAAGTCGTTCACGCTCAGCCGCACGCCGCTGGATATTGCCAAGGAATTTCGTGGTTTCATGGCCCGGCACAAAGCTACGTGGATTTTTACCTCCGCAACCCTGAGTGTTGCGAATAACTTCGTGCATTTTTCCAAGAATTTGGGCTTGAGCGGTGCGCTCAGCCAGAGCTGGGAAAGTCCGTTCGATTACCCAAATCAAGCCTTGTTTTATCACCCCAAAGGTTTGCCGCAGCCCAGTGACCCCGATTTTACCGATAAGATTGTCGGTTTCGCCTTGCCGGTGCTGGAAGCCAGCCGGGGCAGGGCGTTCTTCCTATTTACCAGTCACCGCGCCTTGCAACGCGCCGCGCAATTGTTGGAAGGCAAGCTCGACCATCCCATCCTGGTACAAGGGACAAAATCTAAAGGCGTATTGCTGGATCAGTTCAAGGAACTGGGCAACGCGGTATTGTTAGCAACTGCCAGTTTCTGGGAAGGCGTGGACGTGCGCGGCGATGCTTTATCTTGCGTGATTATCGACAAACTGCCGTTTGCATCGCCGGGCGATCCGGTATTGAAAGCGCGGATGAATGCAATGGAAAAGCAGGGCCGCAACCCGTTTTTTGAGCATCAACTGCCCAGCGCCATCATCATGTTGCGCCAGGGTGTGGGCCGCTTGATTCGGGATGTCAATGACCGCGGCGTGCTGATGGTCTGCGATCCCAGATTATTAAAACGTTCCTACGGCCAGATGTTTCTGGATAGCGTGCCGGCGATGAAGCGCAGCCGCGAGATCGAGGATGTGCGGCGGTTTTTTGCGTTGGATGAATCACATTGAACATTGCGTAGGCCGGAATAAGCGTTAGCGTTTCCGGCATCTTGTTGACAGAGGTACAGATTTGAAATTATTGGCAGTAGAAACCTCCACCGACGCCTGTTCGGCGGCCTTGTTTATCGATGGCGAGATTGCCGAAAAGTTTGCCGTCGCCCCGCGCGAGCACACCAAGCTGATTTTGCCGATGATCGATCAATTAATGGCCGATGCTCAACTCAAGGCGCAACAACTGGATGCCATCGGTTTGAGTCGCGGGCCCGGTTCGTTTACCGGTGTCAGAATTGCCGGCGGCGTGGTGCAAGGCATCGCTTATGGCGCAGATTTACCGGTGGTGCCGGTTTCGACCTTGGCGGCCATCGCGCAAGACTTTTTCAACCGTCGCGTCGATGCCAATTTGAGTTTCACCGCGATGGATGCACGGATGGACGAAATTTTTTGGGGTGTGTATCAACGCAATGAATTGGGCCTGGCGGACTTGATCGGCGCGGAAGCCGTCACGCCAGCCGGCGAAGCGATATTTCCGGATTGCCGTGGCTTTGGCGTCGGCTCCGGCTGGGGCGTTTATGCGGAGCAGTTGGGCCAGCGTTTAGCAGAGCGTGTGCTGGGCGTTGAGGTGGATGTCTGGCCGCGCGCCGGCTGTGTCGCGCAATTGGGCGCTTACGGTTTTGCTTGCGGTTTGGCGGTGCCTGTCGAGCAAGCCATGCCGGTTTATTTGCGCGATAAAGTCGCCAAAAAACAATCGGAAAGATGAGTCGGTTTCCGGTTTCCAGCGGCCGCTAAAACGGCCGCGCCACATTTTTAAATACCTTCTGGGGTACAATGGCCCTTTACCTAAGCCGATAGTTTTAGCCCATGGCGCAATATTTCGAAATTCATCCGAAGAACCCGCAGCCGCGCTTGATTCAACAAGCAGTCAATATCTTGCGCAACGGCGGAGTCATCGCCTATCCCACTGACGCATCCTACGCGCTGGGTTGCCAGATCGGCGATAAGGCGGCCATGGATCAAATTCGCAGCCTCCGCCGGCTGGACGATAATCATAACTTCACACTGTTGTGTACCGACCTGTCGCAGGTTTCCACCTTCACCAAAATGGGCAATGAAGCCCACCGCTTGATCAAAAAACTGACGCCCGGTCCGTTTACGTTTTTACTGGATGCCACGCGCGAAGTGCCGCGCCGGTTGCAGCACCCCAAAAAGAAAACCATAGGCGTCAGGATCACTGATCATCCGGTGGCTCAAGCCTTGGTCGAGCAGCTTGGCGAACCCTTGTTGACCTCCACGTTGATGATGCCCGGCGATGACGAGCCTTTGGCCGATCCGTACGAAATCCGAAAGCGGCTGGAAAAAGAGTTGGCCCTGGTCATAGATGTGGGCGTGATCGAATATCAACCCACTACCGTCATCGCTTGCGGCGATAAGTCGATTGACATTGTTCGGCAAGGTATCGGTATTGCGCCGATGTTGGAGTAAAAGCCATGATGGACGAATTAACCCTGATACAAAGGATCGTGGTGTGGATTTTGCCGGTGATTTTCGCGATCACCGGTCACGAGGTGGCGCACGGCTGGGTGGCCAAGAAGTTAGGCGACAACACCGCTGCCGACCAAGGCCGTTTAACGCTGAATCCTCTCAAACATATTGATGTGCTGGGCACGCTGATTATTCCCGGTTTATTGTTGCTGACCTTTACCGGTTTTGTGTTCGGGTGGGCCAAGCCGGTGCCGGTCGATCCCCGCGCGTTTAAAAAACCGCGTCAAGCCATGGCGATTGTGGCGGTAGCCGGCCCCTTGTCCAATCTATTAATGGCGGCGGCCTGGGCTTTGCTGTCTAGAATCGGCGTGATGTTGGAAATCGAATACATCTCTTTTCCGCTGATTTACAGCGGCGTAGCAGGCATCAGCATCAATTTGGTTTTGGCTTTGATTAATCTTCTGCCGATTCCGCCCTTGGACGGCAGCCGGATTTTGTCCGGAGTGCTATCGGATTATTGGGCCTGGCAATACAATCGTTTGGAACGGTTTGGTTTTATTTTTTTGTTGATATTACTTGCTACCGACGTGTTGCAATATTTGCTGGCTTATCCGATGTACTACGCCCAACAATTATTTTTTAGTTTGGCGGGCATGTAGTTTTGAACGAAGTAGCATTACCGGTTGAAACCGTACTGCCGCCGCTGGCGCTGGTGCAAGGCCAGCCTTATCAAGACTTGCCGGAAGATCTTTACATCCCGCCGGATGCGCTGGAAGTGTTTCTGGATGCGTTCGAAGGGCCGCTGGATTTGCTGTTATATTTGATTCGCCGGCAGAATCTGGATATTCTCGACATCCCCATCGCTCAGATCACCCGGCAATATATCGCCTACATCGACATGATGGAAAATCTGCGTCTAGAGCTTGCTGCCGAATATCTGGTGATGGCCGCGCTGCTGGCGGAGATCAAATCGCGGATGCTGCTGCCCAGACAACCGGAAAGCGAAGAGGAAGAAGAGGACCCCAGAGCGTTTTTGATCCGCAAATTGCAGGAATACGAAGCGATCAAAAAAGTGGCCGAAGAGATCGATCTACTGCCCAGAAACGAGCGCGATACCTTCGAATTTGGTGTCGACACCTCGACCGTGGATGTACAGCAAATTTTACCGGATGTGCAACTCAAGGAACTCCTGCTGGCCTTCCAGGACATTTTGAAACGCGCCGAGAGGCTTACCCATCATCAAATAACCAAAGAACCCCTATCAGTCCGTGAACGAATGGCAGCCATTTTGGAAAAACTTAACGGAGCAAATCAGCTCCCTTTCGCAGCGTGTTTTACCCGAAGTGAAGGAAAAAACGGAGTGGTTGTCGCGTTTCTTGCCATCCTTGAACTCTCCAAGGAACGCATCATCGACATCTTCCAGTCCGAGCCTTACGCCGGCATCCAGGTCAGAATCCGCCTTGATAGCGGCACCGGGGACTGATCCGCAGTTAGCCGAAACCGTCGTCGATGATGTTATTCCCACAGCCAAACCCAGAGCACCTCGCAAGCCGCGCATCAAACCCGAACCGGTTACGATATTCGTGCCGGTCAAACGGCGCGCCGTGCGTTTTCCGGCTATCTGGACTAGCGAGCCGCGCGTTCCGGTTGGTCAAGTCCTCGAACCAAGCGAATCCGTGGTTTTGCCGAGGTCCGGTCGGCGAGCGGTGCGCTTACTGCCAGTTTGGCGGAGTAGTTGGCAAGCACCCGTGCCGTTGGCTTTGGCAGTTAGCCAGTCTAGGCGCGCAAGCCGTTTGCCGTGGCGCTGGTCAGAGATTATTCGCGCCAGCACCTACCAACCTATTCTGGTTGAACGCCACCGATTGCAGCCCGACCCGATTAAAGAGTGCGACATGAATACCAAACGTATTGTGGAAGCCATCTTGTTTGCCGCCAACCGGCCGATGACGATTAGACAGATCCAGGAAACTTTTCCGGAACTGGAGCAACCCGATACCTTGTCGGTGCAAATGGCCCTGGATGAAATCGCCCGCGACTACGCTGACCGCCCCATCGGCCTGCGGCAATTGGCCAGCGGCTATCGGTTTCAGGTTCGCGAGGGCCTATCGCCCTATGTGACGCGCTTGTTCGAGGAAAAGCCGGCCCGTTATTCGCGCGCGCTTTTAGAAACCTTGGCGATCATCGCCTACCGCCAGCCGGTGACGCGCGGCGAAATCGAGGATATTCGCGGCGTCAGCGTCAGCAGTTCCATCATTCAAACTCTGTTGGAGCGCGAGTGGATTCGCGTCATCGCCCATAAGGAAGTACCGGGCCGGCCGGCCTTGTTCGGCACCACCAAACAATTTCTGGATTATTTCAATTTAACCTCATTGAGCGAATTACCGACGCTGGAAGAAATCGTCAATTTCGATTTCGGCAACTCGCCTCAACCGCAACCCGAGCAGGACCACAGTGAAAGACCGCAAACCGCCGAGATCCAACAACCCGTCAGCTCCGCAGGACAAACGGACCCAGAAACCGCAGCCGCGGAAACCGAGTTCGACCCACAAGCCGAAGCCGGCCTCGGCACCGAAAAGCTCACCCTCCACTAAAGCTGCACCGGCCGGCGGCGAGCGCATCCAGAAACTGCTGGCGCGGGCTGGTGTCGGTTCGCGCCGGGAAATCGAGCGCTGGATAGAAGAAGGCAAACTCACCGTCAATGGCAATCCGGTACAGCCCGGCTACCACTTAAAACCCGACGACCATCTGCAAATCAATGGCCGGGTGGTGAAATGGGAAAAATATGCCGAGCAACCGACCAGGGTACTGGTGTATCACAAGCCGGTCGGCGAACTGGTCACCCGCCGCGATCCGGAAGGCCGGCCGGTAATCTTTACCCAACTGCCGCGCCTGCAGGTCGGCCGCTGGATCGCGGTCGGCCGGCTGGACATCAACACCTCCGGCCTGATTTTAGTCACCAATAACGGCGAACTCGCCAACCGTTTGATGCACCCGTCGCGGGAAGTGGAGCGCGAATACGCGGTGCGGATCTTGGGCGAAGTCGACGATGCGATGCTGGCGCGCTTGAAACAAGGCGTGGAACTAGACGACGGCCCGGCGCATTTCGAAGACGTCAGCTTTTACGCCGGCGAAGGCGCCAACAAATGGTTTTACGCCACGGTGAAACAGGGGCGGAATCGTTTGGTAAGGCGCTTGTGGGAATCGCAGGGGGTTAAAGTCAGCCGCTTGATTCGGGTTCGTTACGGCGATGTTGGTTTGCCGGAACGGGTCAGGGCGCATTCGTTTTATGAGCTTGAGCCTAAGGAATTGCAGGGATTGATGGAGTTTGTGGAATTGTAGTCCCGTTGAACTAATCGATGCTGCAATCGGCAAGCCGTGTCCGCTGCGGCGCGATGATCTCAATTGTTCAGTGGAGTTTTGAGGTCGGATACTCTTCGGTCAGCGTTGCGATCACGCCATTAATGATTTGGTTGATTCGAGTCTTTTCTTGTTCTGGAAGGTTTTGTAGCGGAGGACATGTCAGGGTCATGGTGAATACGCTTCGTTTTGTGCCAATAGTGAAGTGAGAAACCTGGAATAGTTGGTCGCGTTCTTGTTTTATTAAGGGTGGGACTGGAATTATCGCCTTGCCGTCGGCAGAGTAGTTGACCGTCATCCCGTGCTTTTCCGCAGATTGTTTGACCAGATATACTCCAAATTCTTCGGGATATTCAGGACCATCTGAGTGGACTCTCGAAATTTCAAGCCTACAGATGTAATCCTCGCCAAAGGTTGCGTCGATCTGGTCGGCGGGCGTTTTTGAAATACGCACGTAGTGTGGGAGCACCACAGATACCGATTCTTGTTGGAATTTGACCTTTACGGTTGCCGGCTTATCAGGCCTGCCGAACAAGAGTTCGTCGGTATCGCTTAAGAAGTATTTGACGTTTTCGGGACTTGTGCTGACAAGTCCAGCACGCAAACTACGTTGAAAATCCAAAATTTGAGCCGCCGATCTCATAGCGGCCAATGCTCGCCTTTGCACGCTGTTCTCGGTATTGGCTAAGGTTTCGTCATGGTTGTTCTTGATGTTTCTTAGAATTTCTGCCACGAATTGGCAGTAGGCTTGGTATGGTTCGTCGCTAGCCGAATAAATTGCGGCAAAGATACCCGCTTTTTGCTTTCGTTCCGCGTGGCTCGTTGGTAGAAACACCAAATTGTCCAGCGAATTGAGATCCCAAATGAATGGTCCGCCTGGAAAAGTCAGCGACGCGGTACGGATATATCTTAGAAATTCGGCAATATCCTTTGTAGTAGCGACCTCATGCGGGATTAGGTAATGCAATTTGCCGGACACCCATAAATCCGGATCCCAAGACCAAGCAAGCGGGTTATGTTCTGCTTGGATATTCGGAAGTGCTGCTCTTAATATTTTTTTGAGTTCTTCTAAGTCGGTTGGTGTGATATTGACCGCTGGATAGTTAGTTGCCGTCTCAATTGTCGTAACTTTTTTCTTAAAAAAATTCTTCAACATTTTTCTGCTCTAAATGGCTTGAGATTATGCTTACACGGCATTGAATTGCTGATGGGAGCTCGGTCGGCACTTGCAAAACTATTACCAGCAAAGTTGCTGCAAAGGTTGCTCGCAACTCACTATAGTTGGTAGTTTTTGAAAGTCAAAAACAGCGCATCCCTTGCGACGAATATAGTGTCTTGTTTTTCGGTTGATGCGCAAATCCTCACGCAATGGTTGGTTTACATAAACAATGTTTCGCTATCGCGAGGTTTATTTGAATGCCGGTTACCGCACCGGCGGGCGGGTTACTTTTCTTTGCTTGTCCAAAGAAAAGTAACCAAAAGCCATGTAGGCCGGAATAAGCGTTAGCGTTTCCGGCAAAACGTGCAATTGCCAGAAACGCCTATCGGCTTATTCTGGCCTACACTAGGACAGTGATTTTTGTTGGAAATGTCCGCCTTGGACTAGGCTAGAAATAATCTTACACTGGGTAACTAATTGGATTATGAGCGACTATCGGCGGTTGTATGTCCCTGGCGGCTTGTATTTTTTTACGGTTGTGGCGTATCGTCGCCAACCGATTTTCGCCGATATTCAGCGGGTTGCGTTGCTTCGTCAGGCGTTTCAAGAGGTCAAATGCAAACGACCCTTCGACATAACGGCTGCCGTCATTTTGCCTGATCATTTGCATTGTCTCTGGCTACTGCCTGAGGGCGATTTCGACTATTCAACTCGGTGGCAAATGATTAAAACTGCTTTTTCTCGAAGAGTTTCGGCGAGTGTGAAAAAAGACGGTGCAAAAACCATTTGGCAACCACGTTTTTTCGAGCATTGCATCCGTGACGAATCCGACTTTAATAAGCATTTGGATTACATCCATTACAACCCAGTCAAACATGGTTTGGCTTTGTCTCCCGGTGAATGGCCACACAGTTCGTTTCAACGTTTTGTAGATGCTGGGTTTTATCCCGCCAGTTGGGGTTGTACCCTGGCTGCGGATATAACGAACTTGGACTGCGAGTAGTCGAGTTGGGTTAAGGGATAAAAACTATTCTTTTAAAATTTGGCGCTTCAATGAAAATCCCGGGATTTAGTTTCCAATTCGCCGATCCAGCTGCTCCAGTCTTCCAGCTTGCCGGCCACCAAATGCAACACGCCGTCCTCCTGTTGAATCGTGCCGCTCACCGACAACAGGCGGGCTTTCAGTAAGGGTTTACGTTGGGCTAGGGCAGTGGCGGGCCAGACCACCAGGTTGACTTGGCCGGTTTCGTCTTCCAGTGTCACAAAAGTCACGCCGGATGCGGTCATCGGCCGTTGCCGGCAGATCACAAGACCGGCGACTTGAGCGATGCTGCCGTTACGGCGTTGCCATAAAGAGGCGGCGGTGGTGACACCCCGGCGGCGCAAGCGCTCGCGCAGCAGGCCCAGCGGGTGTTCGCGCAGGCTGAGCCGGGTGCTGGCATAGTCCGCCAATACCTCCTGGCCCGGCTTGGGGGCTTTTAATAGCGGCGTGGCTTCGGCGATGACCGGTACGCCAAATGCTGGGGTGGCCGGTTCGACGCCGCCGGCGGCCCAAAAGGCACGATGCCGGTTGCCGGCCAGACTTTTCAAAGCATCGGCCGCTGCCAAATACTCCAAATCTTGTCGATCCAAACCGGTGCGGGCCGCCAGTTCGGCAACATTCGCGAATGGCTGTAAACCCCTGGTTTGGACAATCTTGCGTGCCGCTGTTTCTGATAAACCCTTGACTTGATTAAACCCCAAGCGTAAGGCCGGCGCTGCGTTGGCGGGAAACTCCAATGAACATTGGCTTTGACTGGCTTGCACATCCACCGGGCGCACTTCTACGCCATGGCGGCGGGCGTCTTGCACCAATTGCGACGGGCCGTAAAAGCCCATCGGTTGGCTGTTCAACAAAGCACAGCAAAACGCCGCCGGATGATGGCGCTTCAACCAAGCCGACACATAAGCCAGCAAGGCAAAGCTGGCGGAATGCGATTCCGGAAAGCCGTAATCGCCAAAGCCCTTGATCTGTTGAAAAATCCGTTGGGCAAACTCGGCGCTGTAGCCGCGCGCCCGCATGCCGTCCAGTAACTTGCGCTCGAACGGCTCCAGGCCGCCCTTGCGTTTCCAGGCAGCCATGGCTCGGCGCAGTTGGTCGGCTTCATCGGCGGTGAAGCCGGCTGCGACCATGGCTAGTTGCATGACTTGTTCCTGAAAAATCGGGATGCCTAAGGTGCGTTCCAGAACGGCTTGGACTTCCGGGCTGGGGTACTCGATTTTCTCCAAACCCTTGCGTCGGGCTAGATAGGGATGCACCATCTCACCTTGAATTGGGCCGGGGCGGACGATGGCGATTTCGATGACCAGATCGTAATAATTGGCTGGCTTCAGGCGCGGCAGCATGGTCATTTGCGCCCGCGACTCGACTTGGAACACGCCGATGCTGTCGGCTTGTTGCAGCATTTGGTAAACCGCCGGGTCTTCGGCGGGAATGTCGGCTAAAGTCCAGGGGATGTTGGGTGAGCCTGTTTCTTCGGTAGGGGTGATAAAAGTCGAAACAGTCCCTTCTCCCTCCGGGAGAAGGTTAGGATGAGGGCGGTGGTTATGGTTTGAATATTCCCTCACCCCAGCCCTCTCCCGGCGGGAGAGGGCGTTTCTGCAATTCTCTTCAACAAAGGGATATTGGTGCTGGGGCGGACGGCAATATTGACCAAGATACTCCAGCGCTTTACGAATCGCACTGAGCATGCCCAACGCCAGTACATCGACCTTCAACAAGCCCATCGCTTCCAGATCGTCTTTTTCCCATTGAATCACGGTGCGGTCGGCCATTGCGGCATTTTCCACCGGTACCAGGCGTGAGAGTTCGTCGCGGGCGATCACGAAGCCGCCGACGTGTTGGGAAAGATGGCGCGGAAAGCCCTTGATCTGCTGAACCAGCACGGACAGGCGCTGCACGACGGGACTGTCCGGATCGAAACCGCATGCTGTTAAAGATTCCGGCATCAATTGATAGCCGTCCCATCTATCTACGCTATCGGCCAGGCGTTCCACTTGCGCCAAGTTCAGTCCCAAGGCTTTGCCGACATCGCGTACCGCGCTACGAGTGCGGTAAGTGATCACCGTCGCGGCCAACGCGGCCCGATGCCGGCCGTATTTTTGGTAGATGTATTGAATCACTTGCTCGCGGCGTTCGTGTTCGAAATCCACGTCGATGTCCGGCGGTTCGTTGCGCTCGCGGGATAGAAAGCGCTCGAACAACAGATTCATTCGACTCGGGTCCACTTCGGTGATTCCCAGGCAAAAGCACACCGCCGAATTCGCCGCCGAGCCGCGGCCTTGGCAGAGGATGCCTTGCTCCCGCGCGTATCTGACAATGTCGTGTACAGTCAGAAAATACGGCTCGTAAGCCAAGTCGGCGATCAGAGCCAGCTCGTGTTCGATTTGTCGGCGGACTTTTGTCGGCTCGCTATGCGGCCAGCGTTCGCGAACGCCGGTTTCGGTCAAATGCCGCAGCCAGGAAGTGGGCGTATGCCCATTCGGCACCAGCTCTTGAGGATACTCGTAACGCAATTCGTCCAGCGAGAATTGGCAGCGTTCGGCGATAAGCAAGGTTTGTTGCAGCCATGCCGTAGGATAAAGCTCGGCTAGCCGGGGCAGGGGGCGTAGATGCCGTTCACCGTTGGCGAACAAGGCGTAGCCCAGTTGCGATAAAGGCTGGCCGAGGCGAATCGCGGTCAGCGTATCTTGCAAAGCCCGGCGTGAGCGGCGGTGCATGTGCACGTCGTTGCAGGCGACAATCGGAATGTTTAGTTGCCGGGCTATGGCTGTGGCTCGTTGGCAATGGATTTGGTCGTGGCCGGATAGAAATAGGCCGATCCCCAGCCATAAATCGCCGGCAAATAACTGTTTCAACCAATGGCCATCTTCTTCCCTGTAACAGCCGTTGGTCAGCCAGATGGCCAGATAGCCTTGCGGACAGTGGGCGGCCAAATCGGATCGGGTTAGCCGGTAGCTGCCTTTTTCGGCTTGGCGGCGGGCCAGGGTAATCAACGCAGACAGGTTGCCGTAGCTGCTTCTATCGGTTGCCAGCAAGACCAGTTTCAGACCGCCTTCCAAGACAAACTCACTGCCGATGATCAGTTTGATATGGTGTTTCTTAGCGGCCAGATGCGCTCTTACCACGCCGGCCAGCGAGCATTCGTCGGTCAGCGCCAGCGCTTTGTAACCTAGCCGGGCGGCTTCCTCAACCAGTTCTTCCGGATGCGAGGCGCCGCGCAGAAAGCTGAAGTTGGACAGACAATGCAGTTCGGCAAAGCCGCTGTCCGGCGCGTTGGCCTCATCCGAACAAGCCATGCACAAACCATTGTTGTTTGGCGTTTAAGTCGCGATACACCCACAGTTTGCGGCCGCGTTGATCTTGGGCGATGTGATAGTTGCGGCGGATCGACTGGTCGTCCCACCAGCCGGACTCGATGCGTTCCGCCGACGATAGCAGGCTCAGGCTGCTTAGTTGTACTGGTTCGGGATTAGTTAGCAGCCACAAAGGCCGGGGCGCTAAGTCGGGATTGGCGGTTAGTTGGTTTGGTGCAACGGTCATGGCGCGTTCCGGGCGATGGTCGGCTTGCGTACCCGGAAATTTCAAGGCTTGATGGCCCAGTCTGGCCTGCAACTGATCCAAAACCGCTTGCCATTCGGCGTCACTATCCGGTTTCTCGTGGTCGTCGAACAGGCTGAAGCGTTCCGGCTGAAATGGGACTATGGCTGCGCTGAGTAGGGTGATAGCCAGCACCGGGGCCGGTAGCGGCGAGCGTTCCAGTTTTTCGGACAGCAAGCCGCACCAGTGTTTAGGGTTGCGGTTACCGGCGCGAAAATCCAATGCCAAGCAAGTGGCAGGGCGGCCGTGATACAGTAGTTCCAGCGTGATGCCTAAGGTTGTGGCATCGCGGGTTTTTAGAAACGCGGCAAACTCGTCGGCCAGTTGTTCGATGGCCGGGAAGAAATGTTCGATACGTTCCAGTTCGATGGGCATCTCGCGGCTGGCCTGGAAGCGCGGCGGACGATGGAAAGCCTGCAAAATTTGAATTTGTTGGCCGGCAAGTCTGTCCAGTTGTTGCAACAAGGCTGCACCATAGCGCTTGGCCAGGCCGTCGCGCGGCAGTCGCCACAGGTCGGTGAGTTGGCGAATGCCGGTGCGCAATAGCCGGTGTAAGAGTTTATCGTCCAGTGCCAGAGCGGCGATGGGCAGTGGGCCCAACGCCGAGCGCAAGGCCTGACGATCTGTGATGATGGTCTCCAGGCTGAGTCTTGCCAGTAAGTTGCTGGCGGTGGGGGTCGGGCTAATGGCGATGAGCGGACGATGCCTGGTGGTTTGCCATGCCGTTCTTAGCTTATCTTGTATGCGCTCTATGCCGCCGAACAGGGTCAGGCAGGAGCGAATTTCCAGCAGCAGGCAGTCCGGCTGATCCAGGCTGACCCATGGGCTGAAATCCAGGGCAATTTCGGCAAGTTGTTGTAATGCCAGGCGTTCGGCGAACGGATCGCGGTTATGAATGCTCAGGCCGGGACACAATGCCAGAGCGGCGGCGGGTGCCATGCCCGGTTCGACGCCAGCTTGCCGGGCTGGCGCCGAAACCGTATGTAGACGAGTCTGGCCTTTGTGGGGCATAGCACTGGCGACGGCCTGATTTAAATCCAGATGCAGTGTAGTCAAAGCCAAGTCAGGAAAATAGGCGCATAGCCAAAGTTGGCTGTCGGCCGGATTGGGCTTTACGAGGGTGCCGATTCGCTCTGGCGGCGTTGGCGATAGCGCCCTGGCGGTGGCAGCCATGGCGGTCTTACAGCGGCAAGGTCAAAGACGCACGTTGCAAGCTACCGCGCGCCTTTAAAATCTGTAATGCCAGGCCGATTTTCGCGGGTCTGACTTCCAAGCGCAATGCCGTGTAGCCGCTGCCGCTACGCTGTTTGGGAAATAGCACTGCCAACGCCGAGCCGGCTTCCGCGGCCAGTTGTAAGCGGCGGATTTGATGATCGCTGAGCCGGCGCGGCCAGGCCAAGGCCATGCCGCAGCGGCCGCTACGCAGTAGTTTTTCCAGACTCCAGGGAATGTCCGCCTCTTGTCGGCAATCCACTACCAGAACATAGCTTGCATCAATGCCTGCCTGTAGTAAGGCGGGTGCATAGACTTGCTGCGGTGGCGCGATCCAGGTTATCCAGCGTTTGCTTTGAGACAGGGAGGCCATGGCCGGCAGCAACAGGCTTAATTCGCCGATGCCCAAGCAGGGCGATAGAATTTCCAGTACGCCGCCCAGCGGCCAGCCACCACCGGGCAGTAAGGCATCCAACTCGGCAAAACCGCTGGCAATTGTTCGCCAGTTTTGATTTTCCGAATGCAATCCGCGCCAAATCTCGGTCTGGGTGCGTAACAGCTGATCCAGGGGAGTTGCATTCATAGCCCGCTACGAATCACGCCGACCACCACGCCTTCTATCACCAATAGCTCACGCTGCAAATCGACTTCAATGATGGAAAAATCTGGATTGGCCGGTTCCAGAAAAGCTTTAGCACCCTCCAGGCGTAGCCGCTTTACCGTGGCTTCGTCGTGAATCCGTGCCACAACGATCTGGCCGTTGCGCGCTTCCGGTGTGCGTTGCACGGCCAATAAATCGCCATCGAGAATGCCGGCATCGCGCATGCTCATGCCTTGCACCCGCAGCAAATAATCGGCGCGGTTGTCGAACAATTCCGGCCCCAGGCGGCAATAACGCTCGATATGTTCTTCGGCCAGAATCGGCTGCCCCGCCGCCACCCGGCCAACCAGGGGCAGACCTCGCTCGGGATCGGTTATCGGTTTCAGCAGGCGTATGCCGCGTGACGCGGCCGGTACCAGTTCGATGGCGCCCTTGCGTGCCAGGGCCTGCAAATGGCCGCGAATACTGTTGGTGGAGCGCACGCCAAAGGCAGCGGCGATTTCGGCGATGGTCGGCGGAAAGCCATCCTGTAACAGGCTGCGCTCGATGAAGGTCAGGATGTCTTGTTGGCGGTCGGTGAGTGGTTTCATGCTGTTTTTATAGTTACTGCTTTTATAAGCAGTATAGTGTGGATGATGGGATTAGCGCAACTATCCGGCGGCTATAAAAACTGCCGCCTGCACGCTAGCGGCTTTGAGCGGTTGGGCGGGTTTTATATGTTCAAACTTAGGCTGGGCAAGCGTTTGCCCGGAGCAAACCGGATGCTAGACGCGCAGGTAAAGGACGAGTGATGACAGGAAGGGGGCTGTCAATTATTAGCGGGTGGAACGGTTAAACAAGATAAAGCTTAAGCAAGCCGGTAATTGCAGCTTCAATCCGGCTCCAGCACCCGAAACAGCATTTCCTTCACGGTTTGCGGGTCGAAGGGTTTGTCGCAAATCGCCGAGACGCCGGCTTTGTGGACATTACTGAGGCGGGTTTCGTTTTCTTCGCTGGTCACCATCAAGATCGGTACGATGGAATTGCCCAAATCCTGGCGGATGGTTTTGATCAATTGTTGGCCGTCCATGATAGGCATATTGTAATCGGTGACGATCAGGTCGAAAGCGTTTTGGTCGCGAGCGAATACATCGACGCCTTCCTTACCGTCCTGGGCCTGGGTAATCTTGACGATGCCCATATTGTTCAACACGCGGCTGATGTGTTTGCGCGCTAGCGGACTGTCGTCCACCACCAACACCCGCACGTTTTCGATGTCGTAATGTTCCAGGCTGATTTCTTGCGGATCGATAAACTCGATGGTCGCCCGCAAGGCGTTTTTTAAATCGTCGTGCGCAAACGGCTTGGGCAAAATCGCTACCACGCCGGCTTGGCGGATGGTGTCTAGTACCGCAAAGCTGGATTCGCTGGAAATCAGCATGAAGGGGATATGGCTCAGGGCTTCTTCATTGCGCAGATGCTCGACCAGTTCGGTGGCCATCATATCCGGCAGATACAGGCTGCTGATAATTAAATCCGGGCGGTGATTATGCAAGCTTTCCAGCGCCGCCGCCGCGTTGGAAACGCCTTCGATTTTGGCTATGCCTTCGTCACGTAAATGCTGCATGATGACTTTTAATTGTGTGGTCGAAGGTTCAATCAGCAAAATCGATAAGTCGGCAATATCTATGGCGTGCATAAGCGTGTGGCCTGGTTAATGTTGAACGGAATTGCATCCTGCAGGCGCCGGCTGGAAAAAAAATCCCCAAGGGTAGCCGGCGAGATTAAAATTGCGCGTTGGTTTGCCGGTAAACCGGCAACATTTCACGCTTCAGGATAGACCTAAACCACCATGATTCAAGAAACCCTCGTCACTACCATCAATCTGCAGGGCGATACGCACATCGCGCCGATGGGAGTGCATGTTGAACAAGATCACTACATTATCTTGCCGTTTCGGCCCTCGACTACGCTGGATAATCTGCTGGCAACCGAAACCGCCGTCATCAATTATTGCGACGATGTGCGGATTTTTGCCGGCTGTCTGACCGGGCGTAGGGACTGGCCCTTATTGCCCGCCCAACAAGTCGCGGGGTATTATTTAGCCGATACTTTGGCGCATACCGAACTGCAATTGGTGCGAATCGAAGACGACGACACCCGGCCGAAATTGTTTTGCCGGGCCGTGCACACGGTCAACCATAAGCCATTTCAAGGCTTTAATCGGGCGCAATATTCAGTGCTGGAAGCGGCGATTTTGATCAGCCGGCTGGATAGATTGCCTGGGGAGAAAATTCAAGCCGAACTGGATTATTTGCGCATCGGCCTGGATAAAACCGCCGGTGAGCGGGAGCGTCAGGCCTGGGATTGGCTGATGGCGGCGATTGAACAACATCGCCGGGGAGTGCAAGTATGACCGCGATGTTGGCAAGCGTGAATAGTTTGGCGGAAGCGCTGTTGGTCGAAGCCGCCGCCGTCGATATTATCGATTTAAAACAACCCGCTCGCGGCGCCTTGGGTGCTCTGGATGTGGCCGAGGTTGCCGAGATTGTCCGCCGCTTGCAACCGGGCAGCTGTGTTAGTGCCACTATCGGCGATTTACCGATGCAGCCCGAACTGGTCCTGCCGGCCGTGCAAGCCATGGCGGCTACCGGCGTCAATTATGTGAAAATCGGGTTTTTTCCGGGCGGCGACTGGCTGGCGTGCGTCGAGGGTTTACAGGCGATTGCTGCGCGGGGCGTGGCCTTGGTCGCGGTATTGTTTGCCGATACCCGCCCGGATTTTGCGATGATTGATGCTTTAGCCCAGGCCGGTTTTCGCGGGGTGATGCTGGATACCGCCAATAAACAACTCGGTTCATTGACGCGGCTGATGACGCTCGACGAATTGCAACTTTTTGTCGATAGAGTCGCCGGCCTGGGTTTGCTGAGTGGCTTGGCCGGTTCCTTGCGTGCCGACGATGTAGCGGGTTTAGTGCAGTTAGGTCCGGATTATTTGGGCTTTCGCGGCGCCTTATGCCGGGAACATTCCCGCACTGCGCAACTGGACGTCGGGCAAATCGACATAATTAGGCAACATTGGCGAGCTTTAGCGTACTGAATGAGCCCGCTGATGCATTGACAGTACCCGTAGCAACATCGACAAAACATAACAATAACACTAGCCGCCAACAGACTTAAATCTACATAATGTCGGCAGACCGGTAAACAGCAAGGGATCACTGTGGAGCAATATCGCGAACAAAACCAGGCCAGGCCTCTGCTTTGGACGGTGCTACTACTTTTACTTGCGCAGTTGCTTAGCTTGTATTTTCCGCTGGCAGACTACTTACGGCCTTTTGTCAGCCAATCCTTGGGCGTGCATACCTTGATGGAAGGTTTTTCCATCGTGATTTCCGCATTGGTTTTCGCGGTGGGTTGGAGCGTTTATCAAAAGGAGAATTCCGCCGGATTCCTGATGCTGGCCTGCTGCTTCTTGGGGGTGGCGGTCCTCGATTTAATGCATACCCTGTCTTTCAGCGGTATGCCGGCCTTTATCACCGAGAGCGATCCGGAAAAAGCCATCGCTTTTTGGCTAATGGCCCGCGGGTTTGCAGCGATAGGTCTGGTGATGGGATGGTTGCTGCCAAACCGGCCGATAACCCCGGTGTCGCGTGCGTTGATGCTGAGCGTTGTGCTGCTCTATATTGGCCTCAGTTGCTGGCTGGTGTTTTTCCATCAAGATTGGTTGCCGCGCACCTTTGATGCAGTTGATGGTTTAACCTCTTTTAAAAAAACCTGCGAATATGTGTTGGCCGGCGTCTATGCTGTCAGCGCCATCGGCTATTTACGCCAAACCCGCCGCCAACATACCTACGATCCGGCCGGTTTGGCGGCGGCTGCTGCGATCATGGCCATGAGCGAGTTGTTCGCGACCTTTTATGCCAGCGTCAGCGATTTGTATATTTTGCTCGGGCATGCCTATAAGTTGGTCGCCTATGGCCTGATTTACCGTTCGGTTTTCCTCAACAGCATCCAACTGCCTTACCAGCGGCTCTATCAAGCGCATCAGGCACTGTCTGTTAGCGAAGCCAAATTTCACGCCATTATCGAAGAGTCGCCGATTGCCTATGCTTTGCATGATAGCCAGGGCAATATCAGTTATTTGAACTCGGCTTTCGTAAAAACCTTCGGTTATACGCTAGGCGATATTCCGACCTTGGCGGAATGGTGGTGGCATGCCCATCCCGACGCTGAATATCGGCAACAGGTCATCGCTAATTGGCATACTTATCAGCGTGTTCCCCAGTCTGCTACCGAGTCCGGCCAAACCGCGGAATTGAAAGTTTGTTGCAAGGATGGCAGGTGCCGGATGGTGTTGGTCGACATCGTCTTATTGGGCGATAGCTTGGCCGGCAATCAATTACTGATTTTGCGCGATATTTCCGAACGGTTGGAAGCGATGCACAAACTGGCCGATTCGGTAAACATGCTGCAAACCGTCATCAACACCATCCCCAGCCGTGTATTCTGGAAAGACCTGAATTACCGTTATCTGGGCGCCAACTTAGCCTTCAGTCAAGATGCCGGGTTAGAGAATCCGGCCGAATTGATCGGTAAATCCGATGAGCAATTGGTTTGGCGGGATTTAGCGCACTTATATCGAGCAGACGATAAGCAGGTCATCGAGAGCAATACGGCAAAATTGAATTACGAAGAAACGCTAATGGGGCCGGCAGGTAAAACCATGCATTTGAGAACCTCAAGAGTGCCCTTACGTAATTTGCAGCAACAGACCATTGGCGTGCTGGGCGTGTATGAGGACATCACCGCGCGGAAAAGCGCCGAAGAGGAAATGCAACTGGCGGCCCTGGTGTATTTGAACAGCAGCGAAGCGATGATGGTCACCGATGCCACGGGCACCATCATCACGGTTAATCCGGCATTTACCACGGTAACCGGTTATTCGGCGGACGAAGTGATAGGCCGGGCCTTTGTCGGTACCACCATAGAGCCGCATGATCAGGCTTTCTATAAAACCGTCTTGCGAGTGATCAATACCCACGGCCAGTGGGCCGGCGAAATCAGCGGCCGCCGCAAGAACGGCGAGGATTGCATTCAGTGGGTCACCATCAACTCTATTCTGAATGAGAACGGCGGTGTACACAGGCGAGTGGCCTTGATCGCGGATATTACCGAACGCAAAAAATCCGAGGAATTGATTTGGCGGCAAGCCAACTTCGATCCGCTGACCGGTTTGCCGAATCGCAATATGTTTTTAGATCGGCTTAATCAGGAAATCAAAAAGGCTTTTCGGCATGGCCGGCATGTGGCATTGATGTTTCTGGATTTGGACCGTTTCAAGGATGTCAATGACAGCATGGGCCACTTCATGGGAGACATCTTGTTGAAGGAAGCCGCGCGGCGCATCAGCGGTTGCGTGCGGGATTGCGACAGCATTGCCAGACTGGGCGGCGATGAATTTACCGTGATTCTCGGCGAATTGGATCAAGTGGATGGCGTCAACCGGATCGCCCGGAACATCTTGCAGGCTTTGGCGGAACCGTTTCGTTTGGGCAATGAGACGGCCTATATTTCAGGGAGTATCGGCATTGCCCTATATCCGGACGATGCGCTGGATACCGATTCTTTATTAAAAAATGCCGATCAGGCAATGTACGCCGCCAAAAATCAGGGTCGCGACCGCTATCAATATTTCACTGCCTTGATGCAGCAGAACGCCCAACTGCGCATGCGGCTGGCCAACGATTTGCACGGCGCGCTGGCCCGTCAGCAGTTTTTACTGCATTACCAACCCATCATCGAATTTGCCAGCGGCAGCATAGCCAAAGCCGAAGCCCTGCTGCGTTGGCTGCATCCGACGCTGGGCATGGTCAGCCCGGCCGAATTTATTCCGGTTGCCGAAGATACAGGGGTTATCGTCGATATTGGCGATTGGGTTTTTGACACTGCCGCGCACCAGGCTAAGCAGTGGCGGCAAACCTATCATCCGGATTTCCAGATCAGCGTCAACAAATCGCCCGTGCAGTTCCGCCGGCAAGCCATGGAAGCCAACCAATGGCTTGCCTTATTGCAGGAACTGGATTTGCCGGGCCAGAGCGTGATCGTCGAAATAACCGAAGGCTTGATATTGGATGCCAGCAACAGCACGCGCGAGCAACTGTCGGCGTTTCGCGATGGCGGGATGCAGGTGGCTTTGGACGATTTCGGCACCGGCTATTCATCCTTGGCCTATTTGAAAAAATTCGACATCGATTACATCAAGATAGACCAGGCGTTTGTCCGGAGTCTGGTGGCCGGTTCCAGCGACATGGCTTTATGCGAAGCTATCGTGGTGATGGCGCACAAGCTGGGCATTAAGGTCGTCGCCGAGGGTATAGAGACCCAGGAACAATACGATCTATTAAACCGAATGGGCTGCGATTACGGACAAGGCTATTTAATTTCCAAACCGGTCCCGGCCGACCAATTCGAACAGTTGCTCGATAAGGCTTTTACCCAAGCGCCGTCCGGCGATGGACGGCATTAGCCAGAACACTGGAATGATTACCCGGCCTTTATCTATCGCCGCCCCCGTTCTTGCGGGACACGCATCCGGAAAATTTAAGGGCCTTGGTTGATTGTAATGCTTTAGCCGGGTGGCAGCATCGCCAGCCTGATAAAATGCGCGGCATGAATACAACCTTGATGCAAATGACCGCGCTGATGCTGTGCGGTGCCGGTTGGCGAGTATTGACCCCTAACCGCTTAACCGCGGATCAGACCCGGTCAGTGTTAACCAGCGTGGTGTACTATTTTTTTATGCCGATTATGGTGCTGGATGTGTTGTGGCGGGCCGATATTGGTTGGCAATCACTACAATACTCCGCATTGGGTTTTATCAGTATCTTGTTGTCGATTTTGGCGACCTGGCTGCTTGCTAAGTTGTTTAAATTTAAAAACCCGCAAACCGGGGCGGTGATTTTGGCGGCGGCTTTTCCAAACGTCACCTATCTGGGCTTGCCGGTGTTGGAGCAGATTTTCGGCGACTGGACCCGGTCTTTGGTCATTCAGATCGATTTATTTGCCGAAGCGCCGTTGGTCTATACCTTAGGTATCATGCTGGCCCGCCATTACGGCGCAAGCGGGGAGCCTAAGCCAAAATCGGTGTTGGCATTTTTCAATGCGCCGCCGTTCTGGGCTGCGTTTGTCGCGGTCGTGTTAAACCTCAATCAGGTGCCGATACCGTTCTGGGTGGCCGGCTTACTGCAAAAATGTTCCGGAGCGGTCGCACCGTTGATGATTTTTTCGTTAGGTTTGGCGCTTAGCTGGCGGGATATACGCCTGCGCAACGTACCGTTCATCGTCCCCACTGCATTAGTTAAACTAGGGTTGATGCCGCTGATTGCCTTGTGGCTGGCAAACCTGCTCAATTTGACCGGTCAGCCCAGGGCGGCGGCCGTGATGGATATAGCCATGCCGAGTATGGTGATGGGCATCGTCTTGTGCGACCGCTATAAGCTGGACAGCGGCTTATATGCGATGGCCGTGACGGTGACGACGGCCTTGAGTTTAGTGAGCTTACCGCTCTGGTATCGGGTGTTATGAAACAGATTGCCGAAATATTCTCGCAAGGCGAGGAAATTGTCTGCGGGCAGACCGTGGACAGCAACGCCGCCTGGCTCTCCCAGCAATTGGTTGATTTGGGCTTTACCTTAAAACGCCACACCGCAGTGGGCGATGACGTGGACGATTTGGTGGCCTTGTTCACGGAAATCGCCGAGCGCTCCGATTGTTGTATTTGCACCGGCGGTTTAGGGCCGACTATCGACGACTTAACCGCCGAAGCAGTCAGTATCGCCAGTGATCAGCCTTTACGATTCGACGATCAGGCCTTTGCCGACATTCAACAATATTACGCCCGCCGCAATCGCGTGATGCCGCCTGCAAATCGCAAGCAAGCCATGCTGCCGCAGTCGGCAATACGTATCGACAACACTTACGGCACCGCGCCGGGCTTTGCTTTGCAATTCAAACGCTGCTGGTTCGTGTGTCTGCCGGGTGTGCCGTCGGAAATGAAGAATATGTTTACCTCGCTAGTCAGGCCGCAATTGCTGCAGGGTTTTGAGCTACAGCCGGCGTGTTTGGTTAGCTTGCGCAGCCTAGGTATAGGCGAATCGGCGATTCAGCAGTGCTTGGCGGATTTTGATTTGCCCGCGGGTGTGCAGCTGGGGTTTCGTGCCGCGCCCGATGAAGTGCAGACCAAACTATTGTTTCCCAGTAATTTCCCCGAGCAAGAAAAGCGTGGCTGCGTGGCCGCCGTGGCCGACAGCATCGGCGATTACGTGTTTGCCATCGATGGCCTGGACGTAGCGCAGGGCGATCTGCTGGACGTGGTGAGCAAGGTCATGAGCCGGAAATCTTATTCGCTCGCCTTGCTGGAAACCGCCAGCCAGGGCCAGTTGGCCGCTAAATGTTTGGGATGCGACTGGCTGAGGCGCGTTGAAATCAATCTGGATTGGGGACGCAATACCGGTGCAGGCGAAGCGGGGGGCGGCGATTTACTGCCCATCGCCAAAATTTGGGCGGAACAACTGAAAGCCCGCGAGCAAACCGATTTTGCCTTAGTTCAGCTTTTTGCCGGCAGCGCCGAAGATTACCAGGATAAAGATAGAGCCATAGTCCTTTACAATGCCTTAGCCACACCCAGCGGCGTGGTCTCGACCCAGCTTAGCGCCTATGGCGCCCTTAACACCAAACAAAACCAGGCGGCTTTATTCGCGCTGGACTTACTTAGACGTTACCTACAAAACAAATGCCTTTAATCCGTTTAACCAATGTTTCCATCGCCTTCGGCACCCACGCGCTGCTCGATAACGCCGCTTTTCAACTCGACGCCGGCGAGCGGGTCGGCCTGCTGGGCCGCAACGGCGAAGGCAAATCCACCTTAATGAAAATCATCGCCGGCGATATTCATGCCGATCACGGCGAAATCTGGAAACAACCGGAACTGCGCCTGGCTTGGCTGGAGCAATCGCCCAATCTGGACGAAAACGACACGATCTACGAAGCCGTCGCTGGTGGACTTGGGGAATTGGGCCGGGTCATCGCCCGTTACCATGAGCTGTTGAGCCATATGGATGGCAGCGAACAGTCGCTGCAAGCTTTGGGCGATGTGCAACATAAGCTGGAAGCCGACAATGGCTGGGAGTTTCAAACCCGCGTCGAAGCGGTATTGAGCAAACTGCAATTACCGGCGGATGTGCTGGTCGGCAGCCTGTCCGGCGGCTGGAAGCGCCGAGTCGCACTAGCGCGCGCTTTGGTGATCGAGCCGGAAGTGTTGTTGCTGGACGAGCCGACCAACCATTTGGATTTCGAGAGCATCGCCTGGCTGGAAGAGCAAATCCTGGCCTTCCAGGGTGCGGTGATGTTTGTTACCCATGACCGGGCATTTTTACAAAAACTGGCGACGCGGATTATCGATCTGGATCGCGGGCAATTGACGTCCTGGGCCGGTAATTATCAAGATTATTTGACCCGCAAGGCGGCGGCTTTGGAAGACGAAGCCAATCAAAACGCCGAGTTCGACAAGAAGCTGGCCAAGGAAGAAGTCTGGATTCGCCAGGGCGTCAAAGCCAGACGGACACGTAACGAAGGGCGAGTCCGAGCGTTGAAGAAATTGCGCGCCGAGCGTTCCGAACGGCGCAATACCCAAGGCACCGCCAAGCTTAGTTTGAATAAAGGCGAAGCGTCCGGCAAGAAAGTGGTCGAAGCCATCGATGTCAATTTTCAATATCAGGATAAACCCATCATCAAGGATTTTTCGCTGCGCATCGAACGCGGCGACAAGATCGGTTTAATCGGCAATAACGGTGCCGGCAAATCCACTTTGTTGAAGTTGCTGCTCGGTCAATTGCAACCTACCACCGGCAGCATCGAGCTGGGCACCAATCTGCAAATCGCTTACTTCGACCAGTTGCGCGAACAGCTTGATCCGGAAATCTCGGTGGCCGACAGCGTGCTGGACGGCGGCGAATTTGTCGATACGCCGGATGGCAAACGCCACGTCATGTCGTATCTGGCCGACTTTTTATTCGCGCCGGCCCGCGCCCGTTCGCCGGTCAAAAGCCTGTCCGGCGGCGAGAAAAATCGGTTGCTGCTGGCGCGCCTGTTTACCAAGACCGCCAACCTGATCGTGATGGACGAACCCACGAATGATTTGGATTTGGAAACCCTGGAAATTCTGGAAGAAAAACTGGTCGAGTATCAGGGCACTTTGCTGCTGGTGAGCCATGACCGGGAGTTCTTGGATAACGTCGTCACCAGCGTATTGGTGTTCGAAGGCGAGGGCAGGGTGGAAGAATACATCGGCGGGTATGCCGATTGGTTTGCCCTGATGGAGCAGAACAAAAAAGCCGAAGCAGTAAAGATTGCCGAACAAGCGGTGAAAAAAGAGAAGCCCAAAACCGCGCCGGCCAAGAAACTTAGCTTTAAAGAACAGCGGGAACTCGAGCAACTGCCGGCGCTGATCGAACAACTGGAAACATTGCAAACCCAGCTGACAGCGGAAATGAACGAAGTCGGTTTTTATAAACAAAGTCCCGATGCGGTGGCCGCCAAACTGGCGCAATTGCAAACCGCCGAGGCCGATCTAAGTCAGGCCTATCAGCGTTGGGATGAATTGGAAGCCCTGCAGGGTTGAGCAGGTTGCCGCTTAGGGCAACAGTTCAATATTCAGCAGCGCCACCAGCGTATTGGGCTGGCCTTGTAAAAATTTGATAATCTCCATGCGGGCCACGTCTGCGGGAATGTTTCGGCCTTGCATGGCCCGCAGTATCGTCTCAAAAGCCAGACGCTGCTGCAGGCCATCCTCGTTTCGGTCGCGCCGACAGCCGAATTCATCCATCAGCGTAGAGCCGCAGCGGCAGTTTCTGAATACTTCCACTAGAATTAAGCCATCGTCCTCAATAGCCGACCGTAACGATGAACGGCCATGGGGCATGTCTTGGGTTTCGATAAAAAACTGCTCGGCCGAGATATATACGTAACCGCAACTGCGACAGGTTTTCGGAAACGTTGAATCCAGCAAGGCTTGTAAACCGTCGAAATCTTGAATATCCATAGCAATAACCTGAGTCTTGAAATAACCGACAGCGTAAATGCGTTGTGCCATAATGCCAAACGTCGGCAATCAGACTTGACCCTCCTGAGAATGGATCGCGGATGAGTATTTTAACGTGGAACGACCAACTATTGGTTGGTATAGAAAGTGTGGATAATCAGCATCGGCAACTGGTCGCGTTGATTAATCGCCTGGATGAACTAAACGCCTTGGGCGCAGACCTGCAAACCGTGCTGGAAACCGTCAAGCAGTTGGTCGAGTACACCGTCGAGCACTTCCAACACGAAGAGCAACTGATGATGGAGGCAGGCTTCAATCCGCGGATGCAGGACCAGCATTGCCAGCAACATCAAGAATTTATCGATAAAATGCAGCAAGTGCATGTCGAGGCGCAATCCGATGTTTCGGTCATTTCCAAGGATCTGTTGGATTTTTTGGTGGATTGGCTTTGCCACCATATTTTAAAAACCGACAAGTTGATGGCGATCAGCCTTAATCAAGGCATCGACGCCGAGCAAGTCAGTATCGATAAGGATGAACATGTCGATATTTTGCACAGCAATTTGTATTCGGCCTTGCGGGAAAGCGAAGAGCGTTTCAAGGAACTTGCCGACCATCTCCCGGCCCTGATCTGGATCACCAACGCCAAAAACCTGCCGATTTTTTGCAATCGTTTCTGGTTTAAAACCTTTCACATCGAACGCGGTTTCGTCGACCGCCGGCAATGGCTGAACACGATACACCCCGACGATAGGGACAAGGTGGTGCAGACCTATCAGCAAGCCGCGCAGGAATTAACCAAGTTCAAGATTCAGTACCGGCTGTGTACCGAGGATGCCAAGGAAACCTGGATTCTGGAAACCGCCGTGCCCAGGATGCGCAAGAACGGTAAATTTGCCGGCTTGATGGGCTGCGGGATGGACATCAGCACGCAAAAGCAGGCGGAAACCGCTTTGCTGAAACTGAACCAACAACTGGAAGAACGGGTTCGCGAGCGCACCCAAGCGCTGACAGAAGCGAATCAGACGCTGCAGATGGAAAAAAACCAGCAAACCCTGCTCAATCAGAAACTCCAGGAAACTCAGGCCCATCTGGTGCAATCGGAAAAAATGGCCTCTATCGGCCAATTGGCGGCCGGGGTGGCGCATGAGATCAATAATCCGCTCGGTTATATTTATTCCAACCTCAACAGCCTGAAACAATACATACAAGAACTCATCAAGGCCGCCGAATTGGCTGAGCGTCTGGCCGGGCAACTGGCGGATAACCACCCGGACGTGCAAGCTTTTAAACAGTTTAAAAATACGGTCGATCTGGATTTTCTGAAAGATGACGCCGCCGACCTGGTGGAAGAGTCGCTGGAAGGCGCGACTCGCGCGAAGAAAATCGTCCAGGATTTACGCGATTTTTCCCGGATCGATAAGCAGGGCCGGGAGATGTTCGATTTGGAAGCCGGGATTGATGCCACCTTGAATATCGTCAACAACGAACTGAAATACAAGGCCGAAGTGGTGAAGGAATACGGCGGTATCAAACCTTTCGAATGCGTTGGCGCGCAGTTGAATCAGGTATTCATGAATCTATTGGTCAACGCCGCGCAAGCCATTGAAGATTTCGGCAAAATCACGGTGCGTACCGGTTATCAGGATGCCGATTGGGTTTGGGTGGACGTGGAGGATAACGGCCAAGGTATGAGCGAGGCAACCCGAATGCGGATATTCGATCCGTTTTTTACCACCAAGCCGGTCGGTAAAGGTACCGGCCTGGGCTTGTCGCTATCGTACAAAATCATCCAGGACCATCATGGTCGTATCGAGATAGATTCGGAAATAGGCCGAGGAACTCGGTTCCGGATTTATTTGCCGACCCGTACCCCTGCCAGTTAACGATTATCGCAGCCGCGCCATGACCGAGCTATCCCCAGACCCCCAAACCGTTGCCAATTTATTATTCGTCGATGACGAACCCAATGTCTTAAAGGCCCTGCGACGCCTGTTTCGCGGTGCGGAATATCAAGTCTATATGGCGGAGAGCGGCGCCGACGGCCTGGAGATTTTGGCGCAACAGCCTATCGATCTGATTATCTCCGACATGCGTATGCCGCAGATGGATGGGGCCGAGTTTCTGACCAGAGCTGCCGAACGCTGGCCGAATATCGTGCGGATTTTATTGACCGGCTATGCCGACATTGAATCGACCATCGCCGCCGTCAACAAAGGCAAGATCTACAGTTATTGCAGCAAGCCTTGGGAAGACAACGAACTGAAAATTCTGGTGAACAACGCGCTGGAACAAAAGCGCCTGCGCGACGAACGTCGGCAGCTGTTCGATATTATCAACCGGCAAAATCAGGAGCTGAAAGAGCTGAACGCCGGTTTGGAAGACAAGGTCGAAAAACGCACCGAGCAGTTGAGAAAGTCCTTGCAGATGATCGATCAAGCCCACGATGCCTTGAAAAAACAGTATGCCGATTCGGTTAAGGTGTTCGCCAAAACCATTGAAATGCGGCCGGGTATCAAAAGCGGTCACGCCAAATATGTGGCGGAAAATGCCAGGGAAGTAGGGCGGCGGCTGGGCATGGATGCCGCCGCACTGAAGGATGTAGTGTATGCCGGCCTGTTGCTGCAAATCGGCAAAATGAGCTTGCCGGACAGTTTGCTGACCCAGGCTTTGTTAAGCATGAACAGCCTGCAACGCAAACGCTATTTAAACCACGCTTTGGAAGGGCAAACGCTATTAAAAGGCCTGGAACCCTTGCATAACGCCGCCGAACTCATCGCCGCCCAATACGAACATTTCGACGGTTCCGGCCAACCTTTGGGTTGGGCGGGCGCGGAGATACCCTTGGGTACAAGGATATTGACTCTGGTGCGCGACTATATCAATTATCTGGACGGCTCGATCACCGGCACCGCGATGACGACCGAGCAAGTGAAAGAACGGCTGCTGAGCAAAAAAGCCAAGGACTACGACCCACGGGTGGTTGATACCTTTCTGGCGCTGCTCGCCGAATCGGAAACTGTCGACGAACGGCCGATAATCGAAATTTCCTGGACCCAGTTGCAAGCAGGCATGGAAGCCGCCGAGATTATTTGTAACGACGTGTTGTATTTAAAGAATCAGATTCTCAACGAAAAAAACGTCGAAGACATTCTGGAACTCAGGAAGCAAAAGAAAAATCTGATTTTGCGGGTAAGAATGGGCAGTGAGCGACAACGCGGTTGAATAAGCCGGAACGGTGGAAACCCTTTTAGACAGGCAGGTAACTATGAGCAAAAAACACCCACCAAAGTCCGACAAACAGGTCTACAAAGATACCTTGCAGCAATTGCAGGTGGAACTGGTCAAGTTACAGAACCATATCATCAAGCATGGCGACAAAATCCTGATCATCCTGGAAGGCCGCGATGCCGGCGGTAAAGACGGCACCATCAAGCGCATCATTCAACATCTTAGCCCCCGGGAAATCCGGGTGGTGGCACTGGGTAAACCGTCCGACCGCGATCTCAGCACCTGGTATTTTCAACGCTACACCCACCATTTGCCGGCCGCCCAGGAAATGGTGTTGTTCAATCGCAGTTGGTACAACCGGGCCGGCGTGGAGCGGGTGATGGGATTTTGCAACGATGACGAATACCACGAGTTCATCGAAACCGTCTCGCATTACGAACAGTTGCTGGTGCGCTCCGGCATCAAACTGCTGAAATACTATCTGGACATCAGCAAAGCCGAACAAAAAGAACGCTTAAAACAACGCCAAAAAGATCCGCTGAAACAATGGAAAATCAGCCCCATCGACAAGGAAGCCCAAAAACACTGGCAGCAATACAGCGAAGCCCGCAATATCATGTTTGCCAGAACCCACCATTTATCCGCGCCCTGGACTGTCGTTAGATCCGACGATAAACAAGCCGCACGGATCAATATCATCAAGGATTTATTGTTTCGTTTGGACTACAAAGGCAAGGACGAATCGCTGGTCTTGCCGGATGCGAATATCGTGTTTAATTACGAAGAAAGCTATTTGCACAATGGGATGATTGCGCCGTGAGGTGTAGGTGAGAAAGGAGTCGGGTTGGTGATAAATACCTATATGCACCAAACTGAGCAAGCCGTATTCAAACGTAGGGTGGGCAACGCTTTTCTGCCCACCATATCGCGAGATTGCTTTAATTCCGCGTGGGCACAAAAACCGTGCCCACCCTGACTATTTAATTATTTGTTACATTCTATTGGAGATTGCAGAATGATAAAAACAACTCATGTAACAATTCAATGTCCACAATGTGGGTACACAGACTTTGAGCAACCCGAGAATGTCCAAGATGATGATTTTGTAAAATGCGTATTTTGCGGACACCAGATAATGCTTTGCGACCTAAAAGAAGCTGGTATTGAGCAAGCCAAAGAAATACTGATTCCAGAAGCCAAGAAAGAAATTGAGGAAATGCTAAAAAATACTCTTAAGGGCACGTTCAAGTGACACCCTATGAGCTTCTTACGCTTTTAGGATTTCGCCAAAAATAACTTCCCTGTATTGATACTGTCCCTAACTGGATTTGTAATGGAGAATACAACGACTTGAACCGTGGAAGATGAAAAAGTGACTGGCTACGAACCCGCGATAGA